>DGTM01000006.1 GCA_002394305.1 Prevotellaceae bacterium UBA4336
ATCGTGGACATCATCAGCGACGTGAACATGGCTTACAGCGAACATGCAAGAAGATACCTTGCCGATACCGGTCTGCCAAAGGAACGCACTTATGTGACGGGAAGCCCCATGGCCGAGGTGCTGCACAACAACCTCACAGAGATTATGAATTCTGACATCCACGAGCGTTTGGGTCTCACAGAAAGCACAGAAAGCACAGAAAAGGCTGCGCCAGCGCAGTCAAAGGAAAATTTCCGTGATTTCCGTGTGAACCCCAAAGTGTTGCCGAATGGCAAGCAAGTCAAACCATATATTCTTCTCTCCGCCCACAGGGAGGAGAACATCGACACCGAGAAGAACTTCATGTCCCTTTTCACAGCCATCAACAAGATGGCGGAGAAGTACGACATGCCCATCCTCTACAGCTGTCATCCCCGCTCCCGAAAGCGCCTGGAGCAGTCGGGCTTTCAGCTCGACAGGCGCGTCATCCAGCATGAGCCGTTGGGCTTCCACGACTACAACTGCCTTCAGATGAACGCCTTTGCTGTGGTCAGTGACAGCGGTACATTGCCCGAGGAGAGCAGCTTCTTCACAAGCATCGGCCATCCCTTCCCCGCAGTCTGCATCCGTACCAGCACCGAGCGTCCCGAGGCCCTTGACAAGGGTTGCTTCGTGCTGAGCGGCATTGACACGAAAGGCTTGCTCCAGAGCGTGGACGTTGCAGTCGAATTGATAAGAAACAACTGCCCAGGCATCCCCGTTCCCGACTATGTGGATGAGAATGTCTCAACGAAAGTTGTCCGCATCATCCAAAGCTATGTCGGCGTCGTAAACAAAATGGTCTGGAGGAAGTTCTGACAGGAAAACAGAATAAAAAAGGAAAAGCAGCTATTTGCTTCTGGCGAAGTAGGTAGCTGCTTTTTTTGTGCCCGTATGTGAATGTTTTGAGAAATATGCTTCCCGTTTGGAAGAAATGTTGTAATTTTGTACTCGAAAATTAAACACAGATATCATGAAGAGAATAGTTGTTATTTCAACGAGTCTGCGCAGAGGCTCGAACAGCGATATGCTGGCTGACAAGTTTGTGGAAGGTGCCAAGGCAGCGGGAAACGATGTGGAGAAAATCTCCCTCGTCGGCAAGAACATTCAGTTCTGCAAGGGGTGCATGGGGTGCCAAAAGCTGGGCCGTTGCGTCATCAATGACGATGTGAACGGCATCATGACTAAGGTGCTGAGGGCCGATGTCGTGGTTTGGGCTACACCTATTTATTATTATGAGATGAGCGGACAGATGAAGACCCTTATTGACCGCATGAATGCCATGTACGAGCAGGACTATCAGTTCCGCGATGTCTACTTGCTCTCGACGGCTGCCGAGGATGAGGCTGAGACGCCGAAACGCGCCGAGATTGGGCTGACCGGCTGGATAGACTGCTATCCCAAGAGCCGTTTGGCCGGCACGCTTTTCTGCGGCGGTGTGAACGATGCGCGAGAGATTGAAGGCAATCCCAAACTGCAGGAAGCCTTCGAATTAGGCATGAGCATTTCCTGAGCTGTGACAGACGGCCCAGAGCTTGCGATTGCCAAGGCTGTTTAGCGGAGAATCTTCCTCACGTGGTCTTTCGCTGAGCCTTGCTTCCTGACGTAGATGCCGCCTGATGGATGTTCTACTCGCTGACCGCCGAGCGTGTAATAGACATCCTTCTCCTCTGTCGCGTTGATGCGACGGATGGCTGTGGCTTCCGATTGCGAGAGGGTGACGATGATATCCGATTCTCCGCCCCGGAGGAATGTCTTCAGTTCGTCGGCTGACAGGCCGTTTATTCTGCCCAGACGGGTGTAGCTGTACGAGTTGTAGCCATAGAAGATGCAGATGTTGCTGCCGCTGTAGAGGACCACATCGCCTGGCTGTCCGTTGATGTACTCGTTGCTCGAAGGCAGTGAAAAGCCTAGCGAGCCCCATATCTCGAAGTTGTCGTTGGTGTCGAGCTTTACTGTGACGGGACCTTCCTTCAGCTTTGCCAACAGTGTTTGTGTGGCAGCATTGTTGACCAGGGTCACTTCGTGGGTCACATTGCCGATGGTGATGTTCATTGTCATAGCGCTTGTGGACTGCGGCGTCTCCGCCTGCAACTCGTCGTCGGACGAGCAGCAGACGAAGAGCATTGTTGACATCAGCAAGATGCAGTAACGTAACTTCATTTCAGATTCTCCTTAAAGAATTGTTCCATCTTATCGTATGGGATGACGCCAGCCACGTCGTCGTAGAGGTCGACGTGCGATGCTCCGGGGATAATTAGGAGCTCCTTGTTGCCCTCTTTTGCGCTTGTGCCTTCCGTGTGCCGGCCTGTCATCCGCTCGAAGGCGTACTCCGAGAAGTAGCGGCTGTGCGCTTTCTCGCCGTGGATGAGCAATACGGGGGTCTCTATCTCCTGTGCCCAGCAGAGTAGGGGCTGGTTGAGGAACGACTGGCAGCCGACGACATTCCATCCGTCCGTGGAGTTGCCGCTACGTTCATGATAGCCGCGCTTGGTCTTGTAGTATGCGTGGTAGTCCTTGACGAACCAAGGGGCATCGTCGGGCAGCGGATCGACGACGCCTCCAGCCCGCTGGTAGGTTCCTGCCTTAAAGTCGGCAGTGCGCTGTGCTGCTATGGCGCGACGCTTCTCCATGCGCTTCTCGGGCGAGTCCTCGCTGGCGAAGTAACCCTCGACGTTCACTTTGCTCATGTCGTACATTGTGGAGGCAACGGTGGCTTTGATGCGCGGGTCGAGGGCAGCGGCATTGACGGCCATGCCACCGAAACCGCAGATGCCTATGATGCCAATGCGGTCGGGGTCGACATCAGCTTGCGTGCTGAGGAAGTCGACGGCGGCAAGGAAGTCCTCGGTGTTGATGTCGGGCGAAGCCATGCGACGCGGTTCGCCGCCACTCTCGCCTGTGAACGAGGGGTCGAAGGCAATGGTCAGGAAGCCGCGCTCGGCCATGTGCTGGGCGTAGAGTCCGCTCGACTGCTCCTTGACGGCTCCGAAAGGTCCGCTGACAGCAATGGCAGGGAGTTTCCCGTCTTTCTGTTCCGGACGATTTGCTTTCGGGATGTACATGTCGGCAGCGAGTTCGATGCCATATCGGTTGTGGAACGTCACCTTCCGGTGTTCCACCTTGTCGCTCAGGGGGAATGTCTTGTCCCATTCCCCGGTCAGTTGCAGTGTTGTGCTCATATTCTCTTCTGTTTTGATTTGTTCTTTGTTTGTGCAAGCCGCAAGGGTGGCGGCCAGCAGCATTGCAGACAATAATACTTTCTTCATAGTTTCGTTTGTGTTTCGACTGCAAATTTACAACATTTATTTAATATATTACCTACATCTATTCCTGATATTATTACCAATTTTACAGAATTGTTTCACGATAAGAAACATGAAGCGCACGGAAGATACATTATTTCCCTTTCTTTTACTTTTTCATTCATTCATTTTTTTCGTATTTCAATTTTTGTTCGTAACTTTGCAGGCGAAATATGTACATTTTGACACATGACGAAACGAATTACCTGTATTCTGTTGCTGCTCTGTTGCTGTTTGGCAGCTATGCCCTATACGTTGGTCATTGATGCCGGACATGGCGGAAAAGACCCTGGGGCACAGAGCAAGACAGGCAAGGAGAAGAATATCAATCTGGCTGTTGCACTGGCTTTCGGCAAGCTTGTGGAACAGAACTGCAAGGACGTGAAGGTGGTCTATACACGCAAGACGGACGTCTTCGTCGAGCTGGACGAACGTGCCAACATTGCTAATCGCGCCAAGGCCGACCTCTTCATCAGCATACACACGAACAGCACTGCTGCCAAAGTAGGACCGCAAGGCACGGAGACTTATACCCTGGGTATGCACCGTGCAGCTGACAACCTGGCTGTCGCTAAGCGCGAGAATTCCGTCATCACCCTGGAGAAAGGCTACGAGCAGAAGTACGAGGGCTTCGACCCAAACTCGAGCGAGAGCTACATCATCTTCGAACTCATGCAGGACAAGAACATGGAGAGCAGCGTCAAGTTGGCAGGCCTCATTCAGAAACAGTTCCGCAACAGTGCCAAGCGCGTGGACAAAGGGGTGCATCAAGCCGGCTTCCTTGTGCTTCGTGCCACCAGCATGCCCAGCGTCCTTATCGAGCTGGGCTACATCAATAATCCCGCCGAAGCAGCCTATCTTACCTCAAAAGCCGGGGTGAACGCTCTTGCCAAGAGTATCTACAATGCTTTTGTGGCGTACAAGAAGTGAAAAGTGAATAGTGAAAAGTGAATAATTTGCTGCCGTCCAAATGGTAAATAGTAAATGATTAAATGTTAATGTGAGGTGAAACCTGAAGTAAAGATAGGACTTACGGGCGTGATTGCCCTCGTTGCGCTCTACCTGGGTATTAACTTCCTGAAGGGCGTAAACTTGTTTAAATCCAATGAGGTGTACTACATCACCTTCAGTAACACTAAAGGACTGGCGAAGAGTAGCGCCGTCTATGCCGACGGATATAAGGTAGGCATTGTAAGCGACATAAGCTACGACTACAAACACCCCGGGGAGGTGGTTGTGGAAATCAGCGCCGAAAAGGGGCTCCGCATCCCGAAGGGCAGCTCGGCACAGCTTGACGAAGCCATTCTGGGCGGCTGTACGCTGAACATGCTGCTTGCCACCAATCTGACCGAGGCCTATCATCCTGGCGACACAATCAAGGGCAACGACGTGAGCGGACTGATGGCAAAGGTGGGCGGAATGGTGCCACAGCTGGAGCAGGTCGTGGCAAAGGTTGATACGCTTGTGGCTACCCTCAACCTGTTGCTTTCCAACCCTAACCTGCCGCTCATTATCCAGAACGCAGAGCTCGTCACGGAGAACCTCAACAAGAGCACGGAACAGCTGAACATCCTGCTGCGAAACGACATACCCAAGATGACGGGCACTTTTACCCAGGCTGGCGAGAATGTTGCACAGTTGACCGACAAGATGAACCAGCTTGACCTGCAGGCCACCCTTGATAGCGTCAATGTCACCATCAGCAGCGTGCACGCCATGATGGAGCAGATACAGAACCCCAACGGCACTTTGGGCAAACTCATGTCCGACCCTTCGGTCTACGACAACCTGAACCATACGGTGCAGAGTGCCGACAGCCTCGTCACCGACCTCAAGGCCAACCCCAAGCGCTACGTCCACTTCTCCGTCTTCGGGAGGAAGGATAAGTAACCTTTCCGGCCCTGCCGCTGGTCCTTTATTCCTTGCAGATATTCTGAATGACGAGTCCCGCCAACGTCATGCCAAAGATGGCCGTGATGTGGGCGAGGGAGCCATTCGTCTGCACCTTCGAGAAGGTCTGACTGCCGTCCTGAAGGGCTTTCCCCAGGTTGGGCAGAGGCTGTTCCTCGCTGTGAACGCACAGGAACTTGCGTGCCGGGAAGAGCTTGTTTCGCCGCATCGCCGAGCGCATCGCTGCAGCCAGCGGGTCGCCCTTCACCTTCCAGAACTCCGAGACACGCACCTTCGTCGGGTCGATGCGCAGGGCCGCTCCCATCGAAGAGAAGAGGACAGGAGGGCGGGAGTTAGAAAGGGCCTTGATTATCAACTCTATCTTGTCCCGTAGCGAATCGATGGCATCGATGACGTAGTCGTAGGTCCCGATGTGGAACTCATCGGCCGTCTCGCTGCTGAAGTTCTTCTGTAATGCGACAATTTCCGCCTCCGGGTTTATTTCGAGCAAGCGCCCACGCAGAGCCTCGACCTTTGGCTTGCCGATTGTCTTGGTGGTTGCCATCAGCTGCCGGTTGCAGTTGGTGACGCAGACCACATCGCTATCCACGATCGTCAGGTGTCCGATGCCTTCGCGCACCAGACACTCGGCGCACCAGCTTCCCACGCCCCCCACGCCAAAGATGATGACGCGTTTCTCTCTGATCCGTTCCATCGCATCGGCACCAAGCAGCAGCTCTGTCCTGTTGAATAAATTTCCAATCATTTGGGTATAAAGCTTGAAATTCGAGGATAAAGGTAAGGCTTTTTTCATTAATAAATGACATTTTCTGCCGCAATTATAGTTTTTTCGAGTGTTTATGCTCTGCCTGTTAACATTTTTGTGTATCTTTGTCTACACACATCATAATATATAATACAATAAACGACAAAACAACATGAAAAACATCTTTTCTCTGGAAGGCAAGAACGCGTGGATTACGGGAGCCTGTTACGGCATCGGTTTCAGCATCGCCAAAGCTTTCGCCGAGGCTGGCATCAAGAACATTATCTTCAACTGTCGCAGCGAGGAGGCGAAGCAGCGTGGGCTGGACAGCTACAGGGAGGCCGGCATCGAGAACGTGAGGGGCTACGTCTGCGACGTGACCGACGAACGGGCCGTGAAGGAACTCGTGGAAAAAATCCATGCCGAGGTGGGGCAGATAGACATCCTGGTCAACAATGCGGGCATCATCAAGCGTATTCCGATGCACGAGATGAAGCGCGAAGAGTTCCAGCAGGTCATTGACATCGACCTTGTGGGACCGTTCATTTGCTCGGCTGCGGTAGTGCCTGAGATGATGGAGCGCCGCGAAGGGAAAATCATCAACGTCTGCTCGATGATGTCGGAGCTCGGGCGTGAGACGGTGAGTGCGTACGCAGCTGCCAAGGGCGGCCTGAAGATGCTGACGCGCAACATCTGTTCGGAGTATGGCGAGTACAACATCCAATGCAACGGCATCGGCCCGGGCTATGTGGCTACGCCGCAGACGGCTCCGCTCCGCCAGCGCCAGGCCGACGGCAGCCGCCATCCCTTCGACTCGTTCATCTGTGCCAAGACACCTGCCGGCCGATGGCTGGATCCGGAGGAGATAGGCGGTCCGGCTGTGTTCCTGGCTTCGCATGCTTCGGATGCAGTCAACGGTCACATCCTGTACGTCGACGGCGGCATCCTGGCTTATATCGGCAAGCAACCATAGATAATTCATAATTCATAATTCATAGTTGACTTGCGTTGAGCGTTGCTTCTTAATTCATTCTAAGGATGGAACAGGTGTTCAGTTATATCATCAACCTTGGGGCGTCGGTCATGATGCCCATACTCTTTACCATCATTGGCCTTTGCATCGGCATGAAGTTCGGAAAGGCCTTGAAGTCGGGACTCTATGTGGGTGTCGGCTTCGTGGGCCTCGGCATCGTCACAGCTTTGCTGACAAACAACTTCGGCGGTCCGCTTTCCGAAATCTCGCGTCTGTACGATTTGCAGCTTGGCGTGTTCGACATGGGCTGGCCGGCCGCTGCTGCCGTGGCCTACAACACTGCCGTGGGGGCACTCATCATCCCGATATGTCTGGGGGTAAACTTCTTGATGCTCATTACGAAGACCACCCGGACCGTGAACATCGACCTTTGGAACTACTGGCACTTTGCCTTCATCGGAGCCGTGGCCTATTTCGTCATGGGCGAGAGTCTGGCCTGGGGCTACTTTGCTGCGATTGTCTGCTACATCAACACGCTGGTGATGGCCGATCGGACGGCCAGTCGTTTCCAGGGCTACTATGAGGGGATGGAAGGCATCTCCATTCCGCAGCCTTTCGTACAGAGTTTTACGCCGTTCGCGATGCTCATCAACAAGGTACTCGACCTGATTCCTGGGTTCTCCAAGCTCGACATCGATGCCGAGGGCCTGAAGAAGAAGTTCGGCGTACTGGGCGAGCCGTTGGTGCTGGGTGTCATCGTCGGAGCGCTGATAGGAGCCCTGGCTCAGCTCGATGTGAAGAGGATATTGTTCCTGGGCGTCACGATGGGAGCCGTGATGGAGCTCATTCCGCGCATCACAAGGCTGTTCATCGACGGCCTGATGCCCATTTCGGAGAAGACGCAGCAGGTGGTGACGAATTCGAAGTTGTTTAACACGAAATTCAAAATCAAGAAGATTTACATCGGCATGTCGCCGGCGCTCGTGATAGGGCACCCCACGACACTCGTCGTAAGTCTGTTGCTCATACCCGTCACACTGGGCATCGCCGTTGTCCTGCCTGGCAACGAGTTCCTGCCTTTGGCCTCGCTTGCAGGTTTGTTCTATGTGTTCGTGATGGTGCTGCCCTACACGAAGGGAAACGTCGTGAAGACCTTCATCGTGGGACTGATAGCACTGGTCGTAGGACTGTACTTCGTGACGGACATGGCTCCAGCCTTTACGCAGGCAGCCCATGCCGTGTTCGAACAGACGGGCGACACCAGCGCCAAGATTCCCGAGGGCTTCGAGGCCGGGGCGCTCGACTTTGCGTCCTCGCTCTTCGGCTGGGCCATTTACAAGTGTGTGAATAACCTCCAGTGGGTTGGCATGGCGTTGCTGACGGCGTTTACCCTGGGCATGATGTACTACAACCGCCTGTGTATCGTCGCCGAGGAGGTACGGAGTAATCTCTAAGACAACGATGTCTCTGCGAGAACTAAGCGACGTCGGTCTGGAAGCGCCATGCTCTTATTTCGGAAGAGCTAGGGTCTTATTTCAGAAGAGCTAGGGTCTTATTTCGGAAGAGCTAGGGTCTTATTTCGGAAGAGCTAGGGTCTTATTTCAGAAGAGCAAGGGTCTTATTTCGGAAGCGCCACGGTGATATTTGCGGACCGGCAGACAGAATGAACGACAACAACCTAAACAACAATACAACAATGAAGAAAACTATTTTAATCCTCATGCTTATGGGAAATCTTACAAGCGGGTTCGCCCAGCAGAAGATGAACTTCCAGAAGGCTTGTCACCCCGACGATGTGAAGCATTACGACACCAAGACTCTGCGCGACCGCTTCGTGATGGAGAAGGTGATGGCTGCCGACGAAATCAACCTGACCTATTCGATGTACGACCGTTTCATCTTCGGCGGCGCCATGCCCGTCACGAAGGACCTGAGGTTGGAAACCGACCCTCAGCTCCGTGCCGACTACTTCATGCGTAACCGCGAGCTGGGCATCATCAACACAGGCGGCGAAGGGTCGGTCATCGTCGACGGCCAGGAGTACCCGCTCGGCTACCGCGAAGCCCTCTACATCGGGCGAGGATGGCTTGGCAAGGACAAGGACGGCAAGGACATCGACTCGAACCAGGATGTCATCTTCCGCTCGAAAGATGCCAAGAACCCCGCGAAGTTCTACCTGAACTCAGCTACAGCCCACCATCATTACAAGACACAATGGATTACCCTGGACGGCCGCAAGAACGGCAAGATTCAGAGCTTGAAGGCAACCGTCACCGGACCGCTTGGCACCTTGGCCGAGTCGAACCAGCGCACCATCTACCAGCTCATCGTCAACACCTCGCTCGAGGAAGGTCCGTGCCAGTTGCAGATGGGGCTGACCCAGCTGCAGGAGGGCAGCGTATGGAACACCATGCCCCCTCACACCCACGGCCGGCGCATCGAGGCCTACTATTACTTTAATGTGCCAGAGGGGCAGACCGTAAGCCACATCATGGGCGAGCCCCAGGAGAGCCGCGTGGTCTGGCTGCACAACGAACAGGCCATCATGTCGCCCGAGTGGAGCATCCACTGCGCCAGCGCCACATACTACTATACCTTCATCTGGGGTATGGCAGGAGAGAACCTGAACTACAACGACAAGGATGTCATTCAGGTAGGAGACCTGAGGTGAGAGGGTGGGACCTGCCCCCTCCGGACTACCACCTGTCGCGGGTCTGAATGTTGTCGGCCCAGCGGTGGTCCTTCGGGAAGGGCTGGCCTCCCCAGGCTTTCACCTGGGTCCAAGGCTCGGGAGCATCAGTCCAGAAAGGATGGTTGGCTGGCAGTCCCAGCGGCATGAACATCATGGAGGTCATGTAGAGCGAGCCGTTGTTGATGTACCAGTCGGCCACGTCGGGCTGTGAGCCGCAGAAGCCGATGGTCAGGAATCCGGCATCGTTGAAGTTCTCCTGGGCATCGAACATCCGGTGCAATACCTTGGTCAGGGCGGCACGCACCTGCCCGTTCGTCAGCTCGGATGGCAGTTTCTCGTACCAAGCCATCAGGGCCAAGGGTTGCATTGCCGCCAGGCGATAGGTGATGGAGCGACCGAAGACGGGGAAAGTGCCCTCGGGAGAGATGAAGCGCTCCAGGATGAGTGCGAACTTCTGCGCCCGCTTCAGGGCACGCTCGTGGTACTTCTTGTAATCCAGGCGCGAACTGTGTTTGGAATCAACCATCGCTTGGAGCGTCTCGAGATACATGGGGTGGAACACAAAACTGGAATAGTAGTCGAAGGCAAAATTCGGGCCGTCGGCATACCAGCCGTCGCCAACGTACCATTCCTCCACTTTGCGGCAGGCTGTGTTGACGCGGTATTCGTCGAACTGTGCACCGGCCTTCGCCAGCAGACTCTCGATGGTCGACGAGAAGAGCAGCCAGTTGGTATAGGGTGGGTCAATCTTGCGCAGTGACTGGAACTCCTTGATGAAACGCTGTTTGGTGACGTCGTCGAGCGGCATCCACAAGGTGTCCCATGCACGGAGAAACGACTCGGCAATGAAGGCAGCGTCCACCAGATTCTGTCCCGACTTGCCCCAGCACAGGAAGTCGGGCGAGTCGGGGTCTACAGCGTTCCTGTAGGCGGCCAATGCCCATTCCCTCAGTTGCTTGCGTTGCAGGCCTTCGGCTGTGTCGTCGTCGGGCAAGGTTAGCCAGGGAGCTATGCCGGTCATCAGCCGGCCGAATGTTTCCATGTAGACTACGCTGCGGTCGCGATTGTCGAACGACGGCGAGAACTCGGTCTTCATGTTCTTCTGCAACTCACCTCTTGCCATGTTCTCCAGCACAGGCTGTGTCATCTTGTATGCCAGCGAACACCAGTATTCGCGGTCGGTCTGCTCTGCCGGCTTCGTTTTCTTGGCAGCCTGCAGAGGCAACAGCAGCATGAGGACTGCTGTCAGTACGAATAGCTTCTTAGTCATTTTGTTATGTTGTATGTGAGCGGTCGACGCAGGTTATTCATAAATTCATCGATGACAGTCTGCCACTGAGCCTCGGAGCAGACATCATAAAGGCTCCATGCTGAGCCGAAGTAGTAGGTGTAGGGTGCTCCCTGATAGTGGTTCACGATGCCGATTGCATGGTTCAGTTCGCCCTTCAGCACCTTGGTCTTGTTCACGCCATTGGGGAACAGCGTTGCCACATAGACTTGCGACTGATGCAGGTCGGGTCGGTCGGTCGGGTCGGCATAGCGAACATAGTTCTTGCCCAGGGCGATTCCCTCGTCGCCATGCAGGACAACACCAGCGGCCAAGGCTGTCGGCTGTTCGAGGCCGTCGTACCAGACTGTCATGCGGTTGAAGTGCGAACCTTTGTCCAGACTAATCAACCGATGCTCGGTGATGCCGTCGGCAGTAGTGCCGTAGGTCAGCTCGGCTGTGAATCTCAGAGGGCCGTTGTCGTGTATCCGACAGGTCTTGTAGCAGTAAGGGAACACCAGCTTTCCGTTGTTCATCAGGGCAGGCGCTCCACATCCCAGCGAGGGACCTACGCCGTAGGCATCCATGCCGTTGCCATGATCCAGGTGGAACGAGGTATTGCGGTCTATCTCAGCAAGTGCCACCTTCTGTCCTGCTTTTCGCAGCGAGTCCTCCATCATGTTTCCTTCGCGGTCTTTCATGTAGCGTTCTTCCACCACCAGCTCGGGCGTATTCTTCACCCACACATCGATGCCGAACGAGCGTTCGCCCGTCTTCTGCAGCGCAGGACCATAGAGACGGTAGGCAGTGCGGTCGTTCTCCCAGGCGAGGTCGTCCTTGCGGATAGGGTAGACCTTGCCTTGGACGTATGCCTGGGGTTTGGCGGGTTTGCCTTTGCTGACGGTAAACGAGGCTTTGCCTTTGGGATGCAGAGCCACGAAGAGCAACAGCTTCCCGTCGTGGGTCTTCTGGCTGGCAACCTCTTGTCCGGCCACGTTCTCTATCACCAGCGGTTCGTCGGGACTGATGCCCAGCTGGCTGCAAACGGCCTGCAAGTCAACTTCCGCCACCTCCTGCCGCTGTCGATTGCTCCCGTTCCGGAAAGTCAGGGTGAGCTTCTCTGTCTGTAGGTATCGGCAGTATTCGCATGCAGCCAGCAGGAAAGCGCCAACACCGAAGTTGGCTTGGCTGTTAGCGTCGACGGTCTGCCCGGGGATGGCCCGTTCGCCGATGGGTTGCACGTACCCCACCTTCCCGTCTTTCTGCAAAGCGACTTCCGAGAGGTAGTGCCAGGCTTTTTCGACTGTTGGAGCGAACATCTTCTTCGGCAGATAGCCGTTGTTGATGCCCCAGAGCAGGCCGTAGCAGAAGAAGGCTGTGCCGGAGGTCTCGTAGCCGGGAGCCTGTTCGGGGTCCATCATCGACCGTGTCCAGTGCCCCTGCGGTTGCTGTAGCGTCTGGACTGCTTCTGCCAGACGGACGAATTTCTCTGCGAAGAACGCGTGGTGGCGGTAGTCCTTTGGCATGTCCTGCAACACTTTTGCAAGACCGGCGAGCACCCATCCGTCGCCGCGTGCCCAGAAGTCCTTCTTGCCGCTGGCAGTCTTGTGCTTCGGGAAGATGTATTTCCCATCGCGGAAATAAAGTCCGGTCTCGTTGTCGAGCATAATGCTGTCGCTGTAGCACAGGTTTTCATAGAGCTTGTCCAGATACTTCGTATCGCCTGTGAGCAGGTACATCTTCGTCATTACAGGCATCACCATGTACAGGGCATCGGCCCACCACCAGAAGTCGTTGTCCTTCGAGTTTGCCTCGAAGCCCATCACCTCCTTGGCGCGTGCCACTTTCTGCTCGGACTTCCTGTCTGCCGCATCCAGATTGTAGAGGTCGATGTATGTCTGAAAACAGATTTGCCAGTCGCCGAAGAGCACATAGTCCTGTCCTTCGCCATACTGCCGGTACTTCCATTTCCTCGAATCCGGCTCCGTGGCACCTTGCCAATGGTTGTGCTCAGCCCAGCGGACACTATAGTCCAGCATCTGCTGGTCCTTCAGCAGCTTGTACACTTCTATGTTGCCTGTGTGGTAGGCCGCGTTGTCCCAAAAGGCCCGGACCTCGGCGGAGTTGTTTGTCTGCCAGTAGGTGTTAGCCTTTCGGATGATGTCTTTCACTTCATCGGCAGTCCATTGTTTTGCCTGTGCGCTCATAGCCGACAGGACTGCCAACAAAATCAGTAAATGTTTCATGGTATGATTGGTAAGTCGTTCTATTTCAGTTCTACAACTGTGATGCCGGCACCACCGAACTGAACATGCTCATCGTGGAAGGAGGCGATGCCTGGGATGGTGTTCAGGTATTGGCGGATGGCTTGGCGGAGGGCTCCTGTGCCTGTGCCGTGGAGGATGCGGACGCGGGAAGCACTCACCAGCTGTGCATCGTCGATGAAGTAGGTGACAGCTTGCAGGGCCTCGTCGACCCGCATGCCTCGCACATCAATCTCCTGACGGAAGTCGAGATGCTTCTGGCGGATGCTGTCCATTGTCTGTCGGCTCACCATCACCGTTTGCTTCTCTTCGTCGCTGGTTGCCAGCCCACCGTTCTCCCCTCCTTTGGAGGGGCTGGGGGAGGCCTCCAACCGTTTGAGGTCGACCAGCGTCCGCATCACACCAAAGGTGACGGTGGCCTGTCCGGCCTTGATGGCAGTGATGGTGCCCACAGAAGTCTGCCCCTTGATGCGGACAGAGGCCCCCACCTTGAGTTCTTCTTCCGAGGAGGAGTCCGCCGCGGAAGCCTCTCCTCCTCGGGGGAGAGGTTTGGAGAGGGTCTTTTGTTTTGCCGCCTGCCTCTCTGCGTGTCGCTTGCGTCGCGCCTCTATCTGCTGGCGCTTCTTTTCGACGTAGGCATCAAGCTCTTCTTGACTCATCTGCCCGACCTCTTCGCGGAAGGTCTGCAACTGCTGGCGTGCAGAACGCGTCCGTTCCTTGTCGGCCTGGGCTTCCTTGATTTCGCGAATGGTGTTCTCTATCTGAGCATTAGCGGCGGCAATGATTTTGTCGGCCTCGGCCTTTGCCTCGCGGATGATTTCCTTGCGCTTGCCACGCAGTTCCTCTATCTCCTTCTCGTAGTGTTCGATGGTCTGCACCATCTGCTTCTCCTGCGAGTGGATGGTCTGCCGCTTGCCTTCCCAGTAACGTTTGTCGCGTGTGATGTCAAGCAGGTACTTGTCGGCATTGACATATTCTCGGCCCACAAGCTCCGTGGCATCGGCTATCACCTCCTCGGGAATGCCTATCTTGCGGGCTATCTCTACGGCAAAGCTGCTGCCCGGGTTGCCTATCTGCAGCTGGAAGAGTGCGGCCATCTTCTGGCGGTCGTAGAGCATGGCTCCGTTCACCACACCCTGCGTGTCCTCGGCAAAGTGCTTGAGGTTTTGGTAGTGCGTCGTGATGACGCCAAAGGTACCTTTCTCCACGAAGCGTTTCAGGACGGCTTCCGCGATGGCGCCGCCGATAGTTGGCTCCGTGCCTCCGCCGAACTCATCTATTAATAGTAATGTGGTGGGCGTGCATCCAGCCATCATGCGCTTCATGTTCAGGAGGTGGCTGCTGTATGTGCTCAGGTCGTCGTCGATGCTTTGCTCGTCGCCGATGTCGATGAAGATCTGACTGAAGATGCCAGCCCTGGAGCCGTCGGCCAGGGGGATGGGAAGTCCGCATTGCAGCATGTATTGCAGCAGGCCTACCGTCTTGAGGCAGACGCTCTTGCCGCCAGCGTTGGGACCGCTGATGATGAGGATGCGTTGCCGTCTGGTCAGTGTGATGCAGAGCGGCACAATCTTCGAACCTTGTCCCCGCAACTTGGCTTCGAGAAGCGGATGCCGTGCGTCGAACCAATCGATGAGAGGCGTGGAGTATATTTCGGGCGAACGTCCTTCGATGGCTTTCGTCAGCTGGTGCTTGGCAAGGAGGAACTCGATGTCGGCAAGAAACTCGAAGCCTCGCAGCAGTTCCTTCAGGTTCGGTCGCAGTTGCTCTGTAAACTCGCGAAGGATGCGTATGACCTCTCGCCGCTCGTCGGCCTCCAGTTCGCGGATACGGTTGTTGGCCTCCACTACTTCTGCTGGCTCGATGAAGACAGTCTTGCCCGTAGCACTCTCGTCGTGGACGATGCCTTTGATGCGTCGCTTCAGGGCCGGGGCAACAGGGATGACGAGACGGCCGTCGCGCATGGCAGGTGTCACGTCCTTTTCCACCAGTCCCTCGGCCTGTGCTGACTTGAGGATGCCTGCAAGGGTGCGGCTGACGCTTCCCTCGGCTCGTTTCAGTTCCCGCCGGATGGCAGACAGCTCACTGCTGGCTTCGTCCTTGATGCGACCGTACTTGTCGAGTATCTGTTCAAGGCGACGTGTGACGGTGTGGAAGGTGAAGACACCTTCGGCAAGCTTCTCGAGAGCCCCTTCTCCGTTCCCCCTTTGGGGAAGTGCATTGCCCTCGCCCGGTTCGTCGCGGATAATCTTTATCCAGGCGTGAAGGGTGCGCAGGGCTCGGAGGAGCTCCCACATCGTTTCCTCTTCAAGATAGGCTCCTTCGATGCGGATGCGGTGGATGTCGTTTCGCAGGTCGAAGAAGTCCTGCTCGGGCTGGTCGGTGGTCGTCTGCAGGATGTAGCTCAGCTCGTTGAGTTGCTGGTGCAGGGTCGTGACGGCCACGTGATCCGAGAGGAACTGCATGGCATCCACCCGCTCGTGCCCCAGGGAACTGAGGCAATAGCCGTGCAGCATCGCACGTATTTCGTTGAAACCTATCTTTTCTTCTAACGTCATTACTTCAGATTCTTTTCGGGATACATCGTGTTCCACCAGGTTGGGTCGTCCTGCAGCCAGCGGGCAAACCAGGCCATGATGCTGTCGTGCCAACGGATGCGCTTGTTGTAGGAGAGGATGTGGTGGTTCTCGCCGTCGACCGTGATGAAGGCGCACTCCCTGCCCAGCAGCTTGAGGGCCGTGAACATCTGGATGCTCTCGTTGATGGGTACGTTGGTGTCTGCTCCGCCATGCATGAAGAGGATGGGCGTATGCACCTTGTCGGCATTGAAGAGCGGGGCATGTCCGCTATAGAGCTCCATGTTGTTCCAGGGATAAGAGTTGGCCGCGGAGGTCGTGCTGTAGCTGTATCCCCAGTAGCCGTATCCCCAGTAGCTGGCCGGGTTGCTGATGCCGGCATGACTCATTGCCGCGGCAAAGATGTCGGTCACGGTCTGCAGATACATTGTCATGAAGCCTCCGTAGCTTGCTCCAAGGCAACCAACCTTGTCGGCCTTGACGAAGGGATGCTCCTTGCAGAACTGCTTGGTGCCCTGTATGATGTCGTCGGCTGTGTAGTCGCCGTAGGCATTGACGTGGCGCGAAGCGAACTCCTGACCGAAACCGCTGCAACCGGAGGGCTGAATGAGGTAAACCACGTATCCCATCGCTGCCCATTCCTGGAAGTTGTAGTAGCTGTCGAGCAGCCTGCCCACGGGCGAGCAGCCGCCGTAGTAGTAGACGAGCATCGGGTATTGCTTTGTCTCGTCGAAGAACGGCGGCAGGAAGTAGCAGCCATAGATGGTGTCGCCTCGTTCGGCCTTGAAGTTCCAGTCGTGACATTCGCCCAACTGAATGTCTTTGAGTCGAGTGGGGTTGAGGTCGCAGAGCAAGCGCTCCTTCTGTCCGCCTCGGCCCCCTTTCGTGGAAGTGAGGTCGCGAAGCCAGCAGCGGTCTGTGCTCGTGCTGCTTTCGCCGATATAGGCAAGGAAGGGCTTCTCCTCGGCTAAGCTGAAGCTGCTATATATATAAGGTTCAGAGAGCGGCAGCATCTCGGCCTTTCCGTCCTTCGGGCTGATGCGGTAGAGGCTCTTCAGGTCGCGGTTCTCGCAGAGGGCATAGATCATGTCATCCTGTTCCGACCACTGATATGACGTGACAGACGGGTCGAAGTCGCGAGTCAGGCAGCGCACCTCTTTGGTCTCGAGGTTGATGAGGAACAGTTCGTACTCGAAGCTGTTTGGTGTGACACCTTGGGGCAGGGTGTTTCCTAAGCCGCCAAAGGCCTCGGGACTGCCTGTGAGCGCCACATACTTCTCGTCGGGCGAGAATGAGGCCGAGCCGATGAAGCCATCGTGACGGACCAGCGTGTCAGCCTTCCCTGTCTTTGCGTCGAGCAGAAGCAGGTCGGTGAACTCGAAGGGGCGTTCCGTCAGCTTTTCCGTGCGGATGGATATGAGGAAGCGGCTTGCGTCCTGGTTCGGAATGACATAGACGTTGCGTGCGCCCTTGGTGATGGGTGTCGTGATGCCCGTCTCGATGTCGTAGAGCGAGTAGTTGCGGCGGTTGCGCCAGCCAGGCTGGCGGTCGTCGGGCTCCAGGATTTGGTGGACGTCCTTGTTCTTCTCCTCGGGCACCTTCTCGTCGATGGTCACGAGGAAGTGCTTCAGGTCGCGCGTCGGGTAGGCGTTCCCCTTGCCTGTATATTTGCCGACGTAGGTCTTCTCGCCTGTCTTGGGGTCGACGGTCTCGTAGCACCATGTGCCCTCTTTCTCCCGGTAGCAGCGGAGGTAGCGGTCGCCTTTAGGAAGCCA
This sequence comes from Prevotellaceae bacterium UBA4336, assembly GCA_002394305.1. Lineage (GTDB taxonomy): Bacteria > Bacteroidota > Bacteroidia > Bacteroidales > Bacteroidaceae > Physcousia. Next base: position 17,527 of record DGTM01000006.1, read on the forward strand.
ATGCTGGAAGCCGTCGAGACAGAACTCCTTGCCGGTCGTGAGGTCGATGAAGATGTCTTTGCCAGCCGTTTCGCCACCCTTGTAGGTGATGTTCTTGCGGATGCGGACGTACTTGCCCGAGCTGGAGAGTTCCACGCCGGTCAAGCGTTCGCCGTGCATCATGTCGGCATTCGTCCAGTAGCGTTTTCCTTCGGGATTGACTTCGATGGCCTGCTCGCTTTCGACCGATACGCGGAGGGTGTCGGGTTGGTCGCTTTTGCGGAGAATTTTGATAGATACATCGTGTCGGCCCGGAACGAGTTCAAAGTCAGTGCCCTGCTCGTTGCCGTCGATGAAGAGCTTGTGTTTGCTCTCGCAGTTCACGTTGATTTTCCCCTTGGCAAAGCCTGTGTTCTGCAGGGAGAAGGAGGCCAGGTATAGTTGTGGGCTGGTGGTTGGGGACAGAGGGTAGGAGGTTTGTGTGCTGAGGGTGTTGTTTTCTCTTGCCTCTTGCTCCTTGCCTTTTGTCCCTTCAATATGCAGTTCCATAAATACCTCGTCGAGGTCAATCTTGTTGCCTTCCGAGTCGAGGCTGTCCGTCATGAAGGGCATCGTAACCGGGTAAGGGCCGGCCAGACGGATGCCAGTGATGTCTGTCGGCTCTGCAAATGCCGTCAGAGGCAGAAGTATGAGTGAAAGAAGTATGTTATGCATATCGTTTTTGAAGATTTAGTTTGCTATGCTTTGTGATTCCGTCTGTGCTTGCATGTCATCTGTGTTACTTCAACGTGAACTTCACCTTGCAGGTGAGGCGGTCGCTGCTGTCGCCTGCCCATGCAATGAATTCGCCGGGTTCAGCCTTCCAGCCGTCGGTTGCCTCATCCCAGAAGGAGAGTGCTCGCTTGTCTGTGCTGAGCGTGACGGTCTTTGTCTCGCCGGGCTTCAGCATCACCTTCTGGAAGGCTTTCAGCTCCTTGACGGGACGGTCCACGCTGCATTTCACGTCGCTGATGTAAAGCTGCACCACGTCTGCTCCGGGGCGGTCGCCTGTGTTCGTCACGTCCACCTTGAAGGTCATGTTGCCGTCGGTAGTCTCGTCGAAGGCTGACCTGAGATTGCTTACCTTGAAGGTGGTGTAGCTCAGCCCATGCCCGAAGGCAAAGGCGGGCTTCAGCTTCTTCATGTCCGTCCATCGATAGCCGACGTAGATGCCTTCCTTGTATTCCTCGTCGATAATCTTCTTTCCTTCGCGCCAGATGCCCGGGAAAGCGGCTTCGCCAAAGCTGTGGGCGCCCACCTGGCTGAGGTTCTCGTACCATGTGAAAGGCAGGTGCCCGCTGGGATTGGTGTCGCCCACCAGTACAGAGGCCAAGGCAGTGCCAGCCTCGCTGCCCAGGAACCAACCCTGCACGATGGCAGGAACCTGCTTCCGCCAAGGCATCGAGACGGCGTTGCCACTGATGTTGACGTAGATGGTCTGCTTGTTGACCGACGCCAGAGCCGTGATGAGCTTGTCCTGAGCATAGGGGAGGTCCATCGTCTTGCGGTCGTGTCCTTCGCAATCCTGGTAGTCGCTCTTGTTCAGTCCGCCGAAGATGACGACGTAGTCCGCCGTCCTAGCCTTCTCCACGGCCTTGTTGATGAGCTCCTCAGGCGAGCGGTCGTCCTTGAGGTTTTGACCAGTTGTCACGCCATTGTAGTTGCCGCTGACATCGCCTACGTAGCCACGAGCGTATTCTATCTGGCAGTCAGACACCTTCAGCCGTTCCTGGAGACCCTGCAGCGGACTGATTTCGTGCTGAGCCTTCAGCGAGCTTGAGCCTCCGCCCACCGTCATCATCTTGATGGCATTCTCGCCCACGACAAGTATCTTCTTGCCTTTTGGCTGGATGGGCAACACGTTCCTGTCGTTCTGCAAGAGCACGATGCCCTCTCCGGCCACCAGGCGGGCCGTCACATAGTGCTCCTCGCTGCAGAGGAAGCCATAGGGGCGCTGCTTGTTCATCGTGGTGCGGAAGAAGAGTCTGAGCACGCGGCGCACCTTCTCGTCGAGTTCCTTCGTGGTGTATTTACCTTCGAGGATGGCTTTCTGATAGCCTTTGGAGAGGTAGTAGTTGTCGTAGGCATTCGTTGCCCCCATGGTCAGTCCGTCTGTCCATGTACCGAACTCCATGTCGAGCCCGTTCCTGACCGCCTGGTCGAGGTTGTGCGTTCCGCCCCAGTCGCTGACCACTACGCCGTCGAAGCCCCAGTCCTGCTTCAGTATCTTGCCCAGTGTGTACTGGTTGTGGCAGTTGTGCTCGTCCTTGTAGAGGTTGTAGGCTCCCATGATGCCCCAAGCTTTACCTTCCTTCACGGCTGCCTCGAAGCCTGGCAGATAAATCTCATGCAGGGCGCGGTCGCTGATGATGACGTTCACCTGGTGGCGATACTCCTCGTCGTTGTTCAGGCAATAGTGCTTTACGCAGCTTGCTACGCCGCAGCTCTGCAATCCCTGGACGTATGGAACCACCATGCGGGATGTCAGATAAGGGTCTTCGCCCATGTACTCGAAGTTGCGGCCTCCGAGAGGAGTGCGGTAGATGTTCACGCCGGGCCCCAGTATCATGCCCTTGCCGCGATAGAGCGCTTCTTCGCCCAAAGCACGACCGTACAAAGAGGAGACAAGAGGCTGCCACGTTGCAGCCAGGCAGGTGAGGGCAGGGAAGGCCACGCACGAGTCGTTGGTCTGTCCGGCCTGTTCCCATTCGTCCCAAAGCACGTCGGGACGTACGCCATGAGGTCCGTCGTCGGTCCAGAAGTCGGGCATGCCGAGGCGTTTCACGCCAGCGCTCGAGAACTTGCTCTGTGCATGAATCACGTCAATCTTCTCGGCCAGGGTCATGCGACTGAGCGCATCCTCCACGCGAGCCTCGATGTCCTTCGAGGGGTCGAGATAGACAGGTGTCTGTGCCTGCATCATCGAGCAGCAGGCAAGAAGGAGAAGGGTTAGCTTGTATTTCATATTTAATATATATTAGATATGTTAGTTCCTCTTAGCAGGTCGGCTATGGGCATACGCTTCTTGCCTGCAAGCTGCACTTCGTCGAGGGAAAGGAATCCTCCGGGCAGCGCCACAAGCAGCTTGTCCCCAACTCTCTCCAAGAGTGCAACAGCCTTATCGCCGTCGTTCCCCCCTCTTTCAGAGGGGACGGGGGAGGCTTTTCCATCGGAGGGAACGAGGGAGGCCTTGAAGACCTTCATCTCCGTCTCCTTGCCGTTGGCGATGACTTGTGTCCAGGCGGCAGGGTAGGGGCTGAGACCCCGGATGAAGTCGTAGGCGCTCTTCATCGTGTGCTCCTTCCACTTGATTTGGCATGTCTCTTTGAATATCTTCGGGGCAGGGCGCAGGGGCTCGTCCGTCATGAACTGGCTTTGGTCGGTGGCTTTGGCCTGACCGCTTTCAATGAGGCGGACCGTCTTGACCACCAGCTCGGCCCCCTGCATCATGAGTTTGTCGTGCACGTCCTCGGCACAGTCGTCGATGGCAATAGGCGTGCGTTCCTGCAGGATGATGCGCCCGGTGTCGATCTGCTCGTCGAGGAAGAAGGTGGTGATGCCTGTCTCGGTGTCGCCGTTGATGATGGCCCAATTGATGGGGGCTGCGCCGCGGTACTGCGGCAGCAGGGCTGCGTGGAGGTTGAAGGTGCCCATTGGGGGCAGGCTCCACACGACCTGTGGCAGCATGCGGAAGGCAACGACAATCTGTAGGTCGGGCTTCAATGCACGGAGCTCGGAGAGGAAGGCTTCGTCGCGCAGCTTCTCTGGCTGCAGCACGGGGATGCCTTTCTCCTGTGCAAACTTCTTGACGGGACTGGCTTGCAGCACGTCGTGATGCCGGCCAATGGCTTTGTCGGGCATCGTGACGACGCCTACCACGTTGCATCCCTCTTCGAGAAGTCGCCTGAGGCTCTGCACGGCAAAGTCCGGCGTGCCCATGAAGATGATGCGGAATGATTTACTATTTGACAATTTACGATTTACTTTTTATTTACGATTTAGCTATTTTGTAATTTAATCCCTTTTATGGTGTCCCCTCTCTCCCGGGAGAGGGGGTGGGGTGAGGCTTCTAAAGTTCCTTTACGTAGATGTTCCTGAAGTAGCAGCGGCTGCCGTGAGCCTGCATTTCAATCTGTTCGCGCGGGAAGATGGGCTGCTTGCGGTCCCAGTAGTTCTCAAGGACAACGTCGTCCACAACCTTCACGCCGTTGAGCCAGACGGTCACCTTCTCGCCCTTCATGACGATGCGGAAGGTGTTCCATTCGCCGAGTTTGTTGTCCTCGACGCTTGTCGGTGTGGAGGGGTTCTTCTGGTTGTTGTAGAGTCCGCCCGAACCGACTTGTGCGCCGACGTTGGTGCGGCGGATATCCCATATCTGAACTTGTGGCGCACCACGCAGATAGACGCCGGCATCGGGTTCCTTGCCGTTGGGGTCAAGCATCCAGTCGACGAGGAGTTCGAAGTCGCCGTACTGCTTCACTGTACAGATGTTGTCCCATCCGTGACCGATGTAGAGCATGTTTCCGTCCTCTACGACCCAGTCGCGGCGCATCAGCTCGTCGGCCTTCTCTTGTGCCTTTGCGAGTTCTTGGCTGGTCATCTTGGAGCGTGCGATGGGGTTCTCCACGAGGCCTTTCCAGCCTTCCAAGTCCTTACCGTTGAAGAGGCAGACGAAACCTTCCTCGTTCTTGTCGGCAGCGGCAAGCCAAGCCTTTGCTTCCTTCTTCTGTTTTCCCTTGAGCATGGGGATGATGGCTGAGAGTGCCTGGCGCGTTGCCGTTCCGTTGTATTCGGGGTGTGCTGCCAGTATGGACCAGACGGTCTGTGCGGCTGTCGGAGCGATGTCTTCGTCCTCCAGGAGCGATGTGGCAAAGGTCAGGGCTTGGTAGGTTCCTGTCTGGGCCATGAGCTGAAGTGTGGCTTGGCGTTGCTGCAGGTCGTTGGTCTGCTCGTAGATGTGACGCAGATAGATGGTCTGGTTTTCGGGCGTCAAGTTTTCTCCCTTTGCTCCTACAAAGGGGAGGAGAATAAGCAAAAGCGTTGATATAATAGATTTCAAGTTCATAGTGTATGCATTTTTAGTGTTAAAAAAAGCCCCTCTCGTGCGGGAGAGGGGCTCTTCCCTTCGGTCAGATAGGCTGAAAGGGCTGATGGTTTTTATTCTTCGCAAAGCTCGGTGAGGATGCCGCAAGTGCTCTTCGGATGGAGGAATGCGATGTGGAGGCCGTCGGCGCCCTTGCGGGGAGCCTTGTCGATGAGGCGGATGCCCTTCTCGTCGCACATGGCAAGAGCTTCGCTCACGCCGTCCTCCACCTTGAAGGCCACGTGGTGTACGCCGCGTCCGCCGTTGTCGAGGAACTTCTGCACGGTGCTCTCGGGGCAAGTGGGTTCGAGAAGCTCGAGCTTCACTTCGCCGACCTTCAGGAAAGCTGTCTTTACCTTCTGGTCCTCTACAACTTCTGTCTTGTAAACCTCCAGGCCGAGTACATCCTGGAAATAGGGCAGTACTGCGTCGATGCTCTGCACGGCGATGCCCAGATGTTCAATGCGTGAAATCTTCATGTTGTGATATTTTTAATTGTTTTTAATAGGTTTGTTGTTAAAAGCACTGCAAAGTTATGCTTTTTTTTGCGAATGGCAAAGCCTTGGGGCGTATTTTTACAGTTCTATCAGCACTCGGGCGTTAATCATACGGCCGGTGAGGTAGTTGGGGACTGCGTACTGATGGTTCGAGATGTCGGTTATCCAGTAGTAGCTGCTCACGTTGTCGAGGCCGAAGATGTTGAAGCAGTCGAGGCCGAGCCAGATGTTGCGCAGGTACTTGGCACGCCGCAGGTGTTGGTCCTCGTTGTTGATGAGGCGGTAGTTCATGCCGATGTCGAAACGACGGTAGGCTGGTGCGCGGAAGGCGTTGCGCTCCAGTCCGGTATGTGGCGGGCCGAAGGGCAGTCCGCCAGCAATGGAGGCCTTGAGGTTCATCTTCCATCGTGTTGTGCCCGGGAAGTAGTCGGAGAAGAAGAGGTTGATGTTGTAGCGCTGGTCGGTGGGCTGCGGGATGGCTTTCCCGTTCAGGTTCATCGAGGCTTTCATCAGGCCGAAGCTGACCCACGAGTCGGTGCCGGGCACGAATTCTCCGTAGAGCTTGATGTCGGCTCCGACGACGTAGCCGGTGGCGAGGTTGTTGCCGTAGTAGACGACCTTCAGGTTGTCCACGTTGTAGGGATTCATCTTCCATTGTGCCTTGTAGTAGGCTTCGGCTGTGAGCTTGAAGGGCCGGTTTGCAATCTTGAACTTGTACTCCATGCCTGCGACGACTTGGAACGAGCGTTGCGACTTGATGTCCTTGTTGAGCTGGACCGTGGTGTTGCCGGCCTGGGTGACGGTGTCGCGCAGTTCCTTGTAGAATGGGCGCTGGTTGTAGAGGCCGAGGGCGAGACGGAAGGTGAAGTCGTCGTTTGCGGCCGGGACGAAGCCGATGCTGGCGCGTGGGCTGAAGAGCCACTCCTTGTTCCAGCTCCAGTAGCTGAGTCGCATGCCGTAGTTGAAGCTGAGGATGCCGAGCCTGCTTTCCTTTCGGTAGGTGTCCTGGGCATAAAGTTCCAGGTGGTTGGAGTTGATGTCGTTGGCGGCTCTCATGTTATAGATGACCTGGAGGTCGTTGCCTGTGTGGGGCACGCTGTAGCCGCTGCTGTCGCGGTACTCCCATTCGTTCGAGTTCTCGCGCACCTTCTCGTGCTTCCATCCGATGCCTGTCTGCATCTGGTGGCTGCCTTTCTTCAGGTCGTAGGCCAGCTTGACGGACTGTACGGAGCTGTAGAGGAAGTTGCGTGCGTGCTCCATGTAGGAGCCTACGCCGAGTTGTTCGTCGCCGTTCGTCTCGTTCAGCCAGTATTGTCCCTGTATGTCGTAGGTCTCTTTCTCGCGGTTGCTGAAGGCCGATGCCGTGAGGCTCAGGGCTCCCGAAGTGCCCAGGCGCCTGGCTGCACGGACGGTGCCGAAGAGTGTCTGGAACTGGTCCTCTTCCTTGCCGTCGAAATAGACCTTGAAGCTCTTCACGTCCTCCATGGTGCCGAACTTCGTCTCGCGGTCGGAGGGCTTGAAGTTGAAGTTGTTGCGGTTGATGTAGACGATGGCGTCGAAGGTCCAGTCCTGCGAGGGGGCCCAGCGGAGGTATGCCTGGTAGTCGAGGAAGTTGGGCTTGTATTCGCCTTTTGTCTCGAGCGAGCCGAGCATGTACTGGTTGGTCTTGTAGCGGAATCCGTTGGAGAAGGAGAACCGCTTGTTGCCGTAGCCTGCATAGATGCTTGCACCGAGCAGGCTTGCGCTGACGGTTGCCTCGAGTCGTTCGGGGTGTGCGTAGGTGATGTCGAGCACGCTGGACATGCGGTCGCCGTACTTTGCCTCGAAGCCGCCTGCCGAGAAGTTGATCTTCTCCACCATGTCGCTGTTGATGACGGAGAGGCCCTCTTGCTGTCCGCTGCTGATGAGCATGGGTCGGTAGACTTCTACGCCGTTGATGTAGACGCAGTTCTCGTCGAACGAACCGCCGCGGACGTTGTACTGGCTGCTCAGCTCGTTGTGTGTGCTGACGCCGGCTTGCGTGGCTACGAGCTCTTCTACGGCGTTGCCGCTGGTCGAGGGCATGCGCTTCAGGTCCTTCTTGCTGAGTTCCTGCATCGAGCCCATCTGTCGGCGTGTCTCGGCCACGGTTACCTCTGCCATCTCCTTGCCGCTCTCGCGCATCACGATGTTGAGCGTCAGGTTGCCTTGCGGCTTTTTCAGCACGCGGCGGCGTGTCTCGTAGCCAATCATGCTGTAGACGATGACCACGCTGTCGGCTGTCCGGAAGGAGAGCTTGTACTGTCCGTCCAGCGAAGCCGTTGTGCCGAAGGGCTGTCCCTCGACACGAACCTGGCACAGAGCCACAGGGTCCTGGCTGTCGTCCACGACCTTTCCCTTCAGATGCACGTTGGCGGTGTCGGCCTGTTCCTCCTGTGCCGACAGGTTTGCTATGCCCCAGAAGAGAGGCAAAAAGAGTATTAAGAAACGTTTCATTATTTATAATAACGAAGAAGCCCCTCGTTTTTGTATGTAACCCCGCAACTTTTTTTCTCTTTCCCCGCGAGGTGGGTCCATTAAGCACGCTTCGTTGACGAACTAAGCACGTGTCGTTGACGAACTAAGCACGTGTCGAACCAGAAATAGGAGCGTGCTGTTTCGCATATCAGAGCCTTGTTCTTCCTAAAAAAGCGTTAGGCTCTTCCTAAAAAAGCGCTAGGCTCTTCCGGAATAAGCGCTAGGCTCTTCCGAGATAAGAGCTAGGCTCTTCCGGAATAAGCGCTAGGCTCTTCCGGAACAACCCTGTGCGATGTTCGTCGACGAGGCACGGCAAACCTGGCCCTTGAACGTGTTTTTCGCCCCGACGCCCAATTTTGAATTTAATAATTTTGAATTTTGAATTAAAAAGTCGTACCTTTGTCGTGCAAAAGCGTTTGACATTATGAAAGACTTCAGCGAACTGATAAAGACGAGGCGCAGCATGCGCCAGTTTACCGAAGAACTCCTGAGCGGCGACGATATGAAGCTCCTGCTGCGGGCCGGACTCATGGCGCCGAGCAGTAAAGGTCTGCATAGCTACGAGTTCATCGTGGTGGAGGACAAGCAGATGCTCCAGGCTCTGAGCCGGAGCAAAGCCGTGGGTTCCGACTTCCTGGCCGGTGCGCCGTTGGCTATCGTCGTGCTGGCCGACCCGCAGGTGAGCGATGTGTGGATAGAAGATGCCTCCGTTGCGGCCATGAACATCCTGCTCCAGGCCGAGGACCTCGGGCTGGGGGCATGCTGGATTCAGGTGCGCGACCGGATGGACGCCGAGGGCCGTCCGACGGAGGAAATCGTGAAGTCCCTGCTCGGCATCCCCGATGGGATGAGGGCCGTCTGCATGGTTGCCGTCGGCCACAAAGGCATGGAACGCAAGCCACAGAACGAAGACCGCTTGAAATGGGAGCGCGTACACATCGGACAGTACTGATTGGTGCGGGCAACATCGCCAGCTTCCTCGGCCGAAGCATCGGACATCCCTTCCTGCTGACCAGCGTCGGCGGACGGCAGCGGACGTGTCCCATCCCCCGAGATGCCGACCTCTACATCATTGCCGTCAGCGACAGGGCGATAGCCTCGGTCAGCGAGGAGATTGGAGACGTCGCGGGGCTGGTGGTCCATACCGCCGGAAGCGTGCCGATGGACGTGCTTTCACAGAAGCGTCGTGGCGTGCTCTATCCCTTGCAGACCATCTCGAAGGCACGGCAGATACCGGCCTCGCGCGTACCGTTCTACATCGAGGCTGCGCAGGAACAGGATTTATCTTTGCTCCGCGAGCTTGCGGAAAGCATGGGGAGCAGTGCGGAGCCGATGGATTCGGAGCGCCGCAAGTACCTCCACCTCGCAGCCGTCTTCTGCTGCAACTTCGTGAACCGTCTCTACGGCATCACGTCCGAGTTGCTTGCCCGCCACGACATTCCCTTCTCCGTCATGCTGCCCCTCATCCACGAGACGGCCGACAAGATGGACCAGCTCATGCCGGGCGAAGCACAGACCGGACCGGCCGTCCGCTGGGACGAACAGGTGATGAAGGCTCAGATGGCACTCCTCGACGATGAACAGTGCACGTTGTATCAGCTCCTTAGCAAAAGCATACACGATGATAAACTACGACTTGACCAAGATACGGGCACTCGTCTTTGATGTGGACGGCGTGCTGAGCGCCGAGACCATTCAGATGAATGACGAGGGCGTGCTGATGCGTTCGCTCAACACGAAGGACGGCTACGCCCTGCGCCTTGCTGTCAACGAGGGCCTTCATGTCGCCATCATCACCGGAGCACACGAGGAAGCCATTCGCCGCCGCTATGAGGCTCTCTGCATCGAGGACGTCTTTCTGGGCAGTGCCGTCAAGACGGTCGCCCTACGGCGTCTGCTCGAAAAGTACGAACTCTCTGCCGACGAGGTGCTCTACATGGGCGACGACATCCCGGACTACGAGGTGATGAGGCAGGTCGGACTGCCTTGCTGCCCCGCCGACGCCGCACCCGAGATTCGCGACATCAGCACGTATGTCAGCCACAAGGACGGCGGTCTGGGCTGCGTCCGCGATGTCGTGGAGCAGGTGCTGAAGGCTCAGGGGAAATGGATGGCCAGCGCCGATGCCTTCAGTTGGTAACCACAAACAATAAGACAAAGAATCATGCACTATAAAATCATACTTGCCAGCAACTCCCCTCGCCGCAAGGAACTGCTTGCCGGGCTGGGCCTCGACTTCGAAGTACGCACACAGCCCGGGCTCGACGAGTCCTATCCCGACGGACTCCCGACGGAGGAGATAGCGCAATACATCAGCCGCAAGAAGGCCGCGGCATACACACTCGGAGCAGACGAGTTGCTCATCACGGCCGACACCATCGTCTGCCTCGACGACGAAGTGCTGGGCAAACCGACGGACGAGGCAGATGCCGCCAGAATGCTCCGCAAGCTCTCCGGACGGACTCATCAGGTTGTCACGGGCGTCACGCTGACGTACAACGTCCAATCCCCAATGGTCAATGGCCAATGTTCAATGTCCAATGAAAGAAGGCAACACTCGTTCTCGTCGGTCAGCCACGTCACGTTCGCCGAACTTACGGAAGCCGAAATCGACTATTACGTCACGCACTACCGCCCTTTGGACAAGGCCGGTGCCTACGGCATACAGGAGTGGATAGGCTACATCGGCGTCACCTCGTTGCAGGGCTCCTACTTCAATGTGATGGGACTGCCAGTGCAAAAGCTCTACACCGAACTGAAGAAACTCGGTCTAATACATAATATATAATACAAAACTCAACATTCTACCCATGCGCAAGTCATTTTTCACCTGTCCACTGCCAATGGTCGCTCTGCTCTTTCTCTTTGCCTGCGGAAAGAACGACTACACCTCTTACTGCCCGACCTGGAATGGTTTCACCTACACGACAGGCAGCTATCCCAACTACACGCAAGGCAATCCGCGCAACATCATCCTGCATCCCGGCGACTCTCTCCACCTCACGGCACACCAGAAGGACCTCGGCCACCTCATCAACGCCACGTACTACTCCTGGACCATCTGCTACGACACACTCGATGCAGACGGCAACAAACAACATGCCACGAAAGTCTACAACCAGCACACCAACTATGATGGCTACGTGTCGGGCTACTCCCACGGCTATACCATAGGTGCTGCCGACCCTCTCTGCCACATGTTGCTCCCCGAGAACATGGAGCCCACAGACTATGGCAAACTCGATACCATCAAGTTCGTTGCCCGCTACAGTTACAGCGGACAGGGCGTGACAATCGACAACGGCAGCATCGTCGACAATACCTCCTACAGCGGACGTATCACCCCGCAAAGCGGACCCACAGGCGGCGGCGCAGCCGGCTATTTCTATTTCTCAGTCGTGAAATGACTTTGCACAGGCAGTTCGTGCCTTACTTTACGCGATAGCGGACCTCCTTCGTCTTGAACTTCTTCACCATCTCCTTCTGGTTGATGTCCTTCAAGCCCGTTGCCACGATGATGCTGACGCGGTTCTTGTCGTTCTCGGCGAAAGGCTGCACCGTGTCGCCGAAGTAGGCCGAGGTGATGGATGAAGCAGGTACGCCGGCATCAGTCAGAGCCTTCACCGCCTTCTCGCAGCGTTGCTTGGAGTACTCCATGTTTATCTTCGGATTGCCGGTCTGCACGTCGGCATACGACTTGATGTCCACCTTGCACTCGCGGTGCCCCTTCAGGAACGCACCGATGGCAGCCAGCTGTTCGTCTGCCTCGAAGTCACTCTCGCGAATCTTGTAGAAGACTGTCCATGTGGCCTTCCCGTCCTCAACATGAGGGGTGAAGACGGCATCGTCGTACCAGATGGTATCTGTGCGCGTCTCCCACACCTCTTCCTCGCGGACCTTCTTCGCCTTCTTTGCTGCAAACTTGTAGGCCACACCGAGCTGGGCTGTCAGCTGCCAGTCCTCGCCGTTGCTCAGCTTGCTGTTGTAGCGGTCCCTCAGGTTGTTGGCCGCAACCTCCAGGTTGATGCTGACGTGCTTCGACACGTTCCAGTCGAGCTGAGCACCGAAACGGGCATTGTGGCTGAGGCTGTTCTTCTCGTAGGCCAGGGGCAGCATGCCGTTCAGCTCGTCCTTGCGGGCAAAGGCATCGCCGTTGTCCCAGGCACAGTTCAGGCCCAGGCCGCCTATCAGGTAGACATTCAGCGGATAGTAGTTCTTCTTGCCGAACAGCGTAACGAGGTTAATGAGCAAGTCCAGGTTGGAGGATACATATTTGTAGTCGTACTTGAAATCCTCTACTTCGCTAATGTACCCGCCTTTGTTCCATAAGCCGTTGAAGTGCAGGCGTGCACCGATGACAGGTGTGAAGAACGAACCGAAGCTGAAGCTGGCTGTGGGGGTAATCAGCTTCCAGTTGTTGTAGTCGGTGAAGGTGGTCTGGCCACCGCCTTGCAGCCCGAAGAAGAGTTGAGGATAGGTAACAGTCTTCTCGCTCTCCTGCGCACTTGCCGTTACAGTCAAGCCCAGCATCACAAGGGCTACGGCACATAGATTCTTGATACGATTCATGTCTTTATTCAGAGTGTTATTTAAGTTTTCAATGCACAAAAGTAAGCTTTTTTAACTAAACAGCCAAACATATCATGCAAAAACATTCGCCAATCCTATAATTATTGCCCTTAAATTTATAACTTTGCATGCAAAACTAACAAATGTTCGAAGAAATGAGAAGGATTACACTGTTTTTAGCCGTGTGCTGTGCTGCCATCGGAATGCAGGCACAAAGAATGAATGTCATATTCGAAACCGACATGGGCAACGACGTGGACGATGCGCTTGCCATAGACATGCTCTACAAATACAACAGGCAGGGACGCATCAACCTGATGGCCGTCATGCTGAACAAAGAGGGGGAGTTCCCGCCAAAGTACATCGACCTGCTGAACACATGGTACGGACAAAAGCGAATCCCCATCGGCACCAGCCCCCGAAACGACAAAAGCAGAGTGGCAGGAGCAAACTATACGCAGATTGTCTGTGAAATGCAGGACGAGAAAGGCAAACCGCTCTACAAGAGAAGCATCAACGACTATGACAAGCTCCTTCCGGCCGTCACCCTCTATCGGAAACTGCTGGCTAAGGCCGACGACGCCTCGGTAACCGTCATCTCCGTTGGCTTCAGCACGAATCTGGCACTCCTTCTCGGCACTAAGGCCGACGAATATTCCCCGTTGACCGGCAAGGAACTCGTCGCACGAAAAGTGAAGAGGCTGGTCACGATGGCCGGACACATCGAGAACCCGAAGTACACGGAGTACAATGTCATCAACGATGTGCCCTCCTGTCAGAGAGTCTTCAGCGAATGGCCCACACCCATCTACATGTCACCCTTCGAACTGGGCCTCCAGGTTCGTTATCCTGCCCGAAGCATCGAAAACGACTTTACATGGACTAAGCATCATCCTATTGTGGATTCCTATAAGGTTTACCTGAAGAAGATAGAAGACCGTCCGACATGGGACCTCACAGCAGTCCTCTATGCCATTGACCCCCAGCAATTCTTCAACATCTCCCCCGCCGGAGACATCGTCGTCACCGACGAGGGCTACACACATTATACAAAGAATCCTGCAGGAAAGCATTTCTATCTCTTCATCACCCCCGAACAGGCACAAGCCATCCTCGGTTACTTCATACACATGATAACATCAAAAAAGTAAGTGTTAGTTGCGTCTCCTTAGGGTTCCTTTCGCGCGCGTATATAATAAATAATGTGTAAATGTACATTGTTTCCTTTTTTTGAAAAAAAAGTTCCCACATATTTTGTCAGTATTCAGAAAAGCCGTACCTTTGCATCCGCAAATGAGGGAAGCCGCCTCAAGCGAGGGTGGCGGAGTTCTTTTGCGCTCCTTCGGGAGAACGTTCTTTGATAGGATTACATAGACAGAAATTGTAGTACAAGAAACAAGTGAACCGTCAATATCCTTGTAAAGGATAGAGATAGATGAGTACGGGTTCCGGCTCTTTTAAGGTCAGACAGCAGTTTGCGTTTCCTTTTTACGTTTGCGATAAAATTGTAAATAGTAAATTGTGAGATTGTAAATGCCGAAGATATTATAC
>DGTM01000030.1:0-17686 GCA_002394305.1 Prevotellaceae bacterium UBA4336
TAATTACAAAGACCAAAACATTATGGCATTATTTAAAGTTACTATTAAACAGTCTGACCAGTACAATGGCTGTAAAGTTGAAAAAGGGATGGAGGTTGAAGTGTCTTACGATGGCTTTAGCCACAATTTTACAGGTACCGTGCAAGGACAAGAACTTATTGTTGCAGCATTCCAACGAAAAGTATGGACTGAACATCAAGCCTATCATGGGCGCATGGAATACCTGTTTGGATATTAAGCAAAAGTAACCTTATATGATTACCTACATCTCCAACACCACCCACTATAAAGAGGTCCTTTCTCGTGTAGCAAACGTGAAGCGCTTGCTTTGGATTGGTACTGCTGATATTAAAGACTTATATGTAGAAGTGGGCGAAAAGAAGAAGCCATTCCTGGCACTCATCGCACAACTCATTCGGCGTGGTGTGGAAGTAAGGCTCATTCATGCTAAAGAACCAGGGCCGAACTTTCGAGAGGTCTTTGACAAGTATCCAGTGCTGTATGACCGCTTGGAGCGAGTGCTATGTCCGCGTGTTCATTTCAAGGTGCTTGTCTTCGACGGAAAAGAAGTTTATATCGGCAGTGCGAACCTTACAGGTGCCGGCATCGGTATGAAGTCGGATAATAAAAGAAATTTTGAAGCTGGCATCCTGACAGATGACCCGGAAATTGTCGAACAAGCCATGAACCAGTTCGATGAAGTCTGGATAGGAAAGCACTGCAAGACATGTAAACGACGAGAGTATTGTTCAGACCCTATAATATAAACAGCAACGCTTCTTATGAAGAAGATTCTAATAATCTCCTGACTTCGTCTGTATCTGCTTCGTGGCATACAAAGTCTACAAGGAACTCGAACGAATTCTCCGTCTCACCGGCATCGGACTCAGCGTGGACAAGGTGATAGAAATTGCCAAGACCATAGTCTCCATCGATATAAAGACAGACGGGATGACAGAGACAAAGCGACGGACTTTATTCTTCACCGAAGAGCAGCTAATCATCAAACCAATCTTCGACCTTAAAAAACTGTTAAGCCGATTTGGGTGACGCATCGACGAAGTCAGGAAAAAGAACTGACAAAAGCCAGATGCTCGCTGATTAACTCGCATACTGCCTTTGTTAGGTCTTCTTTGTTCATCGTGCTCTGTTTCTTTAAACAAAATCGGTCATTAGAAAATGGAATAAATCTCTAATGACCGATTTGGTTTGAACGATTTGTTTTTGTTGCTCGCAGTCCCTCGCACGGGCAGGTAAGTAGTAAGGTTAACAAGAAAAGCGGGGGACATGTCCTCACTCATCTTGCAACTGGCTCTGGTAAACCGCAACGAAAATGAAAAGGAAACAATAACCCCTCGCCGTGATATGTAGCTGCATGACGGCGAGGAGCCGTATGCATACGATGCTACATATAGACGAGCGTTACATTGCCAGTCATCCTTTCGTTGCTTTGAAATTTACCAGATTTCGAGAACAAGGATAAAAGCGGAAACGCTCTCTTGGCCTTGTGGCTGGCTATCGCCCGAAGGCGAATTGGTCCACTAGACAAGGCAAAGGTAGAAAGAAAAAATCGAACCGCCAAGCGATTCTGCGATTTTCTTTAGTAAAGCTTGACGATTGGATATAAAAAGAGAGGGAGGCTCGCGACGTAGTGCGTGCCTCCCTCTCTTTTTCGGCTTAGTATCTATGCTTACTCTGCGCGGAGAGTGAAGCGCTTGAAGTCGGTGACGGTGAGCTCCTTGTCGATGCTCTTGAGGTAAGCCTCGACGGTCATGTTCTTGTCCCAGATGTACTCCTGGCTCAGCAGGCAGTTCTCCTTGAGGAACTTGTTCAGACGGCCCTTGGCGATGTTCTGAATCATGGCCTCGTTGAGGTTTGCAGCCTTCTCGGCAGAAACGGTGGCGATGATTTCCTTCACCTTGGCAACGTCCTCGGCTGTAATCCAGCCCTTCGTCTGGTTGCTCTCCATGTGGTCCTCGCTGTCGAAGTGAGCGGGGTTGAAGCCGGCCTTCTTGATGGCAGCCTCTACAGCCTTCTGAATCTGCTCGCTCTTGCTCTTCTCGATGGCAACAGAGAGTTCGTTGTCCTTGACGCTCTGAGGAACGCCAGTCTCGTCGATAGCCACAGGAGCAGCGCTTGCAATCTGCATGGCGATGTTCTTGCCGACTGTCTCGTCGTCCACCTTCTTGCTCAGGGCAAGCATGGTGCAGAGTCCGTTGCGGTTCATGTGGTTGTAGGTGGCGATGTTCTCGCCCTCGATGGTGCAATAGCCGTCGAGTTCCATCTTCTCGCCAGTGATGCCGCTGCGAGCGGTGACAGCGTCGGCAATGGTGCCTTCGCCCATGGGCAGGGCTTTCACCTCGTCGAGGGTCTTGCACTTTGCAGCCACGGCAGCGTCGAGGATGCTCTGGGTCAGAGCAACGAAGTCGGCATTGTTGGCAACAAAATCGGTTTCGCACTTCAGGGCGATGATGGCACCGAAGCCGTTCTCAGCCTTTACGAGTACGCAGCCTTCGGAAGCCTCGCGGTCGCTACGCTTTGCAGCAACAGCCTGGCCCTTCTTGCGCAGATATGCCACAGCACCGTCCATGTCGTCGCTTTCTGCCAGAGCCTTCTTGCAGTCTGCCAGACCAGCGCCCGTCATTTCGCGGAGCTTCTTGATGTCAGTCATTGTAACTTCCATAGTTCAAATAAAAATTAAAAGTTAAAAATTAAAAGTTAAAAATTAAGTGTCTTGCTTCGATGGGTCGAACAGATAATTTTTCACTTTTCACTTTTCATTTTTCCCTTACTCAGCCTCGGGTGCTTCGGGAGCTTCTTCCTCTTCCTCGCGAGCCTTGCCGCTGCGGCGGCCTCTCTTCACGGGCTGGTCTTCCTGCTCTGCGGCAGCGTCGCTGTCGGCCTTCTCTGCCTTGCGCTCTTCGAGGCCCTCGTTGATGGCTGTGCAGCAAGCCTGGAGGATAACCTCGATGCTCTTGCTTGCATCGTCGTTGGCAGGGATGACGAAGTCGATGTTGTCGGGGTTGCTGTTCGTGTCGACGATGGCGAACACGGGGATGCCGAGACGGTTAGCCTCGCGCACGGCAATCTGTTCCTTCAGTACGTCAACGACGAAGAGGGCGGAGGGCAGGCGGTTGAGGTCAGCGATGGAGCCGAGGTTCTTCTCGAGCTTTGCACGCTGGCGGCTTACCTGCAGAATCTCGCGCTTGGAGAGGTTGCTGAATGTGCCGTCGGCGATGAGCTTGTCGATGGTGGTCATCTTCTTCACAGCCTTGCGGATGGTGGGGAAGTTGGTGAGCATGCCGCCGGGCCAGCGCTCGATGACGTAGGGCATGCCTACAGAGGTGGCGAGGTCGGCAACGCATTGCTTGGCCTGTTTCTTGGTAGCGACAAAGAGGATTTTCTTTCCGCTCTTGGCGATTTGCTTCAGGGCCTCGGCTGCTTCGTCGACTTTGGCAACGGTCTTGTGCAGGTCGATGATGTGAATGCCGTTGCGCTCCATGAAGATGTAAGGAGCCATGGCGGGGTTCCACTTTCTCTTGAGGTGGCCGAAGTGACATCCAGCCTCCAACAGTGTATCAAAGTTTGTTCTTGACATAATTTGTTTTAGTTGACGAGTAAACAAGTGGACAAGTAAACAAGTTGTTACTTTCAAACAACTCGTCAACTCGTTAACTTGTCAACTCTTTTGTTATTGTTTACTTTCTTGTTAATTCTTTTTTATTAGCTCCGCTTGCGCCTGAGCTTAGGCGAAGAACCAATCTGCGGGTAGTCCCTCTATATAATAATATATAAGGGGGAGTCAGGCAGATTTAGATGCTAAACCTTGTCGACGATTCATAATTGTCAATTCATAATTCATAATTATTTCTTTTGCTTGGCATCGCATGGGCGTAGCCTCAATTATGAATTGTGAATTAAGAATTATGCATTGTTCGTTATCGTTTGCTGAACTGGAAGCGACGGCGTGCCTTTGGACGTCCGGGTTTCTTTCTCTCGACCTCGCGGCTGTCGCGTGTCATGAATCCTTCTGCGCGGAGTGTCTTTTTGTCCTCGGCGTTAATCTTTACCAGGGCGCGTGCAATGGCGAGGCGGAGAGCCTGTGACTGTCCGGTGTAGCCACCGCCGTAGAGGTTCACGTTGATGTCGTACTTCTCTGTAGCTTCGAGCAGGACCAGGGGCTGCTTCACCACGTACTGCAGGATGGTGCTGGGGAAGTACTCTGTCAGGTCGCGCTTGTTGATGGTAATCTTGCCGCTACCTTCACTGACGTACACGCGGGCTACGGCGCACTTGCGGCGGCCCAGCGCATTAGCAATGTATTTCGTATCCATAATTGGGGTTATTTGTACTGGTTAATATCAATTGCCTTGGGGCTCTGTGCCTGCTGGTTGTGTTCTGCGCCGCCGTAGACGTAGAGGTTGCCAAGCAGTTGGCTGGCCAGCTTGTTCTTGGGCAGCATGCCTTTTACTACGCGGCGAATCAGTTTTTCGGCGCCGCCCGGCTTAGCCAGGATTTCGGCGGGAGTCGTCTGACGCTGACCGCCGGGGTAGCCCGTGTATGACAGGTAGACGCGGTCGGTCATCTTCTTGCCTGTGATGACGATCTTGTCGGCGTTCACGATGATAACATTGTCGCCGCAGTCCACGTTGGGAGTGAACTCGGCCTTGTATTTGCCTCTCAGCATTTTTGCCACCTTTGTGCAGAGGCGACCCAAAACCTGGTCGGTAGCGTCTACCACTACCCACTCCTTCTTGACGGCAGCCTTGTTAATAGAGATGGTCTTGTAGCTCAAAGTATCCATTCTTTGTCTAAACTTTTTGTTTTGTTACTACCTTGTTTATTTCTCAATGTTGTCGAAGCGATTCACGAACCGTCCGTACAGGCCAATGATGCGGACTATTCACACGCCTCTTTTGCACCCCTTTGGGGGTACTTTGATAATAATCGGCTTGCAAAGGTACAACTTTTTCCTTATTCTGCAAGCCCGGGTGATACTTTTTTTCTTCTTGAGGCGCTTATTTTTATGTTTTACATCATGTGGAGCCTTTTTTTATTACCTTTGCGAATGAATAATTGAAATACAGAAGGGGGATGAAGTTTCTTTTCATAGGCGATGCCAGCAATGCCCGCTACACCTTGGCAAAAGGGTTGCGCGAGCTCGGACACGAGGCTTTGGTCATAGGCACGGGCGGCAAGTGGAGACACATGTATGTGGACAAGTACATTGAGCGGGGTGCAGGCCGATGGGGAGCCTTTGTCTATCTGTTCCGGTGGCTCATGCTCTTGCCCAGGCTCAGGGGTTATGATGTCGTTGACTTCAATGGGCAGTTCATGATGGATTTCAAGCCTCGCCTGAAGTCCTCATTCTTCGATTTCATCCGCAAGCGCAACCGCTACACCATTTCCACCCTGCTGGGAATAGGTCATTACTACGTCAAGGGCTGCATCGAGGCGAGGCTCTTCAGGAGCAGTGACTTTAATATCGGGGACAAACTGCGTGTTAACGATTTTGCCACGGAACGGTCGGATGTGTGGCTGCACCATCCTGAAGTGGTTGCCTTGGGCAGACATATGGCCGAAGCGAGCCATCTGCTTGTCGGCACAGGCTACGAATACTGGGCCAGCTTGCATCACTATTTCCCTGAAAAGACGCGTTTCCTTCCTTTGCCTATCGAGGTGCCCGAGGAGCCGGTAAACGTTTCGGAGACAAACGGCCCTGTCCGTTTCTTCATTGGAATCCAGCGGGAGCGTGACGATGAAAAGGGGACGAACGTCCTTTGGAGGGTGTTGCAGAGGCTGAAGAGCGATTATCCCGACAAGGTGTCGGTCGTCAGGGTGGAGAACGTGCCGTATGACGAGTACTGCCGCATGATGGAGGGAAGCGACATCCTCGTGGACCAGTTGTACACGTGCTATGCCATGAATGCCTTGATAGCTATGTCGAAGGGCATTGTCGCTGCTACTGTTGCGATTCCAGAGGCGTATGAGTTGCTCTCGGAGAAAGCGTTGTTCCCGATGATAGACCTGCCTCCTGACGATGACGGAATATATCGTGCGCTGGAGCGGTTCGTCCTGCACCCGGAGATGCTTGCCGAGGCTAAGCGTCATTCGGTTGCATTCGTGCAGAAACATCACCATTACCTGAAGGTTGCGCGCCGGTATGTGTCGCTAATTGAGGAGTTAGAGGAAATATTCCCTGGCACGTAATGCCTAATCAAAATTTATTTCGTACCTTTGCGTCCCGAATGTCATGTAAGCTATGGATGAGCTAAAGAAACTTCATAATGCCGGGACGAGCGACACCTCCTACGACCACGTGTTGAAGTACACGGGCATTTTCGGCGGCGTACAAGGCCTGAAGATGCTTGTCAGTGTGGTGCGTGTGAAGCTTACTGCCTACATTCTCGGCGGCTGGGGCATGGGGCTCATCACGGCTTATAATGCTGTCTCCGACTTTCTCAACAAGGCCAGCAATATGGGTATTCCCCTGAATGCAACGCGGCAGACAAGCGAGCTGTTCGAGAACGGCACTGATGAGCAGATTGCGCACAAGGTGATGGTCATCCGCACGTGGGTGCTTTGGTCGGCCATCCTCTCTGTGCTCATCTGCCTGTTCTTCTCGCCCATCATCAGCTATTTCTATTTCAACCACGACTGGCACCGCTGGCCTGTGGTGATGCTCACCTCGCTTGTGGCGGTGAGCAACATCATTGCCGAGGGCGAATGTGCCATCCTGAAGGGCTTGCGGCAAGTGCGTAAGGTGGCATTGATAGAGACGATACTGGCGCTCGGCACGTTGCTCTGCACCATTCCTCTTTACTATTTGCTGGGCATACGGGGTGTCATAGTGGGGCTGATTGCCTGCGGTTTCCTGTCGGCAATCGTGCATTTCTTTTTCTCGCTGCCTTTGGTGCCGTACAGAGTGGATATGTTCTCGCACAGGACATTCGTGGAAGGGTTGCCGCTTGTCAAGGTTGGTATTCCGTACGTCTTGGCGGGCGTTGCCAATTCCTGCCTGCAAATGGTTGTGGTGGCCATCATCCTGGCTCACCACACGCAAACCGAACTGGGGCATTACAATGCGGGCTGGTCGCTGATGTTCGGTTATGCGGGACTGGTCTTCCTTGCCCTGGAGTCCGACTATTTCCCGAGACTTTCGTCCGTGAGTCACGACAGGTTGCGCATGAACGACACCATCAATCAGCAAATTGACGTTTGTGCGCTCATCCTGACGCCTTTGCTCATCCTGCTTGTCGTGCTGATGCCGTTTGTGCTTGAGGTGCTTTATGAGAAGGAGTTCCTCATCGTGCAGGGCATGGCTACGCTTGCCGTCTTCTATTCGTTCCTGCGATGTATGGCTTTGCCGATGGGGTACAGCGTTCTCGCCAAAGGTCACAGTATCGCTTTTCTCGTGCTTGAGGTGTGCTACGACGTGTTCTTCGGCCTGCTCATCTGGTGGTGCTACAACTCGTTCGGGCTCGTCGGAGCAGGTGTTGCGATGTCGGTTGGAGCCCTTTACGACGTAGTGATTTATTTCCTCTACAGTCATTTCCGCTACGGATTCGTGTTCCGCAGGAGCACTCTGCTCTTTTGTATCGGGCAGTTTGTCTGTCTGCTGGCAGCCGTGGAGTACTGCTATCTTGTGTCTCCGACCCCAGAGGTGAAGTATGCGGCGGGCGCCATCGCCTTCATCGTGTCGTCCGGCCTGAGCATCTACAGACTGCTTCATCGCTCGGACTGCGCCAAGTGCATAGTCCGCAGATTCAGGAGGTAGAACCTGCCATCCACGTTGCTTCGGAAATCACGCCACGCGATGACTGCAAACGCCGCACGCTAAGTTTGCTATTTAGGCACGTTGTGTTCCTAATTTAGGCACGTTGTGTTTTTCGACACGACTTGCCGCGTTTTATGCTCCGTCATTTTATGGAAAGAAAAACACGCATTCTCTTTGCACTTCTTCCTTTTTTCTGTAAATTTGCACAAAAACTAATCGATTTATACTCTCATTATGAAAAGAAACCTGTTATTTGCAGTCGTTCTGGCTTGCTCATTCGGCATGGCGGCACAGACGTCGCGGTCGCTCACCGACTATGTTGAACCGCGCATCGGCACGGCGCATTGCCGTGCGTTCCACTTCGCACCCGGCTCCATGCCCTTCGGTATGGCAAAGCCCGGGCCGTCCACCAACGGCTCGCTGGGCAACGCCGACGGATGGCAGGCCACAGGCTACGACTATCGCGACACGTCCATCGAGGGCTTTGTCTGCACCCACGAGTTCCAGGTGGGCGGCATCACCGTGGCTCCCTCCACAGGCCTCCTGCTCACCACACCCGGCAGCCCCGACGGTAAGGGGCCGCGCGGCTATCGTTCCAGCTTCACACACGACGACGAGTACGCCACGGCCGGCTACTATCAGGTGATGCTCAACGACTATGACATCAATGCCGAGGTGACGGCCACCCAGCGCGTTGCCTTCCTGCGCTTCACTTATCCCGAGACGCAGATGGCGCACCTCATCTTCGACATCGGCCACCAGCAGGGCGAGAGCGGCAAGGTGAAGGACGCCGAGGTGTGGGTCGGCGAGGACGGCACCGTAGAGGGATGGGTCATCACGCTGCCCGAGTACATCAAGAAGTACCAGCCCGGGGCTGACCAGCGCATCTACTTCTCGGCCGTGGTGGACAAGAAGCCCGTCTTCGTCGGCACGTTCAACGGCGACAATGCGTACGACGACCGCACCTATGCCCACGGCAAGGGCGCCGGAGCCTACCTGAACTTCCATACCAAGGACGGCGAACAGATAACCGTCAAGGTGGGCATCTCCTATACTTCCGTCCAGAACGCCCGCATCAACCTCCGGGCTGAGGCAACGGGTGTCAGCTTCGACCAGGCAAGAGTCGCCTCGCAGAAAGCGTGGGAAGAGGCACTGGGCAGAATACAGGTGACAGCCTCCCCCGTCGCCTCAAAAGGAAAGGCAAAAGGCAGCAGCACTTCGGAAAGTCCTGACCTCGTCAAGTTCTACACCGGACTCTACCATGCCCTGCTCGGCCGCGGCGTGATGAGCGATGTGAACGGCGCCTATCCCAAGCACGACGGCACCATCGGACAGGTCCCCATGAAGAACGGCGAGCCTCAGTACCGCATGTTCAACACCGATGCCATGTGGGGCGGACAGTGGAACCTGACGCAGCTGTGGGCGCTGGCTTACCCCGAGCACCTCTCTGAATTCGTCTCCTCCACGCTCCAGGAGTATCAGGACTGCGGCTGGCTGGCCGACGGCCTCGCCAACTCGAAGTTCGTCTCCGGCGTCGGCACCAACCAGCTTCCCCTCATGATAGACGCTGCCTACCAGTGCGGCATCCGCGACTTCGACCTTGACCTGGCCTACGAAGCCTGCCTGAAGAACGAGATGGACGGCGAGAACCGACCTGCCGGAGCCGGCAAGGACGACACCGCCGACTTCGTGGAGCTGGGCTATGCGCCGCACAAGAATCCCGGCGAACGCGGCGAGGACTTCTACTTCTCCGGTTCGCACACCCTGGAATACTCCTTCTCGGCTTACGCCACAGCCATGCTCGCCAAGAGCCTCGACCGTATGGATGACTACAGCATGCTGATGTGGATGGCCCGCGGCTGGGAGCGTATCTTCGACGAAGAGACGGGCTACATGCACCCGCGTCTCCGCAGCGGCGAGTTCATCGCTAACTTCGACCCCATGCAGGTCTGGCGCGGATTCCAGGAAGGCAACGCCGTGCAGTACACGTTCTATGTGCCCCACATGCCCGAGGAACTCGTCCGCAAGGTTGGCGCCGACGAGTTCAACAAGCGCCTGAACGACATCTTCACCGCTTCGCAGCCGCAGATTTTCTCCGGCGGCAAGGAGATTGACGCCTTCGCCGGCCTGCGCACCTACTACAACCAGGGCAACCAGCCGTGCCTGCACATCTCGTGGCTCTTCAACCACAGCGGGCGCCCCGACCTCTCGCAGAAGTGGGTGCGTGCCATCTGCGACGAGTTCTACGGCACCGACGGCATTCACGGCTACGGCTACGGTCAGGACGAGGACCAGGGACAGCTGGGCGCCTGGTACGTGATGTCTGCCATCGGCCTCTTTGCCGTCGACGGCCTGACCTCGCCCGAGCCTTCGTTCTCCATCGGCAGCCCCATCTTCGACAAGGTCACCATCAAGCTCAACCGTGAATACTACCAGGGCAGCGAGTTTGTCATCACCGCCAAGAACAACTCGAAGAAGAACGTCTACGTACACCCCCTGAAGTACATCAACGGCGAGAAGAGCACCGAGGGCAGCATCAAGTTCTCCGACGTGACCGCAGGCGGCACGCTCGACCTGAACATGCGCCGCATGCCGATAAGGAAGTAAGGGCATCGGGCAAAGGATTTTGCAGCAGACGGAATAATAAAAGGGGCTGTGCCGAAACAGAGAATGGCACAGCCCCTTTTTGTATATGTCCGTGTGGCGCCTTTACTCGGCACCGCCGCCGAGGGCCTGGTAGAGGTTGATGGTGGCGCTGATGGCCGCCATGCGGTTGGCTATCTGGTTCATCCGGGCAGAGAGCAGGGAGTTCTGTGCCGTGATGACATTCAGGTAGTTCGTGCCCGAGTTGGCGTAGAGCTTCTCCGTAGCGTCGAGGGCTACGGTCAGGGAGTTCACCTGCTTGTCGATGTATTCGCTCATGTTCTGGGCCACCAGTACGTCGTCCATGGCGTAGTTCACCTCGTTGCCTGCTTCGATGACGACCTGTTGGAAGTTGTTCGTGGCAATCTCCAGTTCGGCCTTCGACACCTTGTACTGTGCCCTGATGCGTCCGTTGTCAAAGAGCGGCTGTGCAAGGCTTGCCACGGCAGCACCTATCAGGACGCCCGGGTTGACGGCGGCTGCGCCCAGAGAGTTGGTGAACTGTCCGGAGGCAGAGAGCGTGAGCTTCGGGAAGAAGGCGCTCCGCGAGATGTTCTTGTCGTAGAAGGCTGCTGCCAGCTGGAGCTCGGCGTCGCGCACGTCGGGACGGCGGTCCAGGATGCTGATGGGCAGTCCGGTGCCTATCACGGCCGGTGCCTGGAAGGATGCGAGCGAGCTGCGCTGGGTGTGACCCACTGTCTCGCCCAGGATGTTGGCAAGGCTGATTTCGAGGGAGTGAATGTTGTTCTCGATGGAAATGATGGACGTCGAGTAGCTGTAGTAGGTGGCCTCGATGCTTGCCACGGCAGCCTTGTTGCCCTGTCCGGCGTCCATGAGCTGCTTCTGCATCTTGAGGTACTTGCCCCAGTTCTGCTCCGTCTGGCGGGTCAGTGCGAGCTGCTCGTCGAACATGCAGAGGTTGTAGTAGAGGGCGGCGATGCTGGCTACGAGCTGTGCCTGGATGGCCTGCTTGGCGTTGCGAAGTTGCTCGCGCGTCACCTCGGCCTTCTTCTTCTGGTTGCGGAGCTGTCCGATGCTGCCCACTTGCCAGCTCAGGCTGATGGGCAGGGCGTAGCTCTTCGACGTCGTGTAGTCGTTGCGGTCGTAGGGGTCCCACGGGCGGTTTATCGTACCGCTGGGGTTGAAGTAGAGGCTGGGGATGTAGGCCAGCTTGGCACACTGCAGGGCATAGTCGGCCTCCTTGATGCGCAGCTCGGCGTTCTTCATGTTGCTGTTCTGCTCAAGGCCTCGCGCGATGAGCGACTGCAAGGTGGGGTCGGTGAAGAGGTCGCGCCACTTGAGGTCGCCCAGGCTGTTGTCGCCTGCCGTCTGCATGTCGCCGTAGATGCCGTCGGTAATGATGTCGGCAGGGCGTTCGTAGTTCTTGTAGAGTCCGCAGCTGCTTAGGAGCAGGGCCGAGACAGCTGCTGTGATTATAGGTCTCATAGGTCTCATGTGTCTTATAGGTCTCATAATTATTCTCTTTCTTCCTTTTCCTTCTGTGTGCGCTCGCGTTCCTTCAGGAACTGCTGGTCGGCCTCCTCGTGCATGACGGGACGGATGCGCTCCTGCAGCCACTCGAAGATGATGAAGAAGAGGGGCACGGTGATGAGGATGGCGATGGTGCCCACCGTCATGCCGCCTATTACGCCCAGGCCGATGGTACGGTTGCCGTTGGCACCTGCACCTGTGGAAAGGACAAGGGGAATCATGCCGAAGATCATGGTCAGCACCGTCATCAGGATGGGGCGCAGACGTGCCTCGGCAGCTGCATAGGCGGCCTCCACGATGCCCATTCCCTTGCGGCGGCGCTCCAGGGCGAACTCCGTGATGAGGATGGCAGTCTTGGCAAGCAGGCCGATGAGCATGATGACACCCGTCTGCAGGTAGATGTTGTTCTCAATCTGTCCGAGGAAGATGAAGGGCAGGGCTGCGTAGCCCTGGTTCCAGAGCCATGCGAAGCCGAACGAGCCCATCAGGCCTGCCGGTACGGAGAAGATGACGGAGAAGGGGATGAGGAAGCTCTCGTACAGGCAGGAGAGGATGAGGAAGATGAGCAGCACGCAGACGGCATATATAAGATATGTGTCGATGCTGCCGATGGTCTGCGCTTCTTCCCTCGACATGCCGCCGAACTCGTAGTCGTAGCCCGTGGGGAAGACTTCTTCCTTGATTTCCTTGATGGCCTGCATGACCTGCGTGTTGCTGTAGCCCGTCGCTGCCGTGACGTTGACGGCGATAGAGCTGAACAGGTTGAAGCGCGTGTCGATCTCCGGCCCTACCACCTTCTCCAGCTTGATGAACTGGCTGAGCGGTGCCATCTCGTTGCCGTTGCGGACGAACATGTTGGCAAGGTCGGCCTCCGTCATGCGGTACTCGGGAGCGGACTGAAGCATGACGCGATAGACCTTCGAGAACTGGTTCATGTTGCTCACGTAGGCGCCGCCGCAGTAGCTGCCCAGGGCGCTGAGCACCGTGGCCGGGCTGATGCCGGCCCGCTTGCACTGTGCTGCATCCACCGTGACGCTGTACTGCGGGAAGTTACGGGCGTAGGTGCTCACGGCGCGACCCACTTCGGGACGCTCGCTGAGCTTGGCGAGGAACTCCTGTGTATAGTTAAAGAAGACTTCCTTGTCGGCCGTGCCGGTCTTGTCCTGCAGCTGCAGCTCGATGCCGCCCATGCCGTAGCCGGGAATCATGCCGGGCTCGAAGACGAAGCACTGGGCGTCGGGGATCTCGCTCATCAGGCGGGCGTTGAGCTTGGCATTGGCAACCATCGTAGAGGTTGACATGAAGTTGTCTATCGGATGCCAGAAGCCGTAGCGACGTTCGCTCCAAGGCTTCAGCTTCATAATCATCATGCCGTAGCTGGTGCCTTGGCCCGACATGAAGCCGTAGCCAGCCACCTTATTATATCGTGCCACTTCGGGTGTTTCCTTCACGATGGCTTCTGCGCGGTTCAGCACGTCGTACGTCGAGGCCACATTGTTGCCGGGCACACCGCTGACGTTCATCATGCAGACGCCCTGGTCCTCCTGCGGCACGAGGCCCTTCGGCAGGTTGTTGGCGAAGAAAAGCACGCCGATGGCGGCAATGATGAGTGCGCCGAAGCTGACGACGTAGCGGGCCTTGCGGTTGACGAGGCGGCGCAGCAGGTTGCCGTACTTGGTGAGCATGGCATTATAGGTGGCTTCGTAGGCCAGACGTGTGCGGTAGTTGATGGCTCCGAAGAAGCCTTTGCGGCGCTCTTCGCTGGCCGGACGCATCATCATGGCACAGAGTGCGGGACAGAGCACAAGGGCGCTGATGCACGAGATGCCGACGGAAGTGGCGAGCGTGACGCCGAACTGCGTATAGAAGATGCCGGACGTGCCGGGCATGAAGCTCACGGGGATGAACACCGCCATGAAGACAAACGTACAGGAGATGACGGCCATCGTCACGTCGCTCATCGCGTCCTTCGTGGCTTCGTACGGGCTGGTGTAGCCGGCATCGAACTTGGCTTGCACGGCTTCCACCACGACGATGGCGTCGTCCACCACGGTGCCGATGGCAAGCACCAGGGCGAAGAGCGTCAGCAGGTTGAGCGTGAAGCCCGCAAGCGCCATGCATGCAAAGGTGCCGACCAGCGAGACGATGATGGAAATGGACGGTATGATGGTGGCCCGGAAGTCTTGCAGGAAGAAGTAGACCACGAGGATGACGAGGATGATGGCGACGATGAGCGTCTCCTCGACGTTGGCGATGGAGGCCAGCAGGAAGTCGTTGCTCGACATCATGTTGACGAACTCGAGGCCTTCGGGCAGGTCTTCCGAGAGCTTGTCAAGCAGGTTCGTGATGCGGTCGTTCGTCTCCTTGGCGTTGGCGCCTGCCAGCTGGAAGCAGAGGAACTGCACGCCGGGCTTGCCGTTCGTCTCGCCGTGGAAGGCGTAGCTGACGGCTCCGAGCTCCACCGTGGCGATGTCCTTGAGGCGCAGCACGGTGCCGTCGTCGTTGGCACGAATGACGATGTTCTCGAACTCGGTAATCTCCTTCAGTCGGCCCTTGTACTTCAGGGTGTACTGGAAGACGTTCTCCACGCCCAGGCCGTGGTCGCCGTTGACGGGCTTCTCGCCGAGCTGTCCGGCGGGGGCCTCGAGGTTCTGTTCGGCCAAGGCTGCCGTGATGTCTTCCGGCACGACGCGATACTGCGCCATCACGTCGGGCTTCATCCAGATGCGCAGCGAATAGGTGCCGCCCAGCTCCATGACGTCGCCCACGCCCTCCAGTCGCTTTACCTGCGGGATGACGTTGATGTCGAGGTAGTTCGCGATGAAGTCCTCGTCGTACTGTCCGTTGGTGCAGGTCAGGGCGTCGATTTGCAGGAAGGACGTCTGGCGCTTCATGGTCTGTACGCCCACTCTCGTGACCTCGGAGGGCAGCAGGCCTTGTGCCCTCGACACGCGGTTCTGCACGTTGACGGCTGCCATGTCGGGGTTGGTGCCCTGCTTGAAGTAGACGTTGATGGTGGCGGAGCCGGCGTTGGTGGCCGTGGAGGTCATGTAGAGCATGTTCTCCACACCGTTGATGGCCTCTTCGAGGGGCTGGATGACGGCGTTCATGACGGCATCGGCGCTGGCACCGGTGTAGGTCGTGTAGACGCTGACGGTTGGCGGCGCGATGTCGGGGTACGACTCCAGGGGCAGGGAGAAGTAGCTGATGGCGCCCACGAAGACTATCATGATGGCGATGGACATTGCCATCACCGGGCGCTTTATGAATATGTTACCTTTCATTTCCTTTAATTCATAATTTATAATTCATAATTCATAATCTTCTTTAATTCGCAATTCATAATTCAGGTTTGCGGCGATTTAGGGCGTAGCCTAATTATGAATTGTGAATTATGAATTATGAATTACCTTTTACTTTTTGTCCTTCCTTCACCATGCCGGCGCCTTCGCTGACGATGCTCTCGGTGCCGTCCAGGCCGCCTGTGACGATGTATTCCTTGCCGTTCGTCTGGGGCAGCACGCTGACGATCTGGCCGTGGGCCACGCCTTCGCTGTCCACGACGAAGATTTTGTACTTGTCCTGCATCTGCACGGTGGCTGTTGTGGGAATGACGAGGGCGTCCTTGTAGACGGTGGGCAGGATGATGTTGCCCGTGGAGCCCGAGTGGAGGATGTGTGTGGGGTTGCTGAAGACGGCGCGGAGCTGTACGGAGCCCGTGTTGCGGTCCACTACGCCGCTGGCCGACTCAACCTTGCCCTTGACGTCGTATTCGCTGCCGTCCACCAGCTGGAGCGTGAGCTCAGGCATGGCGGCGATGGCCTGCTCTACGTTCTGGCTGTTGCGTACCATCTGCAGGAACTGTGCCTCGGCGATGGAGAAGTAGACGTACATCTCGTTGTTGTCCGACACGGTCGTCAGGGGCTGTGGCATGGCGCTGCTCACCAGGGCGCCCTGGCGATAGGGCAGTGTGCCTACCACGCCGTTGGCGGGGCTCTTCACTACGGTGTAGCTGAGGCTGTTGCGGGCATTGACCACCTGTGCGTCGGCCTGTGCCAGCTGTGCCTTGGCAGAGAGGAGCGTGTTCTGGGCCGTCTGCAGTTCGAAGTCGCTGATGACCTGCTCGTCGAAGAGTTTCTTCTTGCTGTCGTAGCTGAGCTGTGCGGTGGCGAGCTGGGCTGTGGCAGCCTTCTGTGCTGCCTCGGCCGTGTTCAGGGCTGCCTGGTAGGGCACCTGGTCGATGATGAAGAGCGTCTGTCCCTTCGTCACCTTCTGTCCTTCGGTGACGCAGAGCTTCTGGAGCGTACCGCCCACCTGCGGGTAGACGTCGATGTCCTGACGGCCTCGGATGGTGGCGGAGTACTTCTGTGCGAGTGTGATGTCCTTCTTCTCGGCCTTGCCGATCTTGAACTCTGGTGTCGGCGTGGTGCGCTGCTGCTGCTTGCCGCCACAGGAACTCAGTAGGGTCATTGCTGTCAATGACAGGATTACGTAAAGAATTGACTTGGTTTTCATATGATACAATTATCAGTTTTTTCTTGCTTTCGTCCGATGTTTTTGCCCTTCAAAAGGGTGTGCTTCTTTGTTTTGCGGGTGCAAAGGTACGAAAAAAAACGGAAACGGAAAGGGTGGGGTGGTTCAAAAGACGTACAGAATTGTTCAATTTGTCCTTTCTTGGCGCGATTTTAAGATAATTTAATCCTTTATTTCGCTGTTTTCTGTCTTTTTGCTGACCTTTTGCGGAACTTTCCCGTGCCGTAGACACAACTTCTTCACGCCACTGAGACAATTTCTTCACGCCACTGAGACAATTTCTTCACGCCACTGAGACAATTTCTTCACGCCACGGCCACAAAGTCCACGCTCCGCGGCACAAAACTTTTTCAGTGGCTTGGAAATTTATTTCAAAGCCTTGGAAATATATTTTAGTGCCTTGGAAATATATTTCAGAGCCACTGAAAAAGTTTTGTGCCGCGTGGCGGAAAAGTTTGTCGCCCTGCGGGAAAGATTTTAGATTTCAGCTAATTTATTTTGGCAAAGTGCTTTTTTGTCCCAAAAAGTTTGTCGGTTTCGGAAAAACTTGCTATATTTGCAGTCGGAAGCTAAAGAAAGAGAGATAAATCAAGGGTTCCGGCCGGGAGCGGTTGGGATTCTTCTTTTTTTCGTCTTTCCCGCGTTTCCGAGGCGAAAGGCCAGGGCTGCGAAGCCATATAATATAATAATGTATAGACAAGACAAGAAACAAACTAAAAATAACCAGATATGGCATATATGACACAAAAGGGCTACGACGAGCTCGTAGCCAAGCTGCAGCGCATGGAGAGCGTGGACCGTCCCGCCGCAAGCGCTGCCATCGCCGAGGCGCGTGACAAGGGCGACCTCTCGGAGAACGCTGAGTATGACGCAGCAAAGGAGCATCAAAGCAAGCTGGAGACTGAGATCGCCATGCTGAAGAAAACCATCATCGAGGCAAAGATAATCGACACCACGCACCTCGACACCAACACCGTGCAGATACTCTCCACTGTGGAGCTGCGCAACGTGAAGAACAAGATGACGATGAAGTACACCATCGTCAGCGCCACCGAGGCCGACCTGCGCTCCGGCAAGATCAGCGTCGAGACACCCATAGCCAAGGGCCTGCTCGGCAAGAAGGTGGGCGACATCGCAGAAATCCAGGTGCCGCAGGGCACGATTCAGCTCGAGGTGGTCAGCATCAGCTTCGACTGAGGAGGCAGATTCTCCGAATCGTAAACCGCACCCCAAAAAATCGTA
>DGTM01000030.1:17777-18292 GCA_002394305.1 Prevotellaceae bacterium UBA4336
GTAAATCGTAAATCGTCAAATCGTAAATAGATATGGCAAGCATCTTTTCCCGTATCGTAGCAGGCGAGATACCGAGCTACAAAGTGGCCGAGGACGAACACTACTACGCTTTCCTCGACATCAGTCCCCTGCAGAAAGGCCACACCCTCGTGATTCCCAAGCGCGAGGTGGACTACATCTTCGACCTCGAGGACGACGAACTGGCAGGCCTCCAAGTCTTTGCCAAGAAGGTGGCCCGCGCTATCAAACGCGCCATACCCTGCGTCAAGGTCGGGCAGTGCGTACTGGGCCTCGAGGTGCCGCACGCACACATCCACCTCGTGCCCATGCAGACGGAGGCAGACATGCGCTTCACAAACCCGCACCTCCAGCTCACGCCCGAGGAATTCGAGCAGATAGCCGCAAGCATCCGAAAGGAGATGGAATAACCGATAAGTCCCATAAGACCTATAAGACCTATAAGACCTATAAGACCTATAAGTCCTATAAGTCCTATAAGTCCTATAAGACCCATA
>DGTM01000030.1:18461-39208 GCA_002394305.1 Prevotellaceae bacterium UBA4336
ATAAGTCCTATAAGACCCATAAGTCCCACAACCCCACCACAAATAACAACTACAACTATGAAAGCAAGACTCATCACAGCCGTGGCCCTGCTCAGCGTGGCCCTCGGCATGCAGGCACAGAAGCACGACTTCGCCAACTGGAAGCGCTACGCCGCCGCCAACAAGGAACTCGGCGCCCCTGCCAAGGGAGAAAAGCGCGTCGTACTGATGGGCAACTCCATCACCGACGGCTGGCCCCACACACGTCCCGAGTTCTTCAAGGACAACAACATCATCGGCCGAGGCATCGGCGGACAGACCAGCTACCAGTTCCTGCTCCGCTTCCGCGAGGACGTCATCAACCTGCAGCCCAAGGTCGTCGTCATCAACTACGGCACCAACGACATCGCAGAGAACACCGGAGCCTACGACGAGGACCTCACCTACGGCAACGTCCTCTCGATGGTCGAACTGGCACGCTACCACAAGTGCAAGGTCATCCTGACCAGCTGCCTCCCCGCCGGCGGCTTCAGCTGGCGCCCGTCCATCACCGACAGCATGGACAAGATACGCAGTCTCAACGCCCGTGTCAAGGCCTACGCCGAGAAGAACAAGATACCCTACGTCGACTACTTCGCCGCCATGGTCAATGCCGAAGGCACAGCCATGAAAGCCGAACTGGCTAACGACAACCCCGGTGTTCATCCCAATGCAGCAGGCTATGCCGTCATGGAGAGCCTCCTGCTGCCCGTCATCAAGAAACTTCGCTAAGACCGTCATGACCGACAACAGGTACTGCCTCATCCTGGCCGGAGGCAACGGAAGTCGCCTCTGGCCCATCAGCCGGACCACAAAGCCCAAACAGTTTCTCGACCTCTTCGGGACGGGACGCACCCTGTTGCAGCAGACCTACGACCGCGTTGCACAGTTCTTCGACCCCTCGCACATCTACATCAGCACCAACGTGGCCTACCTGCCGCTCGTCTACGAGCAGCTGCCCGAGGTGGACGACCGCCACATCCTCGAGGAACCGCTGCGCCGAGGCACCCTCGCCGCTGTGGCGTGGGGCTCCGTCTTCATCGCGAAGCAGGACCCGCAGGCAACACTCTTCGTCACACCGTCCGACCAGCTCATCCTGCGCGAGGAACTCTACCGGCAAGACGTGCTCGCGGCACTTCAGTTCGTGGGCGAGAACGACGCACTGCTCGTCATGGGCGTCACACCCTCGCGGCCCGAAACGGGATACGGATACATCCAGACCGACGACGACAAGCCGCTCTCTGGCGACATCTTCCCCGTCAAGACCTTCACCGAAAAGCCCGACGCACATTTTGCCGACATCTTCCTGCAGGAGGGGAACTTCCTCTGGAACACCGGACTGCTGTGCTTCAGCACACACGTCATGCTGGACAACCTCTTCACGCTCGTGCCCGAATACCGGCTCGAGATACCGCGCATGATGATGGAAGCCGAGAGTGCCGACCCCAAGCACGTGCCCGAAAGCTTCAACGTCCTGCCCAACTACAACATGGACGTCAGCATCCTGGAACGCAGCGAACACGTCTACGTCCAGCGATGCCACTTCGGATGGGCCGACATCGGCACTTGGGCAAGCATCAGCAAGGACGTGCCTGCCGATGCCGACGAGAACGTCCTCATGGGCACCGAAGCTTACCTCTACGAGTGCTCGGGCAACATCATCCGCCTCCCCGAAGGCCGCAAGGCGGTCATCAAGGGGCTCAACAACTATGTGGTGGCCGAAGAAGGGGAAATCCTCATGATCTGTCCCCGCGAAGATGTCACAGCCATGCGTCGCATGCACACCGACACGAAGTTCGGAGGCTAACTAAGAATCAAGAATCGACCAGGCGCTTCGAATGGCCTTGTCGTCGCGGATAATGTCTTCCGTCCAGTTGGGTTCCTTGAAGAACTCATTTGGGTGGAAGACATGCAGTTTGTAGAACTTCGTCAGAGTGAGGCGCAGTTCTGTCGTCGTGGCAGGCTTCAGCGCGAAAGGCTTGTCCTGCTTCCAGGCGATGGCCTGCACGCAAAGGTGCTCCAGGTCGTTGAGCTGCGAGCGGTCGAACGCTTCGACGAATATCTTGCTGTTGGGCTCCACGATGCCGCAGAAGCGCAGCCGCCAGCCGGCCCCCTCTGCGCTCAGGAGCGACACCTGCATGTAGTAGTTGCTGTCGTTCACGAGGTACGACTCGAAGCCTGTGCTGGAGAACTCCTTGATGTTGTCGGGCAGGAAGGAGAGATACAGGTTGAGCCGTTCCCCTTCGCGCCGTTCAAGCGGAGCCGCCTTCCAGACCTTCTGCGGGGGAACAGCCCCCTTCCCATCCTCCCCCCGGGGAGAGGGGAGGCTTTTTCCTTCGGCAGCATCCTCCGTACCCGTTCCTCCCTTCTCCTCGGAGAGGGGCTGGGGGTGAGGCTTGGGCTCATCTACCACTATCACATCCCTTATCTGCATCGGTATCTCAAAGCCGTCCTCGTCCTCCACGAGAACGACGTTCTTCCCTTGGAAACCGCTCACTGTGCCTCCTCCCACTTCGGAGAGAAAGCGCACCTTATCGCCTATCTTCATGTCTTTATTGTATTATTCTTGTGCAAAGATACGACTTTTTGCGATAATTGCCGTACCTTTGCAGGGAAATATCAGTTCAATGGATACAAAACACATTCAGATACGCGACTACGACTACCCGCTTCCCGACGAGCGCATCGCCAAGTTCCCCCTTGCACAGCGCGACAGTAGCAAGCTCCTCGTCTACGACGGCGGCCACATCAGCGAGACACACTTCCGTTCCCTGCCTTCGCTTCTGCCCGAAGGTGCACTCATGGTGTTTAACAACACAAAGGTCATCCAGGCGAGACTGCACTTCAGGAAAAGCAAAGCCTCCCCCGTCCCCTCAACGGGGAAAAGCCTCTCCCAAGGAGAGGGAGCTTCATCGCAGCCGTTCCCCCCTCTTTTGGAGGGGACGGGGGAGGCTCTTGGTGCTTTAATCGAAGTCTTCCTCCTGGAGCCGGCACAGCCCGCGGAGTACCAGGAGAACTTCGCCGCCAAGGGCAGCTGCTCGTGGTATTGCCTCGTGGGGAACCTCAAGAAATGGAAGGAAGGCAAGCTCGAGAGGGAATTTACGATTCAGGGTTCACGGTTCAGGCTCACGGCAGAACGTGTCGGCACGCACGGCACAAGCCAAGAAATAAGATTCGAATGGACAGCCCCCTCAATCTCCTTTGCCGAGGTCATCGACGCCGTCGGCGAACTGCCCATCCCGCCTTACCTCAACCGCAAGACGCAGGAGAGCGACAAGACAACCTACCAGACCGTCTACTCCAAGATAAAGGGCTCTGTGGCGGCACCCACGGCGGGCCTCCACTTCACCGAGCGCGTCCTTCGGGACATCGATGCCCGCGGCATAGAGCGCGAGGAGGTGACGCTCCACGTCGGGGCAGGCACGTTCCGTCCCGTCAAGAGCGAGGACATCGGCGGGCACGACATGCACACCGAGCACATCGCCGTCCATCGCCGCACCATCGAGCGGCTGCTTGCCCACGGCGGCGAAGCGATTGCCGTAGGCACCACCAGCGTCCGTACCCTCGAGAGCCTGTACTACATGGGGGTGCTGGCCTGGAAAATGAAGAATGAAGAATTAAGAATGAAGAATGACAGGCTGGACGAAATCGTAAATAGTACATCGTCAAATAGTACATTACTCCACGTCCCCCAGTGGATGCCGTACGAGTACGACAACAGCCTTTCCACGGCGGAAGCCCTCGAAGCCCTGCTCCGCTACATGGACGAGCGCGGCGAGCAGGTACTGCACTCCAGCACGCAGATTATCATTGCCCCGGGCTACAAGTACCACATCGTCCGCCGCATGATAACGAACTTCCACCAGCCGCAGAGCACACTCCTGCTGCTCGTCAGCGCCTTCATCGGCGATGCCTGGCACGATGTCTACGACTATGCCCTCGGTCACGACTTCCGCTTCCTCAGCTACGGCGACAGCTCGCTGCTCATACCGTGAGGCTCACCGTCACACGCACCACGCTCTTATCGCGGACGCACCACGCTCTTACCACCGACGCACCACGCTCTTATTAGGGAAGCCCCACACTCTTACCGCCGACGCCCCACGCTCTTCTTCCGTGAAGGGCGGGTTGTTTTCCCTCTCTCTACGCAAACATTATACCATTACGGACGGGTTTTGTGCAAAAATGTGCAGTGAGGCGGTTTTTTTTGCCCAAAAAGATTTGGCTCTTGGCAGGAAGTGTTATCTTTGCAAAGGAAACAAGAAAAACAACGATATGAACGCAAGACGCTTTTCCATGGCAGCCCTGTCCCTGCTGCTGTCCCTGCTGACGGCGGGGGCTGAAGATTTGAAGGTGGTTACGTCGCCCGTCGACGGGTGCTTTGCCATTGCTGGTGCTACGACCTCCGACAAGGCCATTATCCTCTACGACGACCAGGATGCCGAGGTGGTGGTCACGGTCATCGACTGCCTGATGTCCGACCTCAAGGCCGTGACGAAGAAGACTTTCATGAAGTACAGGACGGAGCCTGCTTCGATGAAGAACCCCATCATCGTGGGCACCATCGGGCGGTCCTGCCACATCGACCAGCTGATAGCCGACGGCAAGCTGGATGTGAGCGACGTCCAGGGCAAGTGGGAAGCCTTCGGCATGCAGGTTGTCGACAATCCGATGGAGGGCGTGGAGCGTGCCCTCGTCATTTTCGGAGCCCAGCCCCGCGGCACGGCTTACGGCATGTTCCACCTGAGCCGCATGGCAGGCGTCTCGCCCTGGATATGGTGGGCCGACGTTGCGCCGACCACCAGGACGCAGCTCTACGTCACTCCCGGCCGCTACGTCTCCGGCTCGCCGTCGGTCCGGTTCCGCGGCATCTTCCTCAACGACGAGGACTTCGGCCTGCGCCCCTGGGCTGCGAAGAAGATGGACACCTCGCTCAACAACTTCGGCCCCAAGACCTACGCCGCCATCATGGAGTTGCTGCTCCGCCTCAGGGCCAACACCCTCTGGCCCGCCATGCACGCCGGCAGCCGCGCCTTCTGGTTCGAGAAGACGAACATCCCCCTCATCATGAAGTACGACATCTACATGGGCTCCAGCCATTGCGAGCAGATGCTCAGGGACAATGAGTACGAGTGGGGCAAGACGGGCGACAAGTTCGGCGGTCACGGCAACACGGACTGGGTGTGGAAGACGAACAAGGAGATGATTCAACGCTACTGGGCCGAGCGCGTGGGCGAGAGTCGCGGCAAGAATGCCATCTACACCCTCGGCATGCGCGGTGTGCATGACACAGGCATCAACGGCTACAGCTCCACGGCCGAACGCGTGGCAGCCCTCACCGACATCATCGCCTACCAGCGGCAGCTCCTGGCCGACAGCATCGGCGACCCCACCACCATCCCGCAGATATTCATCCCCTACAAAGAGGTGCTCGACTGCTACAACGCCGGACTTCAGGTGCCCGACGACGTGACCTTGATGTGGGTGGACGACAATCATGGCTACATCCGGCAGATGCCGACGGCAGCAGAACAGGCACGCTCGGGCGGCAACGCCATATACTATCACCTCTCCTACTGGGGCTCGCCCGACTCCTATCTGTGGCTCAGCACCATCTCGCCCTCGCTCTGCAGCTACGAGCTGAGCAAGGCTTACGACCAGGGCATCCGCGACCAGTGGATCATCAACGTGGGCGACATCAAACCGGCCGAGGAGGAGCTGGAGTTCTGCATGGACCTTGCCTGGGACATCAACAGCTGGACACCCGAGAATGCCTACAAGTACACGCACGACTGGGCAACGCGCACCTTCGGCGAAGCCTATGCCGACGAGATCAGCGAGGTGAAGGCCGCCTACTACCGCCTCGGCATCGCGGCCAAGCCAGAGCACGTACAGCTCTGCCACTTCGACCACTCCAATGCCGAGATAGATGCCCGCATCGCCGAGTATCAGGACCTGTACGACAGAGTCGTGGCCCTGCGCTCGCGCATTCCCTCTGCGCTTCGCAACGCCTACTACGAGCTCATCGAGTACCCCGTCTGCGCCTGCACCGACCAGAACATCAAGCTGCTTCGTGCCCGCCAGAGCTTCGAGTATGCCTGGGCAGGCCAGGGCGAAAAGGCATTGGCCTACGCCAGGGATGCGCAGAACGCCTTCGAGGGAATCAAGACCCTCACGACGAGGTACAACGGCATCGCTTCGGGCAAGTGGCAAGGCATGATGGACTACAAGCCCAACAACTGGAGCCAGCACCTGATGCCCGCCGTGGCTACGTCCGCCGACGTGGCCGAAGAGCAAAGCACCCTCCTGCAACCCAGTGTCCACATCGTCGCCGGCGGCAGCTTCGGCCAAGCCTCCTCCACCGTCAAGGCACTTCAGGGGCTGGGCATCCAGGGCACCACAGCCACCGTCTGGCCGCTCGACATGACGAAGTACACCACGGCCTCCGCAGCACCCTACGCCGAGTATGCCCTGCCCGTACAGAAGGGGCTGAACGTCATACAAGTGCGCTGCCTGCCCACCTTCCCCATCAATACCTCCTACGACCTGCGCGTCGGCATCTCCGTCGACGGCAAGGCTGCCTCGACCATCTCTGTCAAGCTCTCCGCCATGACCGAGAGCTGGGACGAAACCGTGGCCCAGGGCTACATCCCCGCTGCTGTCCATTACGTCAGCACCGAGGCGAAGACGGTTCGCGTCCGCGTCAGCTTCATGGACCCCGGACTTGCCGTCAGCGCCGTGGCGAGCGTTCCCTTCACCGTCGGGACGGAGGACCTGACCGAACTCATCACGAACCCCGACTTCGAGTACGGCACCGGCGGTACGCTCAACCCGCAGGGCGGGCTCGTCCGCGGCGTGCCCAAAGGATGGAAGGCCACGGGCACGATGAACGGCAACTCGTGGGGCATCAACCAGGACGCCAAGCATCTCTGGGGCATCAACGCCTATTGGGCCAGCGCAAAGCCCATGCCCAACGTCTACGAACTCTCGCAGACCATCCCTGCCTCCAAGCTCGGCGCCGGCACCTACCTCGTCACCTGTCTGCTTGGCACGCAGAAGGAGAAGATGGCCAACTGCCGCCTCTTCGCCAACAAGAACGTGCAGTACTATGGCAAGCAGAGCGACTATCAGACCTCCATGCTCACCGCGGGCGAGGTGAACACCTTTGCTGGCTACGGACCGTCCGGCGCGGGCAAGATGACGCTCCGCCCGATGGCCGTCATGGTGACGCTCCGCGACGGCGAGAGCCTGAAGCTCGGCATCCGCTCGGGCAACTTCAAGGCCGATGGCACGCGCTCCTCCGGCGACAGTCATGGCTGGTTCAAGGTGGACCACTTCCGCCTTCAGCGCATCGATGCCGAAGAGGTTTCGGACGGCATCAAGACCCCCCAACCCACTTTAGGGGAAGTAGGAATCGGCCAATGCTACGACCTGCAGGGGCGAATGGTCCGCGGCGAATGGTCCGCGGCGGGAGGCCAATCCCCTCACGGCATCTTCGTCCGGCGCCGCCCCGACGGCAGCGTCGTGAAGCTCGCAAAGTAGCTCGAAGGGATTATTTCAATACCTTTTTGCACTTTTTATGGCTGAAAGGGCTTGAAAGAAAGGGAAAAGTCGTAACTTTGCAGGTGAGAAATAAAAGCAAACAGACATGGAAGCAATTACTTTTAGTCCGGCACAGGTGCATGTGTTCAATTTGGTATCGCACATCAGCTCTGCCACGGGCCTGGAGAAGTTGAGGGTGCAGCTTGCCACATTCTATGCCAAGCAGGTGGATGATGAAATGGACCAGCTTTGGGAAAGCGGTCAGTTCGATGAGAAGCGCCTTCAGGAACTTCGGAGTTCCCACTTCCGCACGCCCTACAACAAGTAAGCGATGAATCCTGTTGTTATTGACACGAACTGCTTGCTACAGGTGATTGCGCGCAGGAGTCCCTACCGTCCGATATGGGATGCTTTCTTGGCAGAGCGCTTTGACCTCTGCGTGTCAAACGAAATCCTGAATGAATATCAGGAAATCCTCGGACAGCAGATTACGCCTACGGTAGCCGAAAATGTGGTACTACTTCTTCTAAACCAGAGGAACGTACGGCTCGTAGACCCATACTTTCGCATGGGTGTTATTACTGCCGACCCCGATGATAACAAGTTCGTTGATTGCGCTTTTGCCGCAGGCGCAGACTATTTGGTTTCTGAAGACAGCCATTTTGATGTGCTCCGCACGACGCCTTTTCCGCAACTCAACCTTGTCACGCTCGATGAGTTTATGAGGACGAGGCTTGTAGGTAAGTAACGATAGCAGACAGACAGAGCTCTCGTTCCAGAAGAGCCAGGCTCTTATTTCGGAAGAGCTAGGCTCTTATGGGCATCACGGCACGCTCTTATGGACATCGCGGCACGCTGTGTTTTCCGGCGGGGCGCGGCGTGTCTGTGGATGCGGCGTGCCGGGTTTGCTCAGAACTCGATGTAGGGGCGGAGGCGGTCGATGTCGCTGG
This sequence comes from Prevotellaceae bacterium UBA4336, assembly GCA_002394305.1. Classification (GTDB taxonomy): domain Bacteria; phylum Bacteroidota; class Bacteroidia; order Bacteroidales; family Bacteroidaceae; genus Physcousia. The sequence goes on from DGTM01000030.1 coordinate 26,972, forward strand.
GGCGGAAGGCGTCGAGATGTTCCAGGTCGGCGATGCTCTGCAGGTCTCCCTTGTTGCGGCGGTACTCGAAGATGGCCTTTGCCTGATAGAAGCTGAGGTAGGGGTGCTTCATCATCTGCTGCACGGAGAGGCGGTTGACGTTCAGCTTCCTGACGGGCTGCGGCGTGAGCGACATGTAGCGGAGCACCGTGTCGGGCATCTCCGTGGCCTCCATCGCCTGTTCTTTGGAGACGAAGCCTCCCAGCGACTGCCGGTAGGCGACAATGCGGGCGGCACGCTTCGAGGCGATGCCCGGAATGAGCTTCAGCTGTGTGGTGTCGGCAGAGCCGATGTCGACGGTCTGGCCGGGGGAGAGCTTAACAGGCCGTTCCAGACTTCCAGACCCCTCTAAATCTCCCCTTAAAGGGGAGACTTTCTGTGCAGAGTCCCCGCCAATGTTCTCCCCATTTAAGGGGGAGTCAGAGAGGGTCTTGGGGACGTTAGAGAGGCTCTTGGGGGTGTCCGAGAAGGTCTTGGTCTTGGTTGTGACCGGAGTTACATACTGGAACTTCTTGTCTATCCTGATGAAGGGCTTCAGCCGTTCCCACTGCTCGTTGGTCAGGCCCCGCAGTCGCATGAAGTCCTCGGGCGTGTGGTAGCGTCCGTGCTTGGCACGGTAGCGGTAGATGTTCCGCACTTGCCAGGGCGAGAGCCCCAGGCGGAGCAACGTCGTGGAGTCGGCTGTGTTGGGGTCGAAGGGGAAGGTCTCGACGGGCGTCTCCTCAGGGACAGACCCTATCCAGCCACTTAAGGGGGAGGAGTCCTGACTGGATTTCTCCCTCTTTAAGGGGGAGTTAGAGGGGGTCTGCTTCCATATGGTAAATCCCACGATGCCGAGCAGGATCACCCATTCCACGACGAGCAGGGCGCGTCGCTGCGCAGAGGTGAGGAAGGGCAGGCGTCTCATGCAATGAACTCCTGCAGGAAGACGGCCGCAATGGCAAACGGCGCCACGAAGCGGATGATGAAGTACCAGAGGCGGAACAGGCGGAAGCGCAGTGTGCCGCCGTTCGTCAGCTCGTTCTCGACAAGCTTGCGGTCCAGGTACCAGCCCGTGAAGAGGCAGATGACGATGCCGCCGATGGGCAGGATAATCTTCGAGGACGTGTAGTCGAAGAGCTCGAAGATGTTCAGCCCGAACATCGTCAGGTCGCTCAGGACGCCGAACGACAGGGAGCAGGCCACGCCGAGCGTCATGCAGACAATCGATACCATGGCGGCGGCCTTACGGCGCGAGAGGTGGAAGGACTCCAGCAGGTAGGCCGTGACGCTCTCGTGCAGCGACATGGCACTGGTCAGTGCCGCCAGCAGGAGCAGCAGGTAGAAGAAGCCGGAGAAGAAGTAGCCAAGCAGCGGTACGTGGCTGAAGGCGATGTTGAAGACGTTGGGCAACGTGATGAAGACCAGTCCGGGTCCGGCATCGACGTTGACGCCTTCCACGCTGAACACGGCGGGGAAGATGATGAAGCCGCTCAGGATGGCGACGAGGGTGTCGATGGCGCTCACGCTCGTCGCCGTCTTCGGCAGGTTGGTGTCCTGCCGGAAGTAGGACGCATAGGTGCAGAGACAGCCCATAGCCAGGCTGAGCGAGTAGAAGGCCTGCCCGATGGCACTGAGCAGAACGCTGCCCGTGAGCTTCGAGAAGTCGGGCTTCAGCAGGAAGCGGAGCCCTTCCCGCGAGCCGGGCATGCTGAACGAGCAGACCACCAGGATGCCGATGATGAAGAGCAGCATCGGCATCATCAGCTTCGAGAAGCGCTCGATGCCCGACTGCACGCCGCGGGATATGATGAAGTGCGTCAGGCCCATGAAGGCCACACCCGCCAGCACGGGCTGCCAGGGATTGCTGACAAAGTCGTTGAATACAGTGCTATAGTCGCGGTCGGCCATCAGCTGTCCGCTTACCGACTGGATGAGGTAGAAGAGTGTCCAGCCGCTGACGATGATGTAGTAGGAGAGGATGAGGAAGGCCACGAAGACGCCCGCCACGCCCTCCAGGCGCCACCATTTGCCCGGAGCCAGCTTGCTGAAGGCCGTGATGGTGTTGGCGTGTGTGTTGCGGCCAATGAGGAACTCGCTCATCATCACTGGGATGCCTATCACGGCGATGCAGATGAGATAGACGACGATGAAGGCTGCACCGCCGTTGTTGCCCACCTCTGTCGGGAAGCGCCACACGTTGCCCAGGCCCACGGCCGACCCCGCAGAGGCCAGCACTGCGCCTATCTTGCTGCCAAAGTTGTGTCTTGTTTCCACGTTTCTATGTTTCTTAGTTAGTAATTGCGAAGTTCGTGTTTACCGTCAGCCCAGCAGTCCGCTCCAGAATATGATGAGGATGCCAATGGGAGCCACCCAACGGATGAGCACCAGCAGCGGACGCATCAGGCGGACGGAGAGCGTGCCGCCGTTCGTCAGCTGCTGTTCCACGAGCCGACGGTCCAGCCACCAGCCCACGAAGAGCGTCATCGAGATTCCGCCCAGGGGCATGAGGAACTTCGTGACGGTGAAGTCGAAGAGGTCGAAGAAGCCGCGCCCCATCACCGTGACCTCCCGCCAGGGACCGAACGAGAGCGAGCAACAGGCACCCAGCATGAAGCAGACGGCTGTGACAATCGCGGCGGCCTTGCGGCGGCTCAGGCTGAAGTGTTCGGAGAGGAAGGCCGTGCATATCTCGTGCATGCTGATGCTGCTTGTCAGGGCTGCCAGCAGGAGCAGGATGTAGAAGAGCAGGGCGAAGACGTATCCGGCAAGGGGCATCTGCCCCGACATCATGTTGAAGACGTTGGGCAGCGTAATGAAGACGAGGCCGGGACCTGCGTCAGGATTGATGCCGACGCTGAAGACTGTTGGGAAGATGATGAAGCCGCTCAGCACGGCCACCAGCGTGTCGATGGCACAGACGTTCAGGGCCGACCTGACCAGCCGCGTCTCGTTGCTGAAATACGACGAGTAGGTGATGAGGCATCCGATGCCGACACTCAGCGAGAAGAACGCTTGTCCCATGGCGCCGAGCACGACGTCGGGCGTCACTTCGCTCAGGTCCGGGTCGAGCAGGAAACGGATGCCTTCCGAAGCTCCGGGTAGTGTCAGCGAGAAACACATCAGCAGGACGATGATGACGAGCAGCAGGGGCATCATCAGCTTGGAGTAGTGCTCTATGCCGCGCTCTATGCCGCGTGCCACCACGAAGTGCGTCAACAGCAGAAAGACGGCCAGATAGACGAGCGGCAGCCAAGGGTCGGACACAAAGGTGTTGAAGGCTGCGCCGTAGTCCGTGCCGTCCTTTCCCAGGATCTGTCCCGCGGCCGAGAGAGCGGTGTAGTGCAGCGTCCAGCCCGCCACGACGGAGTAGAACGAGAGGACCAGGAAGCCGCTCAGCACACCCATGATGCCGGTCAGCACCCACGGCTTGCCCGGGGCCAGCTTGCGGAAAGCGCCGATGGCATTGCTGCGCGACGAACGTCCGATGATGAACTCGCAGAGCATGACAGGCATGGCAAGCAACAGGATGAAACAAAGGTAGATGAGGATGAAGGCCGCGCCGCCGCCTCGCCCCACTTCCATAGGGAAGCGCCAGATGTTGCCCAGCCCGACAGCCGAACCTGCCGAGGCAAGTATCACGCCCAACTGACTGCCGAAACGGCCACGCATTGTGTTCATTGTCTTGTTCTGGTTTTAGGTTTTAGGGCTCAGAGCAGCAGTCCGGTGGTCACGGTCCGGTTCGTGGCCGGATATGTTCAATGTGGCTGATGATGATTTAATTTGGTGCAAAGATACAAATAATTATGAACTATGAACTATAAACTATGGACTAAATTCCGTATCTTTGCAGCAAATTGTCAGAAAATAGTCGATTTATGCTTTATCGTTACCTGCGTCGCTACCCGTTTAGTAGCTTTTTGATTGTCTGCATCGTGCTGCTTTCCCTGTTGCCCATCCCGGATGTGAAGATGGCGGAGGACATTCCTCTGGCCGACAAGTGGACGCACATGGTGATGTACGGCGTACTGACCTTGGCCGTTTGGTTCGAGACGTTGCGTGCCGGCGTGCTCCTCTCCGTCTGGAGGGTCGGCCTGCGCTTCCTCCTGCCCGTCATGATGGGTGGCCTGCTGGAGTTGGCACAAGCCTACCTGACCACTTGCCGCAGCGGCGAGTGGCTCGACTTTGTGGCAAACACCATCGGCGTCTGCATCGGCACGGCCGTAGGTTTCGCCTGGTATCTTCTGCGGAAACGGAACAAAGGCGCCCGCGGAGAATAGTCCGGACGAACGCCGTTCCTGCCATAACCCTGTGCGCCTCCTCCGGAAGAGCCTAGCTCTTATTTCGGAAGAGCCTAGCTCTTATTTTGGAAGACCCTAGCTCTTATTGTCGAAGACGCAGGCTCTTATTATCGGGAGAGCGTGGCGACGATGTATTCCGACTGTGTGCCGATGCGGAACTTGCCGCCCCAGATGCCTATGCCGCTGCTGACGTAGTAGCGTGTCTCGCCGCGCTGCCAGGGACCAAACGAACATTCGTACATCCAGTCGGTCAGCCAGGAGATGGGCCACACCTGTCCGCGATGGGTGTGGCCGCTCAGCTGGAAGTCGATGCCGAGCCGTTCGGCTCTTTCCAGATGGTAGGGCTGATGGTCGAGCACGAACGTGTAGAGCCCTTCCGGAGCTTTCTCCTTCAGCTCTGCCAGCGAGTGGCGGGCGGCATTGGTGCGGTCGTCGCGACCGATGATGCAGAGCGCATCGTCAATCACGGCACACGTGTCGACGAGCAGATGGATGCCGGCCTCCTCGTAGAACGCCCTGGCCTTCGGCACGCGGCTGTAGTACTCGTGGTTGCCCAGACAGGCGTAGACGGGCGCCCGGAGCCGTCGGAACTCCTCGGCCATCCCGTCGGCCAGGAGCGGACGGACGCTGCCGTCGATGATGTCGCCCGCAATGAGGATGAGGTCGGGATGTTCGGCATTGACGAGGTCCACCCAGCGGGCGAACTCCCCGCGCCTGTGGTGGTAGCCCAGGTGCAGGTCGCTCATCATGACAATCTTGTAGTCCTTTGCCAATGGCTTCTCCGTCGTGAGCGAGAGGGGAACCCGCACCTTGTGGTGATGCCTGACGTTGCCCCAGAGCAGGAGCACGGCCAGTCCGAGGCTGATGCCGAGGGCTGCGGCTCCGTTCGACCGCAGCAGTCCGGCGGGAAGCACTCGCACCAGGCTCAGCAGGTCGGCACAGAGGAAGATGAGCGCCAGGTAGAGCAGCACGATGAGGCTGGACGTGGCAACCTGATAGACCGCCGAAGCCACGCCGAGCGGCAGTTCGTCCAGTCCGCCCCTCAGCACGTAGAACATACTCAGGAAGCACGCTGCGCACAGACAGACCGCGGTCCATCGCCACGCGGCCGCCCAGGGAAGTATCTGCCACACATGCCAAAGCACATAGACCAGGCTTCCGACAGAGAGGCAGAGGAAAGTGAGAAACATCAGTCGCATACCGTCATGTGTGGTTTTTATGTTGTTTGCGGGGCCGCTGTCAGATGCGGTTCAGCGCTTCGCCTCGCACGAAAGCCGCCACGTTTGCGGTCGCAATGTCGATGAGCCGGCGGCGGGCTGCTGCCGAGGCCCATGCTATGTGGGGCGTGATGTAGCAGCGAGGAGCCCCGATGAGAGGGCTGCCCCCGCGCGGTGGCTCTTCTTCCAGCACGTCGACGCCTGCGGCATAGAGACGGCCTTCCGCAAGGGCATCGGCCACTGCCTGTTCGTCGAGCAGGGGGCCGCGGCCTGTATTGATGAGTATGGCCGAGGGCTTCATCAGGGCGAGCCGTTCGCGGCTGACGAGGTGGCGCGTCTCGTCGGTCAGCGGGCAGTGCAGGCTCACTACGTCCGCCTGGCGGAACAGTTCATCGTAGTTCTTCGCCTTGCGTATTCCCATGCTCGCGAGAGCCTCTTCCGTCTTGCTGCTCACGGCCGTCACCTTCATGCCGAAGGCCTGCGCCATGCGTGCCACCTGACTGCCTATGTTGCCCAGGCCCACGATGCCCATCGTGAGTCCGTCCAGCTCGATGAGGGGAGACTTGGTGAAGCTGAAGTCGGGACTTGCCTGCCACTCTCCGTCGGCGACGGCCTCGGCGTGCAGCGCCACATGGTCCGTGATGTTCAGCAGGTGCGCCATCACTATCTGGGCCACAGACATCGTGCTGTAGGCCGGTATGTTCGTCACGGCAATGCCTCTGCGGTGCGCCTCCCCGATGTCTACCACGTTGTAGCCCGTAGCCAGCACGCCGATGTAGCGCAGGCAGGGCAGGGCGGCCATTGCCTCCCCGTCGATGATGACTTTGTTCGTCAGCAGCACCTCGGCACCTTCGGCGCGGCTGAGCAGTTGGCCGGGTGCGGTGCGGTCGTAGACTTGTAGTTCTCCAAACTCTCGCAGGCCGTCCCACGACAGGTCGCCCGGGTTTGCTGTGTATCCGTCAAGTATGACTGTTTTCATTGCTTCGTAAGTATTCGGTGGGGTCAGTTGGCGCGGCGTATGGTGAGGGGAATGGCCTCCGCGTGCGCCTTGCAGAAGGCTGCGGCATCGTCGATGACGAGGGCCAGGTAGCCGCCGCCGCCTGCGCCGGGCATCTTCCAGGCCAGCACGCCGGGAAGGGCGGAATAGCGGTCGATGTAGTCCTGCACGCCGGGCTGTATCATGGCGGGGAACATGCTGACCTGGGCTTGGAACGATGCCTTGTAGCTACGGGCAAAGGCTGCGAGGTCGGTGCGCAGGATGGCGTCCCAGCACTCGTCGGCTGCCTGGGCCAGCGCCTTCACCTTCGGCTCCGTGATGTCCTTGCCCTCGACCACGGAACAACCCGGGCGGCGGGGGAACATAGGCACGAGGCACAGGTGCTGCTCCAGCCAGCCGAGCACCCGCTCGTCGTGGCACTGCTCGATGCGGTCGGGCCAGTAGCGGGCGTCGTAGTGGTGGCGGCAGAGCCCCGGCACGCAGATGCCGATGGCGTCCTGAGCACCAGAGATGATGCCGTCGCTGCGCTCGGGGTCGTTCTCGAAGCAGAACACGAGCTTGGCAAGCATCTCGGGGTCCATGTCGGGAAGGCGCAGCGGCCATATCTTCTGTATCTGCTTGCGGGTGGAGGTGGAGAGGCCGCAGCGGTCGCGCACCTCGAAGTCCGGCACGAGGGACATCGTGATGGCCCAGCCGGGAGCAAAGCAGCTGACGTAGGGTTGGTCAATCCACGTGCCGGCCAGGTCCAGGCGGGTGGGAATCTGGCAGAGCTGTGCCTTCACGTCCGTGCTGCTGCGGGCATCGAGTCCCTCCGCCGGGGTGCGTTCCAGCACGATGTACTCTATGCCGCGCTCCTCGCAGAAGCGGCGCTTCTCTTCGCTCGAGCCGTCGCTGTTCACCACGAAGCGGTCGGGCTTGAGCATCTCCACCGTCGGCACGAAGTCCATCACGCCGCTGCCCTGGTTGATGAAGGCCTCCTTCACGTAGCGTATGCTCTGCACCATGAAGAGGCGCTCCCGCTCGGGGTAGAGCGTGCGGTGGTTCTTGTATTTCAGGATGGTGGCATCCGAGCCGATGCCTACATACAGGTCGCCATACTGGGCTGCCTGGCGGAAGAACTCCACGTGTCCGCTGTGCAGCAGGTCGTAGCATCCGCTGACAAAAACCTTATGGCCCCCCTCCTTCTCCCCAAAAGGGGAGCGTTTTATTTCATCATTCATTCCTCGTTGTTAATTTAGTTATTTATATTTCTTCAGAAAGCCTCCCAAGTCACTTTGAGGCGGGGCTGTTGTGACTATGCTCTCCCCTTTGGGGGAGTTGGAGGGGGGCTATGCTGTACCACATCACCACAACGAAGCAGCAGAGGGGTACGACGTACGACGTGGAGACGCCCCATGCGTCGCTCGCCAGCCCTTGCAGCGGCGTGAGCAGCGCTCCGCCCAGGATGGCCATGATGAGGCCCGAGGCTCCAATCTTGGCATCGCCCGCCACGCCCTCCAGGGCTATGCCGTAGATGGTGGGGAACTGCAGCGACATGAAGAAGCTGACCAGCACCAGGGCGCAGACGGGCAGCATGCCGTAGCCTGCCGTCGTGATGACAATGAGGCAGAGCACGATGTCGGCTGCTGCGGCACATGCCATGAGTCGCGACGGACGGAAGAACTTCATCAGCCAGGTGAAGAAGAAACGTGCCACACAGAAGCACACGATGCTGGCCAGATAGTAACTGGCCGCGTCGGCCTCTGCGATGTTCAGTTCCTGCATCACCAGCCGGATGGTGAACGACCAGACGCCTATCTGTGCGCCGACGTAGAAGAACTGCGCCACGACGCCCCACGTGTACCGCCGGTTGCGGAGCAGGCGAGCGAAGGAGGCGCCGACGCTCCCCGTCGCACTGTCCTTTCCCGTCGGCATCTTCGAGAACAGCATCACCAGCATGATGGCGATGAGCACGAAGCCGAGTCCCATATAGGTCTCGGAGATGCTGAAGAGCGAAATGTCCTTGAGGATGAACTGCTGGCTCAGCAGGATGCCCATGATGCTGCCGATGGGGTTGAACGACTGTGCGATGTTCAGCCTCCGGGTGGCCGTCTCGGGCGTACCCATCGAGAGGATGTAGGGGTTGGCCGTCGTCTCCAGCACGGAGCAGCCGCCTGCCAGGATGTAGATGGCAAGGAGGTAGAACGGGTAGCTCTCGGCCAGGGCTGCGGGATAGAACAGGATGGCGCCGCATGCATAGAGCAGCAGGCCCAGCAGGATGCCGGACTTATAGGAGAAGCGCCTGATGAAGAGCGCTGCGGGCAGGGCGAAGCAGAAGTACGAGCCGTAGAAGGCAAACTGGATGAGCGAGGTCTGCGAGTCGCTCATCTGCATCACGCGGCGGAATGCTGCCAGCAGCGTGTCGGTCATGTTGTTGGCAAGTCCCCAGAGCAGGAACAGCATGGAGACAAGCGCAAAGGGCAGGAAATACTGTTTTTCTATGGTCTTCATTTATAATCCAAAATTCATAATGCACAAAGCATGGTTGTTCTCCCCTTTTTGGGGAGTTAGAGGGGGCTAATACAGGTAGAACATCCGCTCCATCATCTGCCACTTTTCGTCGCTTGTAGCCTGGGCGCTGCAGCCCTGGAACTGGCTGACGAAGGCTTCCCACTCGGCCTGCCGGGGCAGCGTGGCGAGCCGTGCCATCGCCTCGTCCCAGCGGAAGTCGGCGGGAGCGTCCACTATCATGACCAGCATGTTGCCCAGGATGTAGATCTCCATCTCGAGGATTCCCACCTGGCGGATGCCGTCGCGCACCTCCTTCCAGTTGTACTCCGGCGAGTGCCACTTGATGTATTCGCGCCTTGCCTCTTCGTCGGAGCTGAGCGTAAGCGTCTGCACGAAGCGCTTCGTCGGGCCCTGCTGCTGCTTCTGTAAGTATCCTTCCATGTATTAGTAAATGGGTAAATGACAAAATAACACAATCGTAATTAAATTGTACATAGTAAATTGTCAAATTGTAAATTACCTTATTGGTGTATCTGAATCTGCGGGAAGGGGAACCCGATGCCTTCCTTGTTGTACTCGGCATAGATGCGTTCGGTCGTGTCGAAGAAGACGCCCCAGTAGTCGGTTGCCTTTGCCCAGACGCGGATGACATAGATGACGCCGTTGTCGCCCAGTTCCTTTATGGCGATGAAGGGCGCCGGGTCCGCCATGATGCGGCTGTCCTGTTTCAGGAGGTCCAGCGTCACCCGCTTCACCTTCTCTGCCTCTGTGCCGTACTCCACGCCTATCGAGAAGTCCACTCGCCTGAGGTCGTTCTTGGTGTAGTTCGTGATGTTGCCGCTCGAAAGGGCGCCGTTGGGGATGAACAGCTCCTTGTTGTCGGGCGTAGTCAGGATGGTGTGGAAGATCTGGATAGCCTTCACCGTGCCGCTCACGCCTTGTGCCTCGATGAAGTCTCCCACCTTGAAGGGCTTCAGGAACAGCAGGATGATGCCGCCGGCCAGGTTCTGCAGGTTCCCGCTCAAGGCCATGCCTACAGCCAGGCCTGCCGATGCTAGCAGGGCGGCAAGGCTCGTCGTGTTCACACCCAGTGTGCCGACCACCGTGATGATGAGCAGTACGATGAGCGTGATGTTGACGAAGCTCTTCAGGAACGACTGGACTGTCGGCTCCACGTTGCGCCGCTCCAGCATCCCGGCTACCAATCTGTTGATGAACTTGATGACGTAGCGTCCGGCTACGGCGAGCACGATGGCGAACAGCACGCTCTTGCCCATCTCTATGCCTGTCGTCGTAATCTGGTCTATCACCTGGTCAATCTGGCCGCTCTTCGCAGCCTCAATCACTTCTTTCCCCGCTTCAAGCGGTGCTACTTGCAATGTCTCTAACATATGTCTTTCTGGTTTTATCAGATGCAAAGATACGAATATCTGAGTGAAAAACAAAGAGGCGCTACTATGTTTTCTGCTCATTGCGTGATTTTCTTCTTTCTGATAGTTCGTAATCCGAAGTTTTTTCTTAAATTTGCAGGCAAAAGCTAATATTATGAGAAATATCGTTACTCTCCTCTTCGTGCTGACAGCCCTCGGCCTGAACGCACAGGTACAGAATATCGTCGTGTATAAAGCCGATGGCACCGCAGTCCGCTACGACGTGAGCGGCATCGACAGCATCGCCTTCGAGCAGGTCCCCAAGTGGGGCAAACGCTCGCAAGAGGCAAGGAACCTGCTCGCATACCTCGAGGAGAACGTCGGAAAGAAGATTCTCACCGGCACACATGCCTGCGTCAACTACAACACCAACGAGGCCGACTGGGTGTACAAGCACACGGGCAAGTACCCCGCCATCAATACCATCGACTACATCCACGACATCTACTCCGCTTCCGGCAGCTGGATAAATTACAGCAATGCAACCCTCTGGCGCAACTGGACCGGCAAGGGCGGCATCATGTCGGCCATGTGGCACTGGAACATGCCAGCCAACAACGGCACGGACTACACCTGCACGCCCGGCAGCGAGGCAGGTCAGACCAGCTTCCGACCCTCTGCCATCTTCTCGCCCGGCACCGAGGACTACAAGACCATCATAAGCCGCATCGACCAGGTCGCAAGGTGGCTCAAACCGCTGAAAGCCGCCAAAATCCCCGTCCTGTGGCGACCGCTCCACGAGGCGCAGGGCAACTGGACGGAAGCCCATCCCGGCACCGACTGGCACAAAGCATGGTTCTGGTGGGGAATAGACGGACCGGAAGCCTTCGTCGAACTCTGGAAAGTCATGTACGACCGCATGGTGAACTACCACGGACTGACAAACCTCATCTGGGTCTTCAACTCCGGCGACTCGAAGCGCTGGTACCCCGGCGACGAATATGTCGACATCGTCGCCTTCGATTTCTACGACAAGAACCTGAAGGAGATGCACCAATGGTACGACTTCTTCCACAAGAACTTTCCTGGCAAGCTCTACGCCATCAGCGAGTTTGGCAGCATCCCCAAAGTCTCCGAGCTGTGGGCCGACGGCCAGTACTGGAGCTTCCTCATTCCCTGGTATGACTACGACCGCACCAACTCAACCAGTGCCGAAGCCTTCAACAGCACCGACCACAGCAATGCCAACATCGATTACTGGACCGATGCCCTCCAGCAGGACTGCGTCATCACGCGCGACGAGCTCCCTAGCTTCAAATAGCCCCCGCCGCCTTGCCCCTTCCCCCGCGTCGTGCCCCCTTCCCCCGCGTCGTGCCCTCCTTCCCCCCGCTGTCGTGCCCCCCTTCCCCCGCGTCGTGCCCCTCTTCCCCCCCCGCCCGAAACCTTCCGTTCCGTATGGCGCGATTTCATCGCACCCCCTTCTTCTTTCCTCCTTCCTATTCGCGCGCGTATATAATAAATAATGTGTAATTGTATATTGTTTCCTTTTTTTGAAAAAAAGTTCCCATATATTTTGTCAGTATTCAGAAAAGCTGTACCTTTGCATCCGCAAATGAGGGAAGCTGCCTCAAGCGAGGGTGGCGGAGTTCTTTTGCGCTCCTTCGGGAGAACGTTCTTTGATAGGATTACATAGACAGAGATTGTAGTACAAGAAACAAGTGAACCGTCAATATCCTTGTAAAGGATAGAGATAGATGAGTACGGGTTCCGGCTCTTTTAAGGTCAGACAGCAGTTTGCGTTTCCTTTCTACTTTTGCATTAAATTGTAAATAGTAGATTGTGAA
>DGTM01000009.1:0-67867 GCA_002394305.1 Prevotellaceae bacterium UBA4336
AAGCTTCGTAGACATCCATCACAAGGGCCGGCTTATCCAGGTCCAGCTTGCGGAGAATCCTTCTTCTGCCTTTCACCCTCACCTCTTGGAGGGACGTGATGTCGCCTACTTTCTTGCTGCCAGTGTTCCCCGAATCTTCAGCTTCCCGGATTTGCAACTGATAGTATTCGTATGGCTTGACAAAGCGAGGGTGGCAAGTACGAATCCTGATGCTGTAGGCGGCGTATTCATCCGCATTTGGCATGAGCCACTGGTGAGCCACGGCTTTTGCTTTTTTCTTCTTCCCGTCCTTGTCGTTCTTCTTTATTTCGTCGGGATTCGCTGCTGCAAGGTGCATGAGGCAGTAGCCTCCGAAGTGCGGAGCCTGAATGGTGAACTTGCCATCTTCCCCGACAGTCAAATCCCCATAAACAGGAGTCGCCCCCGGTTGAACATATTCTGCATGGAGATGCGTTTTCCTCATTGGACTGCTCAGAGTCTCATAGTCATATGTCTGGAGGGGTTTGTCTATTACAGAGGTTGAATCTTCCGTGTACCAGAGGGGCAAGGGGGATTCGTCTGTAGGAACAAACAAAAAACCTTGCACATTTCCCGCACCTGTACCTCGAACAGGAATCGGTCCGCCATACCCATGACGCATATAAGTGTCTTCCTGCTGCCTCGCTGCTACAAGAATAAAGCCGTCCTCCTGGTCGAGAGGCGTGTATTTGTTGACCTCGCCCACTATCATCTGCGACTTCTCATAGGGCTCCACTATTTCCGACTGCCTGATGCCGAACCTGCGCCAGCCCTGCACCATGAGCAGGAGGTCGAGGTGACGACGGCGCTCGGCATCGTCCTTCTCGAAGTAATAGCCGGGGTTCTCCACGAAGCCTTTGATGTGGCTGCTCAGCAGCATCTCGGTCATGATGCTGCCGTTGTCGAAGATGGGGTCGCCAGTGGCTTTGTCTCTGACGGAAAGGGAAAAGGTAGCGCCGGCTTTGCCCTGCACTTTCAGCGATACTTGCTCCAGCGGCTCATAGTCCTCCTTCATGCCGAGTATCTTCAAAGGTGCTTCCTGCAGCTCCGGCTTGTGGACAAAGACAAGCCTGTCTGCCAGGATGTTCCCGTTCCTTAGAAGCGTCAGCTGTGCCACGCCTGCAGGCAGCGAGTCCTTGCCGACCGTCAGCGGTTCTCCCATATAGGGTATGTGCATTCTCGGCCTTCCGCATGTCGTGACGAGAAGCAGGACGGAATCTTTCTCTGTCCCCTGTATGCCGATGTCTGCCTTGATGCTTTCGGAGTCCTGTTCCACTCTCAACGCCGCTCCGGAGGGGAGGATGTCGGGAAGGCTGACTTTCGTCTGCCTGCCTTCCTCGTCCTCAAAGATGCCAGACACCTTTTTCCCGTATTCGATGCATAAATCCATACATCCCCTGCCTCTGTTCTCCGTCCGGGCAGAGCAAAGTGTGTCGCCGTTCTCGCCCAGCACAAAGAGCTTGCCTTCTGCGTGCCGCCCCTCGCCGTCCCGGGCCTCGAACGCCACGCGCTGCCTGATGCCGCCTATCAGATTGCCGCCCTCGGGGAACAGGGAAACGGCAGGCTTCTCCGGAATCTTCTCGTCCTTGTAGTCCCTGCGCAGCGGCCGCACCGTCATGTCCCTGTAGTATTCGCCAGGCTGCTGCGGCTTGTCGTAGACGGGGAACACGCGGCTGTAGAGCTTGTCGTAGTCGACGAAGAACTCCTGCGCATATTCCTTCTTGAGGAACCAGCGGTTGATGTACGGGTCGTGCGGATGCTCTTTCCTGCCGAAGTTGAGCTGCCAGCGGGTGTAGGCCCTGAGCTCATAGAAGCCGGCATAGAGCGAGTCCTCCAGACAGAAGCTGCCGCTGGCCTGTCCGCCCTTCAGTCGCAGCACCTGCCTTTCCGCCAGATAGCCGTCCTGCCCCAGCAGCTCCACGTAGAGCACCTCGCTCAGGTCGGTCGGCCTGCCCGTGTCGCTCCGCTGCACGTAAGCTTTGTAGAAGAGCGTGTCGCCCAGGAAGTAGCAGGTGTTGTCCATGTGGACGAACACCATCTCCTGGGGCAGTAATCGTCCAAAGGACGCTTGCCTCTTGGCGAGGTTGCTCAGCCCCGACTCTTGGGCGAGCAGTTTAACCGGCAGGAAGAGGGCAAACAGGATGGTCAGGATGGTAGTGAAGGCTCGTTTCATGTCTGTTTATCTTTTTGTCTTTCCACGTTTAACTATATAAACGCCCGAACTGGCAAAATGTAACAAGTAAGGAGCATAAAGTTTCATAAATTACCGGGAAACTTGTTTCGCTGGGGTACACGGGCGAAACCCAGCCACCAGCGCTGAAGCCGATGCCTGGCTCCTGGAGTTGTAGGGAGAGGAACCGGAAGCACCGTGCTCTTATTTCGGAAGCCCTAGGCTCTTATCTCAGAAGACCTAGGCTCTTATCCCGGAAGCCCCAGGCTCTTATTTCGGAAGCCCCAGGCTCTTATTTCGGAAGCCCTAGGCTCTTATTTCGGAAGCACCGTGCTCTTATTTCGGAAGCACCGTGCTCTTATTTCGGAAGACCCAGGCTCTTATCCCCGACACGGCGTGCTCTTATTTCGGAAGCCCCCTGCGCTTCCTCTCCTCCCCTTTGGGGGAGGTCGGGAGAGGGGCTATTAGTTATGCACGAGCGTGCCGATGTCCTCGCCGCTGAGCACACGCATGAGGTTGCCGGGGACGTCCATGTTGAAGACGTAGATGGGCAGGTTGTTCTGCATGCACATGGCTGTGGCGGTGATGTCCATGACTTTCAGTCCGCGGGCGATGACCTCGCTGTAGGTGATGTCGTGGAACTTGGTGGCCGTGGGGTCCTTCTCGGGGTCGGCGGTGTAGATGCCGTCCACGCGTGTGCCCTTGAGCATGACGTCGGCCTCTATCTCGATGCCGCGCAGCGAGGAGCCAGTGTCGGTGGTGAAGTAGGGGCTGCCGGTGCCTGCGCTGAAGATGGCGACCTGGCCTTGCTGCATGGCGCGGATGGCTTTCCACTTGCTGTAGAACTCGCCGATGGGCTCCATGCGGATGGCAGTGAGGACGCAGTTGGGCTGGCCCACGGCGTCGAGGGCGCTGCTCAGTGCGAGCGAGTTGATGACGGTGGCGCACATGCCCATCTGGTCGCCCTTGACGCGGTCGAAGCCTTTGCCCGTTCCGCTGAGTCCGCGGAAGATGTTGCCGCCGCCGATGACGATGCCTATCTCTATGCCCATGTCGGCTGCTTCCTTGATTTGCTGTGCGTACTGGCCGAGGCGTTCGGGGTCGATGCCGTAGCCCTGCTGTCCCATCAGGCTCTCGCCCGAGAGCTTGAGAAGAATGCGTTTGAATCTTGTCATGTCATATCATTTTTAATGTTTCTCTTGTCGTTATTTCGTTATAATGTTATAACGTCATAAAGGATTTATCAGGAACCTGACTTCCTTGAATGCGTAGCGCCTCTGTGTGCCTGTCGTGTCCACGAGGATGAGGTGTCCGCTGGGCTCCACGTCGGTGAGTGTGGCGCGGAAGGTGCCGTCCTTGTCGCTGTAGCTGTGCTCCTGCCCGAGGCGGTAGAGGCGGCTCTTGTAGCGGCGGTGCAGGGCGTCGATGGCGTCGGGCGCCCCGTCGGTTATCTGTCCGAAGAGGTTCAGGAAGTTTTCCATGAAGTGCTCCAGCACGCTGCGGCGCTCTACGTCGTGCCCCACGATGTCGGCCAGCGAGCGCGGGTTGGGTGCGTCGCTCAGGAAGCGTCGCTGGTCCACGTTGATGCCGATGCCGATGGTGGAGCTTTGGACGAGCGGTCCCTGCAGGTCGTTCTCGATGAGTATGCCTGCCACCTTGCTGTCGGCGTAGTAGATGTCGTTGGGCCACTTGATGGAGAAGGGGGCTCCGAGACTGTCCACTATTGCCAGGGCCGTCACCTCCGAGATGGCGAACATGTGGCGGGCGGGCAGGGCTTCGGGCCAGACGCGCAGGCTCATCAGCAGGTTCTCGCCGCGTGCCGACTCCCAGCGATTCGTGTCGGCTCCCCTTCCTGCACTCTGGAACTCAGCCGTCACGAGCACGGGACGATGGTCGTCCGGCATGTCGAGGCGGCGCAAGAAGTTGTTGGTGGAGTCCACCTCGTCGAGCTCTATCAAGCGATAGCTCGGCGAATTATTCTGGCTGAAATGCATCTCCATTGCTCTTTTGTCACGAAAGAATAGTGCAAAGATAGTAAACTTTTCCCTTTCAAAGGCAAAGACAAAGGGAAAAGAGCAAAAAAAAGACAAGTTTTTAGGCCATAGGCTTCATAATGTGCAAACTTTTATCTATCTTTGCAGGGAATTGGTAGAAAACTCATCGAATAATTGATATGAAGCAGGAACTATTGACGATTTTTGCTCTGCTGCTTTCCTTGACGGTAAATGCAACGAAGAATGATGTACTGAAAGACTTTCCTTCCGGCAGCACGCCGCAGGAAGTAGGACGTCGTCTCGCCTATCATTTCATCGACGGCAAGCATGCCACCTGGGGCGACACGAAGAACCTTGGCTACCACGAAGTGTGCACCTGGAACGGTGCCTTGATGTGGGGACGCGCCATGGGCGATGATGTCATCCTGCAAAAGATGAAGGAACGCTTCGACGACCTTTTGGCAAACCACAAGGAGAACATCCCAGCGAAGAACCACGTGGACTTCAACATGTTTGGCTCCTTGCCGCTCAGCCTCTACAAGTCCTTCCCCACAGAGGAGAGTTACAAGCAGATGGGACTCTCCTATGCTGACACGCAATGGGAACTGCCCAAGAATGCCAAGGAAAGCGAGAAACGGCTCGCCCGACAGGGCTATACGTGGCAGACACGTATGTGGATAGACGACATGTACATGATAACGATTGTCCAGGCCTGGGCCTACCGCACGACCGGCGACCGCAAGTACATCGACCGCGCCGCACACGAGATGGTGAAGTATCTCGACGAGCTGCAGCGTCCCAACGGCCTCTTCTACCATGCGCCAGATGTGCCGTTCTATTGGGGACGCGGCGACGGTTGGATGGCTGTGGGCCTCACCGAAGTGCTGGACGCTTTGCCCAAGGACAGCCCCTACTACAAACGCATCATGAAAGGCTACCGAAAGATGATGAAGAGCCTCCTGAAGTATCGCAACGCCGAGGGCCTCTGGAATCAACTCATCGATCAGCCCGACTTCTGGACCGAGACGTCCGGCTCTGCCATGTTCACCTATGCCTTCATCTGCGGCGTCAAGAAGGGATGGCTGTCTGCCAAGACTTATGCCCCGGCTGCACGCAAGGCTTGGCTCGCCCTTATTCCTTATATAAACAGCAACGATGATGTCACCAACATCTGCGTCGGCACAGGCAAGAAGAACGACTTCAACTATTACCTCGACCGCCCGAAGATGACGGGCGACTATCACGGCCAGGGGCCATACCTCTGGTGCGCAGCGGCACTGATGGAAAATGAAAGAATGAGAAAATGAAAGAATGAAAGAATGAAAGAATGAAACAATGAAAAAGATACTTCTCACTTCTTTTCTGATATTCCTCGCTGCGTTGTCTGCTTGGGCAGGCGACGGTCGCGAGTATATCACCCTCGACTCCCGCCTCGGGCATGGCGGCAACATCGTGTGGCACATGATTCGTGATAGAGAGACGAAGGCCACCGCCAGGGAAATCTCCATGCCAGGCTTCAAGCAGGAAGGCTGGGCGGAAGCCATCGTGCCGGCAACGGTTCTGACGAATCTCGTGGAGCAAAAGGTCTACCCCGAGCCTTACTACGGGCAGACGAACAAGCTGGCGAACAACATCATCCCCGACATCGCCAATGTGGGGCGCGAGTTCTACACCTATTGGTTCCGCACCGAGTTCACCGTGCCGGCAGAGTACAAGGGCAAGCGCATCTGGCTCGAGCCGATGGGCATCAACTACAGGGCCGAAGTTTGGGTCAACGGTTATATGATAGGCACGATGGCCGGCATGTTCAACAGTCAGCCCTTCGACATCACCGACCGCGCCGTGCAGCCCGGAGGGACGACCGCCCTTGCCATACGCGTCTATCCCGTCGATGTGCCCGGCACGACCGCGCCGAAGGGATGGGGAGCCGTGGGCGAGTGGCACAACGGTGGCGACGGCTGGATGGGGCAGAACGTGTCGCAGCTCATGACGGTGGGCTGGGACTTCACCTTCGAGGACGGCATACGCGACCGCAACACCGGCATCTGGCGCTCCATACGCCTCTATGCCACGGGAGGACAGCAGCTGCGCAGCCCCTTTGTCCGCTCCGAGCTTTCCCACCCCGGCTACGACGAGGCCCGCGAGACGGTGAGCGTCGAGGTCTGGAACCCGGGCACCGGCGGCGCCGAGTGCTCCGTCCTCGGGGAAATAGAAGGCACGGGCATCCGTTTCCGTAAGGACAAGGTACGGATAGGCCGCGGCCAGCACACGACGGTGACGTTCACGCCGCAGGACCACCCGCAGCTCGTCATGAAGCGGCCGCGCCTGTGGTGGCCCAAGAACAAGGGCGGGCAACACCTCTACACCCTCCGCCTCAAGCTGCTCGACGGCAAGGGGAACCTCACGGACAGCCTCTCCACACGCTTCGGCATACGCGAAGTCGTTGCCACCCGCGAGACGCCCGACAAGTCGAAGCTCTTTCTGGTGAACGGCCACAAGACCTTCGTGCGCGGCACCAACTGGATTCCCGAAGCCATGCTCCGCACCGACGACAGTCGCATGGAGACCGAGCTGGCCCTCACCGACCAGTCGGGCGTCAACCTGCTGCGTCTGTGGGGCGGCGGCATAGCCGAGAGCGACCGCTTCTACGAGCTGTGCGACGAGCTGGGCATCATGGTGTGGCAGGAGTTCTGGATGACCGGCGACACGAAGCACCCCATGGACGAACCGCTCTACCTCGCCAACGTGGAGAACACCATGAAGCGCATCCGCAACCATCCCAGCATCGTCATCTACGTGTCGAGCAACGAGAGTTCGGCCGTCACCGGGGCCGAGGAGCTCATCCGCAGCCTTGCCCCCGACGTGCCCTATCAGATGCAAAGCGAATGTGACGGCGTGCACGACGGCAGCCCCTACAAGCAGGTCAATCCCATGCGCCACTACGAGAACACCGCCTCCGACCGCGGCAGCCGCGTCGACGGCTTCAACCCCGAGTACGGCGCCCCGACCCTTCCCATCGTCGAAGACCTCTACGAGATGATGCTCCGCGAGGACCTCTGGCCCATGAACAAGTCGACGTGGGACTACATGGACGGCAACGGCTTCCACCTGATGAGCACGCTCTACAAGGATATGGTAGACCAGTACGGCCAGTCGACGAGCATCGAGGAGTTCGCCCGCCGCGGGCAGATGGTGGGCGCCATCAACTCGAAGAGCATCTGGGAGGTGTGGAACGAGAACAAGCTCCAGTACGGCGACCGCTGGTGCTCCGGCTTGCTCTTCTGGTACCACAACTGCCCGAACTGGCAAGTCTGCGCCCGCCTGTGGGACTGGTTCCTGGAGCCCACCGCATCGCTCTACCACACCATGCATGCCCTCGAGCCGGTGCACATACAGTACGACTACCTGAAGGGAACCGTCAGCGTCAGCAACGATTACATCGAGCCGCAGAGGGGACTGCGGGCCAGGGCCGAGGTCTACGACCTGCAGAGCCGCCGCGTGAGCACCGTCACGACGAGGGTCGACGTGCCTGCCGACGGCGTAGCCAACGACGTGCTGAAGGTTGAAATCCCCGACGACATCACGCCTGTCCACTTCATCGCCCTCGAGCTGACCGATGCCCGGGGCAACCTGGTGAGCAAGAACTTCTACTGGCGCTCGACCAGCAAGTACGAAGGGAAGAACACCGTGACGGGCCCCTGCACCGCCGGCTTCGAGCCCCTCGCCACCCTGCCCGAGGCAAAGCCCACAGTCACGGCCCGCTTCCTTTCTGTCGGCGAACATGAAGTGACGGTGAAGAACAGCGGACGGCGCATCGCCTTCTTCTGCCAGCTCCTCCTGACCGACAAAGCGCTCAAGCCCGTGCACGGCACCTACTACAGCGACAACTTCTTCTCCCTCCTGCCCGGCGAGAAGAAGACCATCATCGTCCGCACAACCCGCCGCGGCTTTGAATATCGCCTCCGCTTCTGCGAGAATATGGGAACCATGCAGAACATAACAGTAAAATAATCCCTCCGAATACTCAGAACCCTCCGAATACTCAGAACCCCATGAAGTGCCAAGAAAAATTCCATGAGATTTACAAGCGTGAGCCGGAAGCGCTTGCCTTTTGTCCCTACCGCGTCTGTCCCATCGGCGCACACAGCGATGCCAACCTGGGCAAGATAACCGGCCTGGCTATCGACAAGGGCATACACATTGCCTACAGCCCCAAGCTGAACGGCGTGGTGGAGCTCTGCTCGCTGCAGTTCGACAAACGTGCACAGTTCCACGTCCGCGACGTGCCCCGCCACAAGCAGGACGACTGGGCCGACTATCTGCGCGGCGCCACACTCAAGCTGGGCGAACGCTACCCGCTCACCTACGGGCTGAGCGGCGTCATCGAGGGTAGCCTGCCCATCGGCGGACTCTCGTCCTCGGCGGCCGTGGCGCTCGTCTACCTCAAGGCGCTCTGCCACGTCAACCTCATACAGCCCGAGCCGCTGGAACTGATACAAATCTCCGTGGCTGCCGAGAACGACTACGTGGGCGTGAGCAGCGGCAAGCTCGACCAGAGCTGCGAGGTGTATTCCAAGAGGAACCACCTGCTCTACCTCGACACCAAGACCGACGAGTACGAGCTCATCCCCACGCATCCGCAGATGAAGCCCTACCGCATCGCCATCTTCTTCAGCGGCATCGAGAGGACGTTGGCCGGCAGCAAGTTCAACATGCGTGTCGACGAAGCCCGCAGTGCCGCCTATGCCCTGCTTGCCTATGCCGGCATGGAGTACGGCAAGTTCCGCGAAGCCAACCTGCGAGCCGTGCCGCGCCAGGTGTACGAGCAGTACAAGGACCGCCTGCCGGAGACGTGGCGGCGCCGCGCCGAGCACTGGTACACTGAGTTCGACCGCGTGGAGCTGGGTGCCGAGGCCTGGCGTCGCGGCGACCTGGAGACCTACGGGCGCCTCAGCTTCGAGAGCGGACAGAGCAGCATCGTGAACTGGGAGACCGGTTCGCCCGAGCTGAAGACGCTCTACGACATCATGTGCCACACCGACGGCATCTACGGCGGCCGCTTCAGCGGAGCAGGCTTCAAGGGCTGCTGCATGGCACTCATCGACCCGGCCTACGAAGCATCCATCACCCGTCAGGTCACCGACGAATACCTTGCCGCCTTCCCCCAGCTCAAAGGCAAGTACAGCGTCCACATCTGCGAGAGCGCCGACGGACTGATATAAATAAGAATGAAAGAATGAAAAAATGAAAGAATGAAAAACGAGTCTTCACTCTTTCGCCTTTTCATTCTTTCAACCCATAGACTCTTTTCATTCTTTCAACCCATAGACTCCTTTCATTCTTTCATTTTTTCATTCTTTCATTTTCACGTATGAAGTGCCTCAACCCATAGACCCTTTTCATTTTTTCATTCTTTCATTTTCACGTATGAAGTGCCTGATTCTTGCAGCGGGCTATGCTACCCGCCTCTACCCTTTGACCGAGAACTTCCCCAAGCCCCTGCTCCAGGTGGGGGGCAAAGCTATCCTCGATTGGCTCGTTGACGACATCGACGGCGCCGGGCTGGTGGACGAATACATCGTCATCTCTAACCACAAGTTCGCCCGTCACTTCCAGCAGTGGGCGGCCACGAAGACACAGCGTGTCACCGTCGTGGACGATGGCACGGAGAGCAACGAGACGCGTCTCGGAGCCGTCCGCGACATACAGTTCGCCATCGAACAGCTCGGGCTCGACGACGACATGCTCGTCATAGCAGGGGACAATCTGCTGGACTTCAGCTTGCAGCGATTCGTCTGCTACGCCCACGAGAAGCAGACCTCCTGCATCATGCGTTTCTGGGAGAAGGACGAGCAGCGACTGCTGAAGTGCGGCGTCGTCACCGTCGACGGCGAAGACCGCATCCTGCGCATGACCGAGAAGTCGCCCACCCCCGAGACCCACTGGTGCTGCCCCCCCTTCTACTATTACACGCGGCAGGACGCACGCCTCGTCAAGAAAGGCATCGAGAGCGGCTGCGGCGTAGATGCCCCGGGCAGCTACATCGCCTGGCTCTGCACGCAGACCCCCGTCCACGCCATGGAGATGCCCGGCCGCCGCTACGACATCGGCAACCTGCAGAGCTACGAGCAGGTGCAGCGCGACTACCAGGGCATCACCGTCTGAAGCACCTGCCGTTTCCTAAAATCCTTGTGGGCGGGCGCGTGTGCAATATAATAGGAAATGGGGCTCAGACACGAAGAAACGGGGGAAAAGCCGCCCGTTTACCGCGATTTAGCCCAATGACCGATTGGGATAGAACAAAATAACAGCAATTTTCGGCGCATTTCCTTGCAGATTTCGCAGAAATGGCGTACCTTTGCACACGGAAGATGAAGGTGAGGAGCTCTGAAGGTTCCTCACTTTTCGTTATGAACCACTAAAAACTAAAACACATGATCAGCAAAAGTGCAGTGCAGCAGGCCGTGGAAGAATGGCTTCAGGGCAAAGAGTATTTCCTGGTTGACATCAACATCAGTCCCGACGACCGCATCGTGGTGGAGATAGACCACCAGGACGGTGTGTGGATAGAGGACTGCGCCGACCTGAGCCGCCACATCGAGTCGCGCCTGAGCCGCGACGACGAGGACTACGAGCTTGAGGTGGGCAGCGCAGGCCTGGGCCAGCCCTTCCGCGTGCATCGGCAGTATGAGATACACGTGGGCAAGGAGGTGGAGACACAGCTGCACGACGGGCACAAGCTGCGCGGCACGTTGCTCAGCGTCAGCGACGACGGCTTCCGGCTGGGCGTCGTGCAGAAGGTGAAGGAGGAAGGCAAGAAGCGCCCCGTCGCAAAGGAAGTGCCCGTCGACCTCCGCTTCGACGACGTGGCCTACACCAAGTACCTCATCAAGGTGAAATGAGGACCCCCTAACCCCCTTTAGGGGGAACAAATGGTAAAATAACTAAATTGTACATAAATAGTAAATAGTAAATTGTCAAATAGTAAATCACTGAGATGGCTAAGACAACTAAATCAAAAGAGGCGATAAACATGATAGAGGTTTTCGCCGACTTCAAGGAGAAGAACAACATCGACCGCGCCACACTGGTGAGCGTGCTCGAGGAGTGTTTCCGCGGGGTTCTCGCCAAACTCTATGGCTCCGATGAGAACTACGACATCATCGTCAACCCCGACAAGGGCGACTTCGAGATCTACCACAACCGCGTCGTCGTGCCCGACGGCGAAGTCAGCGACCCCAACAAGGAAATCTCCCTGAGCGAGGCGCAGAAGATCGAGGACGACTACGAGATTGGCGAGGAGGTGAGCCAGCGCGTCAACATGTCCGACTTTGGACGCCGGGCCATCCTCACCCTGCGACAGACCCTCTCCGGCCGCATCATGGAGCTGGAGTATGACTCGCTCTACAACCAGTACAAGGACCGCGTGGGCGAGGTCATCAGCGCCGAAGTCTATCAGACATGGAAGCGCGAGACCCTCCTTATGGACGAGGACGGCAACGAGCTCCTCCTGCCGCGCCAGGAGATGATACCCGGCGACTTCTTCCGCAAGGGCGACAACGCACGTGCCGTCATCTCCAGCGTCGAGAGCACCGGCGGCAAGCCCCGCATCATACTGAGCCGCACCTCGCCCCTCTTCCTGCAGCGCATGCTCGAGGCTGAAGTGCCCGAGATACAGGACGGACTCATCACCATCCACAAGATAGCACGCATCCCGGGCGAACGCGCCAAGATAGCCGTCGAGAGCTACGACGACCGCATCGACCCCGTAGGAGCCTGCGTGGGCGTAAAGGGAAGCCGACTGCGCGGTATCGTGCACGAGCTGCGCGGCGAGAACATCGACGTCGTCACCTGGACATCCAACACACAGCTCATGATAACACGTGCCCTCAGCCCCGCACGCGTCAACAGCGTCGTACTCCACGAAGAGGAGCACAAGGCCGAAGTCTTCCTCGACCCCGACCAGGTGTCACTCGCCATCGGTAAGAGCGGACTCAACGTCAAGCTGGCCAGCATGCTCGTGGGCTACACCATCGACGTCTTCCGCGAAGTGGAGGGCGAGGCCGACGACGACGACGTAAGCCTGGACGAATTCACCGATGCCATCGAGCCCTGGATCATCGACGAGCTCAAGAAAATTGGCTTCGAGACTGCAAAGGACGTGCTCGGAGCACAGCGCGACATGATTGTGCAGAACGCCGACCTCGAGGAAGAAACCGTCGACGAAGTGCTGCGCATCCTGCAAGCTGAGTTCGAGTAAAAAGTAAAAAAGTAAAAAGGTAAAAAATTAAAAAGCTTTTCACCCTCACTCTTCATTCTTCACTCTCTATTCTTCATTCTTCATTCTACATGAGCATCAGATTAAACAAAGTAACCAAGGAGTTCAACATCGGACTGCAGACGGCTGTTGAATATCTCCAGAAGAAAGGCTTCAGCGAAGTTGAGGCCAATCCCAACTACAAAATTACCGAAGAGCAGTATGCGCTGCTGCAGGGCGCGTTCAGTTCCGACAAGGGACTGCGCAAGGAGGCTTCTCAGCTCATCCAGCAGCACATCGACCAGGCCAAGGAACGCAAGGAAACGACCAAGGCCAAGGTGGTGGAAGAGGTGAAGGTGGAAGCACCGAAGGTGGCCGGACCCAAGATACTGGGCCGCATCGACCTGGGCGGCGCACGCACCGAGGCCCCCAAGGCAGCCAAGGCTCCCGTGGCAAAGCCTGAACCGAAAGTAGAGAAGAAGAAGCCCGCGCCGAAGCCTGTGGAAGAGAAGGTGCAGACACCAGAGCCTGCACCAGTCCCGAAGGCAGAGCCCGCGGCACAGGCCCCGAAGGCGGAGCCTGTGGCACAGACCCCGAAGGCAGAGCCCGCTCCGGCAGCTCCTGTACAGGCAGAGCGCCCCGCCCCTGCTCCCGCCAAGGAGGAGAAAGCAGAGCCAGCTCCGGCTCCGGCTCCGAAGGCAGAGCCCGCTCCGGCACCCGTAGAAGAAAAGAAAGCAGAAGAGAAGGAAGAGGCACCTGCAGCGCCTGCTCCCGAAGAGAAGAAAGAAGATGAAGTGTTCCGCCTCACGTCCGCCACAAGTGTTGCTCCGGGCCTGACCATCAAGGGCAAGATAGACCTGAGCAGCCTGAACCAGAACACGAGGCCCAAGAAGAAGTCGCACGAGGAACGTCGCCGCGAACGCATGGGACAGGACGGACAGGGCGGTGACCGCAAGAAGCGCGTCCGCGTCGGCAAGGAGCGCGTCGACGTCAATGCCGTAGCCAACCAGCCGCAGAACGGAGGCGGACAGAAGAAGAACGGCGGCTCGGGCCAGCCCCAGAACCAGCAGGGCAGCGGCAAGAGCAAGAAGCAGAAGAACCGCCCCAAGCAGACACCCGTCCAGCCCGAAGTAAGCGACGAGGAAGTGGCAAAGCAGGTACGCGAGACCCTGGCACGCCTTACCAATAAGTCGGGCAAGATGGGCAAGGGCGCCAAGTACCGCCGCGAGAAGCGCGAAGCCATCCGGCAGGGAATGGAGGAAGAGCTGGCAAACGAGGCAGCAGAGAGCAAGGTGCTCAAGCTGACGGAGTTCGTCACGGCCAACGAGCTCGCCACGATGATGAACGTGCCCGTCACGAAGATTATCGCTACCTGCATGAGCATCGGCATCATGGTCAGCATCAATCAGCGCATGGATGCCGAGACCATCAACCTCATTGCCGAGGAGTTCGGCTTTACCACGGAGTACGTCAGTGCAGAAGTCAGCGCTGCCGTCAGCGAGGTGGAGGACGATGAGGCCGACCTCGTGCCCCGCGCTCCCATCGTCACCGTCATGGGTCACGTCGACCATGGCAAGACGTCGCTGCTCGACTACATCCGCCAGACCAACGTCATCGCAGGTGAGGCGGGCGGCATCACGCAGCACATCGGTGCCTACAACGTGACGCTCGACGACGGACGGCACGTCACCTTCCTCGACACGCCGGGCCACGAGGCCTTCACCGCCATGCGTGCCCGCGGTGCTCAGGTGACGGACATTGCCATCATCATTATTGCCGCAGACGACGACATCATGCCGCAGACGAAGGAGGCCATTGCGCATGCCACGGCTGCCGGTGTGCCCATCGTCTTTGCCATCAACAAGATAGACAAGCCTGCTGCCAACCCTGACAAGATCAAGGAAGGCCTGGCTGCCATGAACTTCCTCGTCGAGGAGTGGGGCGGCAAGTACCAGAGCCAGGACATCAGCGCGAAGAAGGGTATCGGCGTGAGCGAGCTGCTGGAGAAGGTGCTCCTCGAGGCCGAGATGCTCGACCTCAAGGCCAACCCCAACCGCAAGGCTACGGGCTCCATCATCGAGTCCAGCCTGGACAAGGGCCGCGGCTACGTGGCTACGGTGCTGGTCAGCAACGGCACGCTGCATGTGGGCGACATCCTGCTGGCCGGAACGAACTACGGTCGCGTCAAGGCCATGCTGAACGAACGCGGACAGCGCGTGCAGGCCATCGGTCCGGCGCAGGCTGCTACGGTGCTGGGCCTGAACGGTGCTCCGCAGGCCGGCGACACGTTCCACGTCATGGACTCCGACCAGGAGGCCCGCGAGATAGCCAGCAAGCGCGAACAGCTGGCACGCGAGCAGGGTCTGCGTACCATGAAGCGCCGTGGACTGGAGGAGCTGGCGCACAACATCGCCCTGGGCGGCGTGCAGGAGCTCAACTTGATTGTCAAGGGCGACGTGGACGGCTCCATCGAGGCACTCAGCGACTCCCTCATCAAGCTCTCGACGGAGAAGATTCAGGTCAACGTCATCTACAAGGCTGTCGGCCAGATCAGCGAGAGCGACGTCAACATGGCAGCCGCAGCCAACAACTGCTTCATCGTCGGCTTCCAGGTGCGTCCGTCGGCGGCAGCGCGTCGTCTGGCCGACCAGATGGACGTCGACATCCGCCTCTACAGCGTCATCTACGATGCCATCGAGGAGGTGAAGGACGCCATGGAGGGCATGCTTTCGCCCGAAATCAAGGAGGAGGTGACGGCCCAGTTGGAGGTGCGCCAGGTGTACCACATCACGAAGGTGGGCACTGTGGCCGGCGCCTATGTGGTGGACGGCAAGGTCAGCCGCTCGAACAAGGCGCGTGTCATCCGCGACGGTATCGTGGTCTTCACCGGTGCCATCAATGCCTTGAAGCGCTTCAAGGACGACGTGAAGGAGGTCAGCACGAATTTCGAGTGCGGCATCTCGCTGGTGAACTACAACGACCTGAAGGAGGGCGACATGATTGAGACCTTCCAGGAGATTGAAATCAAGGCAACACTCTAAAGCAAAATACATAATTCACAATTCATAATTCATAATTTCGGGGCAGCGGCTTGTCTTTCTCATGGCGTAGCCTAATTATGAATTATGAATTACGAATTATGAATTAATAGCAATGGATATTCTCCTGCTCATCCTGTTGGCTGTCGGCTTCGTCAGCGGCCTTGTCTCGGGCGCTGTCAGGCAGCTTATCTCGCTGGCGGCGTTTGTCGTGGGCTTTGTCATAGCCTGTCTCTACTATCAGCCGCTCGGTGCTGTGCTGGGCGGCGTTGTGCCCTTGTCGGCCTTTTGCAATGTGGTGGCGTTCGTCCTGCTGTGGGTCGTTGTGCCCATCGTGGCGCGGCTGGCCGGCACGTTGCTCACTTCATTGCTCGACGGACTGTTTGCCGTGGGGCTTGTCAACCGTCTGTTGGGCGGTGTCTTCGGTGTTGCGAAGTACGGTCTCGTGCTGGGTGCGTTCATCTGGCTCTTCTCGTCCATGCAGGTCATCAGCGACGAGACGATGCAGCGGTCACGCCTCTGCCGGCCGCTGAAGGCTGTGCCGGAGTTCATCTACGAGCATCTGTTCAGCGGTGCCACGACGGGGGCTTCCTCGCCGGCTGCGGCTCCTTCGGAGGGGCAGGACGGCGCGGAGATGAGGGAATGCCTTTTGCGTTAGGCTTTCAGGCTTTCACCTTGATGATAGCCTTGTGCAGTCCCGTGGACGAGATGGCGGGAGCGTGTCCGTCGGCGGGGAAGAAGATGGCGAACTGCCCTGGGTGCAGCCTGAAGTAGGTCTGCGTCACGTCCTCTGCTGTCCGGGGTGCTGTGGGGTCGTGCATCGTCATGTCGCTGGCCTCGTCGTATGTTCCGCGGGGCAGGGCGGCTGTTGGCGTCCAGCCGTATTCCTCGCTGTCGGTGAGGGGAATCTGTATGTCGAGCATGCGTCTGTGCGACTCGAAGCGGGCCTGCCGGCGTGTCTTGGCCGGAGCGTCCTGCACGTTGATGTAGAGGTTGTCGCCCTGAATCTTGGTGATGCCAGTGGGGAGAGCGTTGAGGTCCGTCGTGCGCAGGAATTCTGCCACGGCGGGAAAGAGCGGGTTCAAACCAATGTAGCGGTCGAACTCCTGAAGGTCGTCGATAATCATGTCAAGTGGTGTTCATTATTTTAGACGCTGCAAAGGTACGAAAAAAAGCTGAAAGATTTGCAAAGAGCTGTAAAAAGTGCCGAACCGCGAATTTGTCTTTTGCGAATTATGAATTGTGAATAAAAAGTCGTACCTTTGCAGCCACTAAGAACAGAAGCATGGAAGAGAAGAACAGTTTTGTGCGTGAGGTGGCGGAGAAGAAGTATGAGTACGGCTTCACCACCGACGTGCAGACGGACATCATAGAGAAGGGCCTCTCGGAGGACGTGGTGCGCCTCATCTCGCAGAAGAAGGAGGAGCCGGAGTGGCTGCTCGACTTCCGCCTGAAGGCCTATCGCTACTGGCTGACCCTGGAGCAGCCCACGTGGGGACACCTCAAGATGCCACCCATCGACTACCAGGCCATCTCGTACTTCGCCGCTCCGGCCACCCCGAAATCCGCCGAAGGAGGGGAGATAGACCCCGAGCTGATGAAGACCTTCGACAAGCTGGGCATCCCCCTGGAGGAGCGCATGGCACTGGCCGGCACAGCCGTCGATGCCGTCATGGACTCGGTGAGCGTCAAGACGACGTTCCGCGAGAAGCTCCGCGAGAAGGGCATCATCTTCTGCTCCATCAGCGAGGCTGTACGGGAGCACCCCGACCTGGTGCGCCAGTACCTGGGCAGCGTCGTTCCCTATCGCGACAACTACTTCGCCGCGCTCAACTCCGCCGTCTTCAGCGACGGCTCCTTCGTCTACATCCCCCGCGGCGTGCGGTGCCCCATGGAGCTCAGCACCTACTTCCGCATCAACGCCCGCGGCACGGGGCAGTTCGAGCGCACCCTCATCGTGTGCGACGACGATGCCTACGTCTCCTATCTCGAGGGCTGCACGGCCCCCATGCGCGACGAGAACCAGCTCCACGCCGCCATCGTCGAAATCGTGGTCATGGAGCGGGCTGAGGTCAAGTACTCCACCGTGCAGAACTGGTACCCCGGCGACAGCGAGGGACGCGGCGGCGTGCTCAACCTCGTCACCAAGCGCGGACACCTGCGCGGCAAGGACAGCCGCCTCTCCTGGACGCAGGTCGAGACCGGCAGCGCCATCACATGGAAATACCCCAGCTGCATCCTCTCGGGCGATGGCTCGCAGGCCGAGTTCTACAGCGTGGCCGTCACCAACAACTACCAGCAGGCCGACACCGGCACCAAGATGATACACCTGGGCAAGAACACGCGCAGCACCATCATCTCGAAAGGCATCAGCGCAGGCCGCAGCCAGAACGCCTACCGGGGCCTCGTCCGCGTAGCACCCACTGCCGACGGCGCACGCAACTACAGCAGCTGCGACTCCCTCCTGCTCGGCAGCCATTGCGGCGCACACACCTTCCCATACATGGATGTGCAGAACGAGACGGCAGTCGTAGAGCACGAGGCCACGACAAGCAAAATATCGGAAGACCAACTCTTCTACCTGAATCAGCGCGGCATTAACACCGAAGAAGCTGTCAGCCTCATCGTGAACGGCTACGCCAAAGAGGTCATCAACAAACTCCCCATGGAATTCGCCGTCGAGGCACAGAAGCTCCTCGGCGTCAGCCTGGAAGGCAGCGTCGGGTAAAAAAAGCAACGACTATGAAAGCTCACATCACAAAACGCAGCCTCTCGCTTCTGGCACTATTGTCCGCCATTCCCTGTTTGGCAGACAAGAACACAGACAAGCGTCCGAACATCCTCCTCATCATGGCCGACGATATGGGCTACTCTGACATCGGCTGCTATGGTGGAGAGATACCGACGCCCAACATCGACGCTCTGGCTGCCCGCGGGCTTCGCTTCACGCAATTCTACAACTGCGGACGCTCCTGCCCTACAAGAGCCAGCCTCCTCACGGGTCTCTACTCTCATCAGGCTGGCATCGGCGCAATGTCGGAAGACCCGGAACTCAAGGACGGGAACGACCCTGAACATCAAGGCGAACACGGCTACATGGGCTTCCTCAACCGCAACTGCGTGACGATGGCCGAGGTGCTGCGCGATGCAGGCTACCACACTTACATGACTGGCAAATGGCATGTCGGCATGCACGGCAAGGAGAAATGGCCCCTGCAACGAGGCTTTGAGCACTTCTACGGCATCCTGGCCGGCGCGACCAGCTATCTGCAACCGAAAGGCGGACGAGGCCTGACGCTCGACAACACAAATCTGCCCGCTCCGAGACCACCTTACTATACGACCGATGCCTTCACCGACCATGCCATCGGCTTCTTGGAACAGCAGACGGACGACAAACCATTTTTCCTCTACCTTGCCTACAATGCTCCCCACTGGCCACTGCAAGCCAAGGATGCCGACATCGAGAAGATGGCCGGACGCTATGCCGCTGGCTGGCAAGAGACAAGGGAACAGCGCAGGCAGCGAATGAAGGAGCTGGGACTTGTCAAGGACGAATGGGGACTCGCCGAATGGGAGTCCAGAACGTGGAGTCAACTTAACGAGCAAGAGCAGGACAACTCTGCACTGCGCATGTCGGTCTATGCCGCACAAGTTTATTGCATGGACTACAACATTGGCCGCATCATTGATTATCTGCGAAGCAAGGGACAGCTCGACAACACACTCATCATCTTCCTCTCCGACAATGGGGCATGCGCTGAGCCGTACAGCGAAACAGGCTTCGGAACAATCGCCGACATCAACAACCAGCAACACTGGGTGCAACCATCGTATGGCAAACCCTGGGCAATGGTGAGCAACACGCCCTACCGCAAATACAAGCGACGCGCTTACGAAGGCGGCATTGCGGCCCCGCTCATTGTCTCTTGGCCTGAACAGACCCAACAATATGCCTCCGAACTCCGAGAGAACATCTGCCACGTCACAGACCTCATGGCTACTTTCGTCGATGTTGCCAAAGCCAAATACCCGAAGACGTATCACGGCGGCAACGAGATTATTCCGCTGCAAGGTACAAGCCTCGTGCCTGCCATCAAGCAGCCCGGCAAAAAGCTGCACGACTACATCTACGGCGAGCATGCTGACAACTGCTACGTGCGTCATGGCGAATGGAAGGCTGTTCGCGACGAAGTGACCGACAAGTGGGAACTTTATAACATCCCGAACGACCGCACAGAGCGCAATGACCTTGCAGCCAAAGAGCCAGAACGCCTGAAGCAACTCGTGGAGAAGTGGGAGGAATGGGCCAACAGCCATCATGTCTTCCCAAAAGGCAAAGGCGGACGTGACACGAGACTGACCGAATAATATCGAACTATATGCTAAAGATAGAGAACCTGCACGCCGGCACAGGCGGCAAAGAAATACTGAAGGGCGTGAACCTGACCGTCCGCGACGGCGAGATACACGCTGTGATGGGCCTCAACGGGGCCGGAAAGAGTACGCTCTCCAACGTCATTGTCGGCCATCCGGCCTACGAAGTGACCCAGGGCAGCATCACATGGGACGGCAAGGACCTGCTCGCGCTCAAACCCGAGGAACGTGCCCACGAGGGCATCTTCCTGAGCTTCCAGCAACCCGTCGAGATTCCCGGCGTGTCGATGGTCAACTTCATGCGGGCCGCACTGAGCGCCAAGCGCAAATACCTGGGCCTCGACCCCATGCCGGCCGGAGACTTCCTCAAGCTCATGAAGGAGAAACGCGCCATCGTCGAGCTGGACAGCAAGCTGGCGAGCCGTAGCGTGAACGAGGGCTTCTCGGGCGGAGAGAAGAAGCGCAACGAAATCTTCCAGATGGCAATGCTCGAACCGAAGCTCGCCATCCTCGACGAGACGGACAGCGGACTCGACGTGGACGCCCTGCGCGTCGTGGCCGAAGGCTTCAACCGCCTGCGCAGACCGGAGACGAGCGCCATCGTCATCACCCACTACCAGCGCCTGCTCGACTACCTGAAGCCGGACGTCGTGCACGTCCTCATCGACGGCCGCATCGTCCGGACCGGAGGCCCCGAGCTGGCAGCGGAGATAGAGAGCCGCGGCTTCGACTGGATAATTAAAGAGATTAGAGATTAGGGATTAAGGAAATCCTTCGTTATGACGAAATGACGTTATAACGTTATAACGACAGAAAGAAACGAAAGAAAAGGAAGGAGAGGAAAGAGACGAAAGGCAATGGAAGCAACAAGGCAATACATAGACTTCTACAATGAGGTGCGCGACGTGCTTGCCTCGCGCAGCTGCCCCGAGATGAACGCCTGCCGCGAGGCCGCCCTGCAGACGTTCTCCCGCCAGGGCTTCCCCTCGCCGAAAGTGGAGCGCTACCGCTATGCGAAGGTCGAAGCCGACTTCTCGCCCAACTACGGCATCGCCCTCGCACCGCTCGGCGGACAGCTCCCGCCCCACTGCTTCCGCCTTGCGGAGGCCGAGCCTCGCGTGCGCGTATTATATAATAATGTAGCGGATGCGACCGACAGCATCGTCTGCCTAAACACGATGCTCAGCGTCGACACACTGGTCGTGCACGTGCCGCGGGGCGTCAAGGTGGAGCATCCGATACAGATAAGCAACATCCTCAAGGGCGAACAGGACACGATGGTCTGCCGCCGCATCCTCGTCGTCATGGACGAACTCTCGGAGGCCGACATCATCATCACCGACCGCGCCGCCTCGCAGAACCGCTTCCTGACGAACCAGGTCGTGGAGGTCGTGATGGGCGACGGCTCGCACCTCAGCCTCTACGACATCGAGGAGACACACCTGCTCTGCACCCGCTACAGCAGCGTCTTCGTGCGGCAGGGACGCGACAGCAGCCTGCACCATACCTCCCTGACGCTCTTCAACGGACACACACGCAACCGCCTCGACGTCCTGCTGCAGGGCGAGGGCAGTGAGGTGACGGCCAATGGCTGCGTCATCGCCGACAAGATGCAGCACGTGGACAACAACACGCTCATCGACCACGCCGTGCCCGGCTGCCAAAGCAGCGAGCTCTACAAGTACGTCCTCGACGACAACGCCGTCGGTGCCTTCGCCGGCAGGGTGCTGGTGCGCCAAGGGGCACAGCGGACGCTCAGCAACGAGACGAACGCCAACCTGCTTGCCACACGCTCGGCCCGCATGTACACGCAGCCCATGCTCGAGATATATGCCGACGACGTGCGGTGCAGCCACGGCAGCACCGTCGGGCAGATGGACGAGACGGCCCTCTTCTATATGCGTCAGAGAGGCATCGACGAGCAGGAGGCCCGCCTGCTGCTCAAGGCCGCTTTCATCACCGAAGTCATCGAGAGCATTCCCCTCGAGTCCCTCCGCGACCGCCTGCACGTGCTGGTGGACAAGCGGCTCAGGGGCGAGCTCAGCAAGTGCGAGGGGTGCAAGCTGTGCGGATAGACCCACCCCCAACCCCTCCCTTCTTGGATGCTTTAGCACCAAGGCGCGCTTTTGATGCGCGGAGGTAGGGAGGGGAGAAAATAGTAATAGAAGATGGAAAAGAACAAAGATATTCAGTCAAATAAGGTAACTTCTCCCCTCCCTACCTCCGCGCATCAAAAGCGCGCCTTGGTGCTAAAGCATCCAAGAAGGGAGGGGCAGGGGGAGGGTCCGATGGTTAGTGAGGGTCTGTTCCCCATCCTGGGGCGGAAGATATACGGCAAGTACCCGCTGGTCTATCTCGACAATGCCGCCACCACGCAGAAGCCGCGCTGCGTCGTCGAGGCCATGACGGACGAGTACTACAACGTCAACGCCAACGTGCACCGCGGCGTACACTTCCTCTCGCAGCAAGCCACCGAGCTGCACGAAGCGTCCCGCGAGACCGTGCGCCGATTCCTTGGTGCACGCAGCACCAGCGAGATTGTCTTCACCCGCGGCACGACGGAGAGCATCAACCTCGTGGCGTCGTGCTTCGGACAAGCCTGCATGAAGGAGGGCGACGAGGTCATCATCTCCGAGATGGAGCACCACAGCAACATCGTCTCGTGGCAGCTCGTACAGGCGCGGCAGGGCATCCGGCTCCGTGTCTGTCCCATCACCGACGACGGCCGGCTCCGTATGGACGCGTACGAGAAGCTCTTCAACAGCCGTACGAAGATTGTCAGCCTGACGCACGTCAGCAACGTCCTGGGCACGGTCAACCCCGTGCGCGACATCGTCCGCATCGCCCACGAGCACGGCGTGCCCGTCCTCATCGACGGCGCACAGAGCACCCCCCACATGAAGGTCGACGTGCAGGAGCTCGACTGCGACTTCTTCGCCTTCAGCGGCCACAAGATATACGGCCCGACGGGCATCGGCGTGCTCTATGGCAAGGAGGAGTGGCTGGACCGCCTGCCGCCCTACATGGGAGGCGGCGAGATGATCAAGACGGTCAGCTTCGAGCACACCACCTTCAACGACCTTCCCTATAAGTTCGAGGCCGGAACGCCCGACTACGTGGCCTCCACCGGCCTGGCCCGCGCCCTCGACTATGTTACCTCCATAGGCCTCGAAGCCATCGAAGCCCACGAGCGCGACCTGACGGCCTACGCCATGCAGCGCCTCATGGAAGTGGAAGGCATGCACATCTTCGGCCCGAGGGACATTGCGGAGCATGACGCGGTCATTAGTTTCTTGGTAGAGACCAACTCCAGGACCCCCTCTAACTCCCCCTTAAAGGGGGAGAACTCCAATGCCGCTGCTCAGGAAGCCTCCCCTTTAAGGGGAGGTTTGGAAGGGTCTGGCTCTTTTATCCATCACCTCGACATGGGCACCCTGCTCGACCGCCTCGGCATCGCCATCCGCACCGGGCATCATTGTGCCGAGCCCTTGATGCATCGCCTCGGCATCGAAGGCACCTGCCGCGCCAGCTTCGCCCTCTACAACACAAGGGACGACGTCGATGCCCTGGTCGCAGGCATCCGCCGCGTCAAGCAGATGTTTTAGCCATCGGCCCAAGCGCAACGCACCCCGAAGCCATCCGAGCCTCGGGGTGCGTTGTCTTAGAGCCCTGCTAAAGCAATCCGTTCGCTTCTCTCCACTTCTTTCCCTTTGGGGTGTAGCAGAAGATAAGGAACACCAAGCACGGCAGACCAACAAAGAGTCCAACTAAATACATTCCCATATTAACTGCCCTTTCTTTTATTAGTTAATTCAACTTTCGGAAGTAAAAGAGGAAGTAAAAAAGGAAGTAAACTCGCTTCGCTCGTGGAAGTTATATGCTACGCACAGGACGATAGCTTTTGCATCCCCATTGTATCGTCCAGCACGCAGTGCTTAACTTCCTGCCAGCAACGCTGGCTTTTCCGCCTGCGCCTGAGCGAAGCGAAGAACTTCCCATTTAACTTCATTCTATAACTTCCGAAACTTTAATTAGTTAATATGATTCCAGACCATAAGAAATCCGACAGAACGGCGAGCGGATGACCGTTCCCCGGTCATCAACACAGCACGCTCTTCCAAAATAAGCGCCTTGCTCTTCCGGAATAAGCGCCCTGCTCTTCCGGAATAAGCGCCTTGCTCTTCCAAAATAAGCGCCTTGCTCTTCCGGAATAAGCGCCTTGCTCTTCCGGGAGGCGGGGCATGTCACTTCGTTTGGCGCCTCGTTTCGCGGTTCGTCTCGAGCCATGCGGCGGGCGTCATGCCGGTGAACTTGCGGAAGTTACGGTAGAAGGACTGTTCGCTCGAGAAGCCTGCGTCGGTAGCTATCGTCGAGAGTTTGCCGGAGGAGCCGTGCCTGTCGTGCTGCATGATGAGCATCTTGGCGTGTTCCACCCGCAGACGGTTCACGTAGTCGGAGAACGAACAGCCAAGCTGCTGGTTGATGTAGTTCGAGACGTATGTGCGGCAGGACCCCACCTCGCGAGCCACGTCGGAGATGGTGATGTTCGGGTGCAGGTAGTAGGCCTCCTTCACCATGAGATGCTCTATGCGGGGGCCCAGGGTGTTGCCTTGTTCGTCGGGGTTAGAGGAGGAGGTCATGGCGTCGGTTTCCGGTGTGTTGTCTGAGATGTACTGTTCGGCGTGGAACGTACGGGTGTAGCCGATGTACCCCAGTGCGAAGAGCAGCAGGGCGATGGGGTCGAGGGCTGCCAGGATGAGCCAGTCGCTGTGGAGGACCTGCTCGCGCCCCAGTATGTTGAGCACAACCGTTTCGGCCGACGTCAGCAGGATAGCCACGAGCAGCCAGCGCACGGTCCGCACGTCCTTGCCCTCCGTCTCGGCGTAGAATTCCTGCAGCTCGCGGTCGAAGGCTGTCAGCCGGCGGTAGCCGAAGCTGGCCACGCAGAGCACCTGTAAGCCGTTGAGCACGGCACGCACCGTGTCTGTCTCCTTGCCCGGGGCAATCAGGATAGCCGTTGCGACCAGCAGCCCTGGGGCCAGAATGAGCCAGGCGGAGCGGCGCCGGAGCGGACGGGCTGTGAGGCGGCAGATGTAGAGGAAGTAGACGGGGTAGACCGACAGCGAGCATGCCGCCCAGAGCGCCTCAAGCGGACGGGGCAGACCCTCTGCGGCGTACACATTATATAACAGTGCATGGCAGGAGTACAGCACGGTGCAGATGCCGAAGAAAACGGTCAGCATCCGCTGCGCGGCATCGTTGCGCCCGTACCTGAGACTCAGGCGGACGAACCAAAACGTGCACGCCAGAAGCGGCAGCACGCTGAAGAGTAAGCCTGTTTGCATCTTTCTTGTTTTGTCCGACGCGTGCCGGATTTGTCGTTTCCGAGTGCAAAGGTACACATTTTTTGCGACAATGTGCCTATTTTCTCCACAAAGAGATGGACGGAGAATCAGGTAGTTGTATGATATGGTAGTCTTTTTGTACGATATGACAGCGAGAAATGGACGCATTTACACATCATTTATTGTCGAAAAGCCTAACTTTGCGGTGTAAATATAAAAATGTGAACATATTATTAACTAAACAGCAGATACTATGAAAAAGAAGTTTACATTATTCATCATGATGCTTGCAGCCCTGTTGAGCAGCAGCAGCGCATGGGCGCAGACCTTCATTCAAGGCGATATGAAGTACACTGTGCTCGATGCAGATGCCAAGACTGTGTCTGTGGCAAAGGCAAACAACGACATCACGGGCGACATCGTGATTCCCTCGACTGTCGCCAACGAGAACGTGACCTATACCGTGACTGCCGTCTCTGACTACGGTTTCGAGAGTCTGACCATCACTGCTGTCACCATCCCCGGCACGGTGACGAACCTCGGCGAGAGGGCTTTTGGCGACTGCCATAAGCTGGCAAAGATTACCTTCGAAGAGAGCACGCAGCCGCTTACACTTGTTTACGGCTACTACGGTTCGTTCCAGTACTGCGATGCTGACAAGCAAGTCATCGTCAAACGTAACCTGACTCCTTCTGAGGGTTGTCCTTTTTATGATAATGTCACCAGCGCAGTAATCGGCGGAAAGGCAACGACTGTCGCCAACTCTTTATTCTATGGTCAGAGGAAGATGACCAGCATCAGCATCGGCAACAGCGTGACCAGCATCGGTAACGGTGCCTTCGCTGGTTGCGGCGACGGGAACGGCGAGGTTGAAATGACGCTCACCTTAAGTGAAAACATTACCACCATCGGCGAAAAAGCCTTCTTCAACTGCCCGGCATTGAAGTCTCTCGCCCTCCCCTCTACATTGAAGCTTATCGGAGGCGAGGCATTCTCTTACGCAAACATCGCCAGCCTTGTCATTCCCGAATTGGTTGACAGCATCGGAGAACATGCCTTCGAGAATTGCAAAAAGCTGACCAGCATCCGCATCGAGGACAGCGACAAACCGCTGAGGATGAGGGAAGGATACAACCGCCCATTCCACTACTGCGACGCTCCCAAGACCGTCTATCTCGGTCGTAACCTGATACTTACCGAGGATGGAACTCCCTTTGAAACTGCTGTCACCAGTGTAGAGATTGGCGACAAAGTGACTACCATCAATCCGAGTATGTTCTGGGGTAACAGCAAACTGACAAGCGTCACCATCGGCAATGGCGTGAAGACGATTGGTTCCGCAGCCTTCCGAGGCGCTGGCAACGACGAATACACTGTAGGAGAGTTGAGTGTGACGATGGGCGAGAACGTAGAGACCATCTGCTCTGAAGCCTTCAACAGTTGCCCAAAGTTGCTAAGCATCAGCCTGCCCTCCACCTTGAAGTTAATCGAGGGCTATGCTTTCTCGGGTACGGGTCTCGGGAGCATCACCATCCCCGCTTCGGTGGATAGCCTCGGCAATCGCGCCTTTGGCTCTTGCGGCAATCTGATAAGCATCATCATCGAGGATAGTGACAAGCCCTTAAAGCTGATTAATGGCTATGAAGGTACATTCAATTATAGCCAGGCAGATAAGTCTGTCTATGTTGGTCGAGACTTGACGTTCCAGGCAACAGGTAGCCTCATCAGTGTAGGCTCTGTCAATATAACGAGCGTGGAGTTTGGCGATAAGGTGACTAACATCAATCCTCAGTTGTTCTATGATGCTAACAAGTTGAACAGCCTCACCATTGGCAAAGGTGTGAAGACGATTGGTTCCGAAGCCTTCCGAGGCGCTGGCGACGACGAAGACACTGTAGGAGAGTTGAGTGTGACGATGGGCGAGAACGTAGAGACCATCGGCGCTCTTGCCTTCGAGGTTTGCCCTAAGTTGTACAGCATCAACCTGCCTGCCACTTTGAAGACCATCGAGGGCTATGCTTTCTCAGGCTCCGGTCTGCAGAGCATCAGCATCCCCGCTTCGGTGGACAGTATCGGCAAGCGTGCCTTTGGCTCTTGCGGCAATCTGGCAAGCATCAGCATCGAGGACAGCGCAGAACCCCTGAAGCTGTGGAGAGGCTATGACGGTACGTTCAACTACAGCAATGCAGACAAGAGCATGTACATCGGACGCGACCTGAAGCTCGACTCAGACGACAGACTCTTCTCCAATGGCAACGGAAGCGTAACCACGCTGGAATTCGGAGACTTGGTAACAACCATCAATCCCTACCTGTTCAAGGAATCAGACAAACTGCACAGCCTCACCATCGGCAAAGGTGTGAAGACGATTGGTACCCAAGCCTTCTATAGCAGTGGCGATGATGCAGACACAGTAGGAGAGTTGAGTGTGACGATGGGCGAGAACGTAGAGACCATCGGCTCTAATGCCTTCGACGTTTGCCCGAAGTTGTACAGCATCAACCTGCCTGCCACTTTGAAGACCATCGAGGGCTATGCCTTCTCGAGTACGGGTCTTCTGGGCATCGTTATCCCCGCCTCGGTGGATAGCATCGGCAGGCGTGCCTTTAGCTCTTGCGAAAGTCTGTCAAGCATCCGCATCGAGGACAGCACAGAACCCCTGAAGCTGTGGAGAGGCTATGACGGTACGTTCAACTTCAGCAATGCAGACAAGAGCATGTACATCGGGCGCGACCTGAAGCTCGACGCAGACGACAGACTCTTCAACAATGGCACCGGAAGCGTAACCACGCTGGAATTCGGCGACTTGGTGACAACCATCAACCCCTACCTGTTCAAGGAATCAGACAAACTGAACAGCCTCGTCATCGGCAACGGTGTGAAGACGATTGGTACCCAGGCCTTCTATGGCAGCGGCGACGATGCAGCCACCGTAGGAGAGTTAAGTGTGACGATGGGCGAGAACGTTGAGACGATTGGCGTTTCTGCTTTCGACTATTGCGTAAAGATGACCAGCATCAGCCTGCCTGCCACCCTGAAGACCATTGGCGAATGGGCATTCAGCATGTGCAGCAGCTTGGGCTCTATCAGCATCCCTGGCTCTGTGACCAGCATCGGCAAGGGAGCCTTCGGTAATACCCCCTTGACGGACATCACCTTCGAGGATGGCGACGAGCCTTGCAGCATCGTGCTTGGCTACGACGCTACTTTCCGTAACCCACAGGCAGACTACACTCTCTACCTGGGCCGCAACCTCGTGTATGAGGGCAACAGTTGTCCCTTCCCCAATGCTACCGCTGTGACCATCGGGTCGAAAGTGACTTCGCTTGCCCCGAATATGCTAAACAACCAAAAGCTGCTGTCAGTGCAAGTGCCTTGGCCGACACCTATCGCCATCCAAGAGAATGTCTTCAGCGGCAGTACCTACAGCAACGCAACCCTGTGGCTGCCGGGCGGCACGAAGCAGGCTTATGCAGAGGCCGAGGGCTGGAAGAACTTCGTGAACGTTGAGTTTGCATCCTACGTCGTTTCCCTCGAGGCCACGAAGGGCGGCTCGCTCACCACGGGCGACATCACCGTTGCCGGCGAACAGAAGGCTCAGACACTCATCGACCGCGGAAACGACGTCACCTTCACCGTGAAGCCCGAGCAGAACTACGACTTCACCAGTCTGACCGTCAACGGCGAGGCTGTGGAGATGGAGGAGAATGCCTACACCTATTATGCCTTGTATCAAGACATCGACGTGAAGGCCATCTTCACCGAGAAGCCTAAGTTCGACATCCAGGCCACCGTCGCGGGCGGTACCATCTCGCTCAACGGCGGCGACTTCCTCGCTGAGCAAACCATCAAGGTCTACCGCGACACGGACGTCACCCTCAGCGTAGCACCGGCTGAAGGCTATCAGCAGAAGCCCGCTAAGGTAACCGTCAACGGCGTCGACGTGACGGCTCAGCTGCAGGCGGGCACCCTGAAGATAGAGAACATCCAGGAGGCTAAGACCATCGTCGTGACCTTCGCCAAGCTGCAGTTCGCGATTACCACCGAGCAGACGCAGAACGGCAGCATCGAACTGAGCAAGCAGACCGTGGAGTGGGGCGACAGCTTCACCGCCACCTTCAAGCCCGCTACAGGCTACGAGCTGGCCACAGCCACCGTCAACGGCAAGGATGTGACAGCCGAAGTGAAGGATGGTGTGCTCACCGTGGCCGACGTCAAGGAGGCTAAGACCGTGGGCGCTACGTTCAAGAAGCTGACGTTCCAGATTGCCGCCGAGCAGACCCAGAACGGCAGCATCGAGCTGAGTGCATCCACCGTGGAATGGGGCGACAGCTTTACCGCCACGTTCAAGCCCGCCACAGGCTATGAGCTGCTGACGGCCACCGTCAATGGTGAGGACGTAACAGCCGATGTGGAGAACAATGTGCTCACCGTGAGCGATGTGCGCGTGAACGTGACCGTAGGCGCCACCTTCCAGAAGCAGACCTATGCCGTCACTATCAGCGGCGGTGGCGTGACCGTCAGCAACCTGAACCCGCAGTACGGCGACAACGTGACCGTCACCATCGAGGATGACCCCGACCGCACGCTCGTCAGCCTGCTCGTCAACGGTCAGGACGTAACAGCTCAGGTGAAGGACGGACAGTACATTATTAAGAATGTAACGGGCAACGTCACCGTGGAGGCCACCTTCAAGTCGACCAAGGAGTTCATCACCATGACGGGTGAGTACGCTACCTTCAGCTGTCCGCAGGACCTCAACTTCGCCGGCAGCAACCTGCGTGCCTACATCGCATCGGGCTTCAACAAGGCTACAGGCCAGGCCCTGCTGACCCGCGTCTACGACGTACCGGCAGGCACCGGCATCTTCCTCGTCGGCGAACCCGGCACGACGTACAAGGTTCCGTACAGCACGACGGCGTCCTACTACGTGAACCTCTTCAAGGCCAACCTCGCGAAGAGCACCATCCAGGCCACCGAAGGCGACAAGGTTAACTTTACGTACGACGTGCAGGACGGCGAGCCGGGCTTCTATCCCATCGACGGCACGGCTACCCTCCTCGCACAGACCGCCTACATGCAGCTGCCCGCAGGCTTCGTGGCTGCTGGTGTGAAGGTGAGCCTCGCCTTCGAGGAAGACATCATCGACGGCATTGAAGAGTTCCGCATCAGCGAGAGCGACGCCACCATCTACGACCTGGCAGGCCGCAAGCTCGGCAAGAAGCAGCGCGGCATCAACATCGTGAATGGAAAGAAGGTCCTGGTGAAGTGAGGCCCCCCTCTGAAGCCCCCTCTCAAGACCCCCTCTGACTTCCCCTTTAGGGGGAGGACACAAAATGCCCCGGGCTGCTGCAGCTCGGGGTATCTTGCACAGGGGGGCTTATAAGACCTATAAGACTTATAAGACCTATAGGACCTATAAGACCTATAGGACTCAAAAAACTGCTCCGAAGAGGCGGAAATGTCGCAGGAAATGCCTAACTTTGTAGGCGAAAATAGCAATAACCAACACCGCAAACACAGAAAACAAGATGAAGAGGACGCTTTTTCTTCTGGCTGCCAGCCTGATGGCAGTCAGCCGAGTGAGTGCACAGAAAGTTGAGACGCTGACGTCTCCGAGTGGTAACATCCGTCTCGAGGTTACGGTGGGCGAACGGCTCACGCTGAGTGCCTTCCGCGGCAGCGAGCAGATACTGAAGGACTGCGCCCTGAGCCTGCAGGTCGGGAAGGACGCCTTCGGCACGAACCCCAGGCTGAGCGGCAAGAAGCGCACGAAGGTGGACGAGGTCATCCGCCCCGTCGTGCCCCTGAAGAATGCCGAGGTCGAGAACCGGGCCAACCAGCTGACGCTCTCGTTCCGCGGCGGCATCTCGGCCGACTTCCGCGCCTACGACGACGGCATCGCCTACCGCTTCGCCATCAGCAAAGGCAAGGGACAGGTGGAGGTCGTGGACGAGGGACTGGAGCTGAACCTGCCGGAGAGCTTCATGGCACACGTCTCGAAGACGAAGAGCTTCAAGACCTCCTACGAGAACCCCTACACGCACATCTCCACGGCCGACTACAAGGCAGGCGACGAGATGACCTACCTGCCCATCCTGCTCGAGAGTCCGCAGGGCACGAAGGTGCTCTTCTCCGAGAGCGACGTGCGCGACTATCCCTGCATGTTCCTCCGTCCGACCGATGGCAATGGCTTCACGTCCGTCTTCCCCCGCTCGCCCGAGACGTGGGAACCCCGCGGCGACCGCAGCTGGACCATCACGAAGGAGCGCGACTGCATCGCCCTGACCGACGCACAGCGCACCCTGCCCTGGCGCTTCGCCGTCATCGGCACGGACAAGGACATCGCCGAGAACCAGATGGAAGTCGTGCTGGGCGGCAAATGCGAGCTGGACGACACGTCGTGGATCAAGCCGGGCAAGGTGAACTGGGACTGGTGGAACCACTGGACCGTCTGGGACGTCGACTTCGAGACCGGCATCAACAACGATACCTACAAGTACATCATCGACTGCGCATCGAAGTTCGGCGTGGAGTACATCCTGCTGGACGAAGGCTGGAACAAGCGAGTGCAGGACCCCTTCACCACGCGCG
Organism: Prevotellaceae bacterium UBA4336; assembly: GCA_002394305.1. GTDB lineage: Bacteria > Bacteroidota > Bacteroidia > Bacteroidales > Bacteroidaceae > Physcousia. Next base: position 31,794 of record DGTM01000009.1, read on the forward strand.
ACGAAATCAACGTCCGGGAACTTGTTGAGTACGGACGGCAGAAGAACGTCGGCATCATCCTGTGGCTCGCCTGGCTCACCGTAGAGCAGCACATGGACCTCATCCCCTTCTATGCCAAGATGGGCGTGAAGGGACTGAAGATAGACTTCATGGACCACAGCGACCAGTGGATGGTGAACTTCTACGAACGCGTGGCCCGCGAATGCGCCAAGAACAAACTGCTCGTCGACTATCACGGCTCGTTCAAGCCCGCCGGACTGGAGCAACGTCTGCCCAACCTCCTCAGCTACGAAGGCGTGCTCGGCCTGGAGCAAGGCGGCAGGTGCAAGCCCGAGAACACCATCTGGCTGCCCTTCATGCGCAACGCCGTAGGGCCCATGGACTTCACGCCCGGCGCCATGCACAACGCACAGCCCGAGGACAACCGCGGCTCCGGCTCGCTGCCGATGGGCGGCGGCACCAGAGCCTACCAGATGGCACTCTACGTCTGCTTCGAGAGCGGACTGCAGATGCTGGCCGACAGCCCCACGCGCTACCTCCGCGAAGCCGAGTGTACGGAGTTCATCGCATCCGTGCCCACGACGTGGGACGAGACGCGCGTCCTCACAGCCCGTGCCGGCGACTGCTACGTCGTGGCTAAGCGCAAGGGCAGCCGTTGGTTCATCGGAGCCATGACGGGCGACAAGGCGCAGGACATCGACCTCTCCCTCGACTTCCTCAGCAAGGGCGGCCGCCTCACCTGCTTCCGCGACGGACGCAATGCCCACCGCATCGCCCTCGACTACAAGCGCGAGCAGCAGGACGTCACCCCGCAGACAAAGCTCCGCCTCCACCTCGTCCGCAACGGCGGCTGGGCCGGAGTAATAGAATAAGTCTCATAAGTCTTATAGGTCCTATAAGTCCCATAAGTCTTATAAGTCTTATAAGTCCTATAAGTCCTATAAGTCCTATAAGTCCTATAAGTCCTATAAGTCCCATAAGTCCCATAAGTCCCATAAGTCCTATAAGTCCCATAAGTCCCATAAGTCCCATAAGTCCCATAAGTCCCATAAGTCCTATAAGTCTTATAAGTCCTATAAGTCCTATAAGTCCCATAAGTCCTATAATATGCTTCCCGACAAATACCTTCCCTCCCCCGGGCGCTATGCCGACGAGCGCCTGTACCAGCGCTGCGGACACAGCGGCGTGCTCCTGCCCAAGGTCAGCCTCGGCTTCTGGCACAACTTCGGCGGCGTGGACCCCTACCAGCGCAGCCGCGACATCACGCGCTACGCCTTCGACCACGGCATCACACACTTCGACCTCGCCAACAACTACGGCCCGCCCTACGGCTCTGCCGAGGAGACGATGGGCCGCCTCATGGACGACGACTTCCGTCCCTACCGCGACGAGCTCTTCATCAGCTCGAAGGCCGGCTACGACATGTGGCCCGGGCCCTACGGCAACTGGGGCTCCCGCAAGTACCTCACGGCAAGCCTCGACCAAAGCCTCAAGCGCATGCACCTGGACTACGTCGACCTCTTCTACAGCCACCGCTACGACCCCGCGACGCCGCTCGAGGAGACGCTGCAGGCGCTAGTCGACATCGTCCGCGCAGGCAAGGCGCTCTACGTCGGCATCTCGCGCTGGCCGCTCGAGGCCCTGAAGGTCGCACAGCGCTATCTACGCGAGCACGACGTGCCCCTGCTCATCTATCAGGGCCGCCTCAACCTCATCGACCGCGAGCCGATGGACACGGGCATCCTCTCCTTCTGCCGCGAACAGGGCATTGGCTTCATCGCCTTCTCGCCCCTGGCACAAGGACTGCTCACCGACCGCTACCTGAACTGCCACCTCGGCACCGACGGCCAGGTGGACGGCATCCCGGCCGACTCGCGCATGGCAAAGGGAACGAACCTGACGGCCGACCGCCTCACGCCCGAACTCCTGGACTACGTCCTGAAGCTCAGGTCCGATGCCGAAGCCAAGGGGCAGACCACCAGCGAAGCCGCCCTCCGCTGGGTGCTCGCCCAGGAGGGCGTCACGTCCGTCCTCATCGGCGCCAGCTCCGTGGCACAGCTCGAGGCAAACCTCAAGAGCGTGAAGTAAAGTTCCCGCACGCAGTACCTTCGTTCCCGCACGCAGTACCTTCGTTCCCGCATGCAGTACCCATCGGTTCCATGCCTCGGGAACGAATCCTGCTTTACCTTTTCACCTTTTCACCTTTTCACCAGATGTCCTCCTGCTCCTCGGGGTTGTCGTAGACCTCCTTGGCGACGTACTCGAAGTAGTCCATGTAGAACTCATAGGTTTGCCCGTCGAGGACAGACTTGAAGCGAATGTAGTAGTCCTGATAAGGTTGCAGGTAGGTGCTTATGATGATTCGCCGCGACATGTAGTGGAACGTGCGTACGGGGTTGCCGCTTCCGTTGGCATTGGTCCATGAATAGGGAGCCTTCATAAAGCCCTTCGTGCGCATCGCCTTTGTCACGCGGTCGTTGTATTCCTCGTCGTCAGAGTCAGCTTCCCAACCCACGTTGGACGGCGTAGTGCCGCTTGGCATCCTCATTTCCAGTCCGCCGAGGCGAAGGTCCATGGGGATGCCCGTCACGTACATCTTGTCGCGCTCGGTACCGAAATAGACTTGTGCCATGGAGCGCACGTACGAGCCTGTAGCCACGCCGAAGCGAATCTCATACTGTCCGGCACGCGGCACGGGCGGCAGTTTCATGGTGAAGTCGTACTGGCCTATGATGTTAAACTCGTCGCCCTGCAGGTTATGGTAGCCGGACATGTAGCCTTGGAGGTAGTAGAATTGTGTCCCCTCGCGTATCTCAACGCCCTCCAGATACGGGTAGTTCGTAGGAATGGCTCTGACGTTGGGTGCTCCGTAGGGATAGTAGGCTCGCGTCTGCCGGATGTTGTTGTTCATCATTTCCGGCATCGTGCAGCAGGCGTCGAAGCGGATGCGCTGGCTTCCCATCTGGTTGCAGACGTTCTCGGTGCAGACGAGCAGTCCCCCGATGGGGTGTACAACGGCGTTGGCGATGTTGGTGGCGTCTGTCCCGGCCTCCGAGGTGGTGAGCACGCGAATGCCCATGTTCTCGTCGGCTGTCGTGCTGTTTCCCTTCAGGGGCGGGAAGAGTCCGCTCTCATGGTAGTCATTGACGTTCTCGTGTGCGGGTCCGAACTGTCCGCGTCCGTTCCTGAGGCGTGGGAAACGGTTCAGGTAGATGCCTTCCGACTCGCGGCTCTCGTAGGTCTTGAGCAGGCGCGGCAAGCCCATCGTTTCGTAGTAGTCCATGACGGGGATGGTGGGAGTCTTCGAGGAGGTGGCGTTGTAGCCCAGCTCGTTGTAGTGTATGACGAGGTTGTCCCTTCCGATGCGCTGCGGCAGCAGGTGGTAGGTGACGAACTGGTTCAGTATGTTCATCGGGTTGGTGTAGTCGTCGTCGTACGTCGTTCCCTCGATATAGCCGAAGAGCCCCGACTCCTGCAGGTAGTTCTTGACCCTTTCGGCGTTGATTTCCTCTGCCTTGCACCCCAGCGTCTGCTCCCAGAAGCGGTCGGTCTCGGCAAAGAGCGTGAAGCCGAAGTAGCGGTGCTGTGGTATGGTGCCGGCCTGCCCGACGGAGGTGTGTTTGGGCAAATCCTTGACGCCGCCCGTCAGGTAGAGTTCCTCCCAGGTCTCGTCGCGATAGGCATTGAGCGTGTCCTCCAGCCCGCAGGCCATGATGAGGCGTGCCATGACGCTGTAGCCGCTCTCGGGCTCGCGTATCCACTCGCGCACCTTGTCGCCAAGCCGCTTGTCGCTCGGCGCTATCACGCCATCCGCCTGATGCACAAAGCCGTTGGTCAGGACGATGCCCCGATTGCTCTTGTTGATGGCGGCCACACCTTCTATGCTGATGCTGTCCAGGTCGACCTTGCCGTAAAACACACGCAGCTTGCGGTTGTTCATGTTTGCCATGCGGAACTCACGCTCGTCGTCCGGGAAGTCGGATATGTCGTAGGCAGACTGGTCGCCGTTGTCTATGATGCTGTTGAATACAATCACGTGCTCGATGCTGTCCAGCACGCTCTGTTCGGTGAACCCTTCCCAAGAGGGTTCCTTGATGAGCCCCCCTCGGAAGAGGGTGTCAAGATATGCCTGGACGGCATCGTTGGTGGGTGCGAAGACGGTGTAGTGCCCGCGTGCCGCGAGCAGTTGCTTCAGCGTCGTCTCGGAGAAGGAGCTGACGCGCATCTTGCCGAGCAGCCGCACATACTCGCTGTAGTAGTCTTTCTCTTCGAGGTATTGCGTGATGGTCTTGCCCGTGAACACGTATCTTGCCGATGTGTCAACCTCGTCCGAGCAGCTTGCCAAGGTCAGAATGACGGCAGCTATCCAAAGTAATCTGTTCATTCGGAAACATAAGGATAATGAAACGCCAGTGTTTTTCTTGTATGGTATTTCAGGTTAATGGTCTGTTGGTTTCAGTCTCGTTGTGCTTTCGCCGGAGTGCGACTTTCGCACGATGCGTGTGCAAAGGTACGAATAAATTTCTAATAATGTGTATAAAAAAGCGTTCACTTTTGAATAAAAGTGTATATTATGGCGAAAACAAGTTGGATTGACGAAAAAAAGTTGTAACTTTGTGCGCATGAAGTCCGCTCTCGTAGACATCCCCGTGCTGATTCTGTTCTTCAACAGGCCGAAGCAGCTCAGCCAAGTCTTTGCCCAGGTGCGCAAGGCCCGCCCATCGCGTCTCTTTCTCTATCAGGACGGGCCGCGTTCGGAGCGCGACATGCCGGGCATCATGGCTTGCCGCCAGGTGGTGGCCGACGTGGACTGGGAGTGCCAGGTGGAGACGCTCTTCCAGGAGAAGAACTACGGCTGCGACCCCTCGGAGTTCATCTCGCAGAAATGGGCCTTCAGCCATGTGGACCGTTGCGTCGTGCTCGAGGACGACGACGTGCCCGCCGTCAGCTTCTTCAGCTTCTGCAAGGAGATGCTCGACCGCTACGAGAACGACACGCGCATCACGATGATAAGCGGCTTCAACGTCGAGGAGCAGACCGCCGATGCAGAGGGCGACTACTTCTTCACCACAAACTTCAGCATCTGGGGCTGGGCCTCGTGGCGGCGCGTCGTGGACCAATGGGACGAGCACTACACGTGGCTCGACGACCCGGTCTGCGTCCGCCAGCTCGAGGAATTGATTCGCGAACGGGGCTACCGCGACGACTTCCTGCCCATGTGCCGGAAGCATCGCGAGCAGGGCAAAGCCTTCTACGAGACCATCTTCTGGTCGCACATGCTGCTGTCGAACGGTCTCGCCATCGTGCCCCGCCGGAACATGGTCAACAACCTCGGCGCCACAGCCGACAGCACACACTTCGGCGGCTCGCTCGAGACCATGCCGCGCGGCTACCGGCGCATCTTCACCATGCAGCGCTTCGAGCTCACCTCTTCGCTCCAGCATCCGCCCCACGTCATGGAGCACGTGGCCTACCGCCACCGCGCCTACCGCATCATGGGATGGATGAACCCGATGGTCAAGGTGGGGCGTTCCCTCGAGGAACTCTTCCTGAACCTGCGCTACGGCAACTTCCGCTTCATCCTCACCTCCATCCGCCGCCGTGCCCAGAAATGGATGGGAAGGAAGGAGTTCAATTGATGATTGGAGAATGATGAAAGTCCTAATAGTCAGTACCAGCGAACGGGCCGGCGGCGGTGCCATCGCCGCGCGACGCCTCATGGATGCCCTCAACCGGAGGAAAAGTGTGGAGGCGAAGATGATGGTGCGCGACAAGCAGAGCGCCGACGCACGGGTCATCAAGGTGGGCAGCAAGATGCCGAAGCTCATGGAGCGTGTGTTCATCCTCCCGCAAGTGGCCTTCCGCAAGGGGAGCTGGAAGAGTCTTCGCTCCCGCCTCTGGCAGGTCGACACCGGGGACTGCGGCATCGACATCACACGCACCAGGGAGTTCCAGGAAGCGGACATCGTCCACCTCCATTGGGCCTGCCAGGGCATGCTCTCGCTCAGTGGCATCCTGCGCATCCTGCGCAGCGGCAAGCGCATCGTGTGGACGCTCCACGACGAGTGGCCCTACCTGGGCGTATGCCACTACCGCGGCGACTGCACCGAGGAGGAGTGTGACCATTGCCCCCTCATGTGGGGCGGTACGCCTCATTACGTCTATACCTACAAGCATCTGATGTACTACAAGACGCGCCCGACCTTCGTGGGCTGCAGCCAGTGGATAACCGACCGTGCCTGCAAGAACATCCCTCCGGCATGCACTGTGCACATCAACAACTGCGTGCCGACAAAGCTCTTTCATCCCCGCGACATGCAGCGTTCCCGCAGGAGGCTTTCCCTGCCCAAGGAGAAGCGCCTGCTGCTCTTCTGCAGCCAGAAGGTGACCGACGAGCGCAAGGGCATCGCCTACCTCATCGAGGCCATCAGGCTGCTTCCCCGCCTGGGACTCAGGGAGGGGGACCTGCACCTTGTCATCGTGGGCAAGGGGTCGGAGCAGATACCTCTGCCCGGCTACATCAGCGTCACGCGGCTCGGCTCGGTCGGCGAGCGGGAGATGGCGGTGGTGTACAATGCCGTCGACGTCTTCCTGACGCCCAGCCTGCAGGACAATCTGCCCAACACGATAGCCGAGGCCATGTGCAGCGGCACGCCTTGCGTCGGTTTCGACGTGGGCGGAATCCCCGAGATGATTGACCATCAGGTGAACGGCTATGTGGCACGCTACCGCGACGCCGTCGACCTGGCCGAAGGCATTGTCTACGTCCTGGACCACAATCTTCGCGAAGCCGCCTACAGGAGTGGCCTGGCAGCCTACAGCGAGTCGCTGGTGGCGCAGCAGCACGTGGCGCTTTACAATGCACTGTTAAAGTAGAACCCTCAATCCTCAAACCCCGATATTGAAGCCTCTTATTACCATAGCAACCGTCACCTATAATGCCGAGACAACGCTGGAGCGCACCCTCCAGAGCGTCGCGGCGCAGGACTATCCACGCATCGAGCACCTCATCATCGACGGATGTTCCACCGACCACACGCTTTCCCTCGTGCAGCGCTACGTGGAGGAGAACCGGGCACGCCACAGCATCCGTCTGGTCTGCGAGCCCGACGAGGGACTCTACGACGCCATGAACAAGGCGCTGTCCGCTGCCACGGGCGACTACATCGTCTTCCTCAATGCCGGCGACAGCCTGCACAGCCCCGACACCATCTCGGCCCTGGTGCAAGCGTCGCAGTGGATAAAGGGTGGCCACCGCAATCCGGCCATCCTCTATGGCGACACGCATCTGGTGGACGAGAGCGGACGCTTCCTGCGCCGCCGCCGCCTGACGCCCCCCGAACAGCTCACGCCCGACAGCTTCCGGGACGGCATGCTCGTCTGCCACCAGTCGTTCTATGTGCGGACGGACCTGGCCCGGCAGGAGCCCTACGACCTCCGCTACCGTTTCTCCGGCGACTTCGACTGGTGCATCCGCCTCATCCGCCTCGCTTCGCGCCGCCGCATCAAGATCGTCAACACACACCTCGTCCTGACCGACTACCTCAGCGAGGGCATGACGACACGCAACCATCGCGCCTCGCTCGGGGAGCGCTTCCGCATCATGACGCACTACTACGGCTGGCCCTCGACGGTCCTGCGCCACCTGTGGTTCGTAGTAAGAGCAGTTGTGAAAAGGTGAAAAGGTGAAAAGGTTAAAAGGTTAAAAAGTTGAAAGGTTAAAGGGAGAATGTTGCAGCCATACTATCATAGAGACGTCATCGAAGCCGGATGCGACGAGGCTGGGCGTGGCTGCCTGGCCGGGCCGGTCTTTGCCGCGGCGGTCATCCTGCCCCCGGACTTCAGGAACGACCTCCTCAACGACTCCAAGCAGCTCTCCGAAAAGAAACGCTATGCGCTGCGCGAGGTCGTGGAGCGCGAGGCGCTGGCATGGGCCGTGGGCATCGTCACGAACGAGGAGATAGACTGCATCAACATCCTGCGTGCCAGCATCCTTGCCATGCATCGTGCCCTGGACGGGCTCAGGCTGCGGCCCGAGGAAGTCATCGTCGACGGCAATCGCTTCACGCCCTACGCTCCCCCTCTTCCCGGAGGAGGACGGGGGGAGGCTCTGCCCTACACCACCATCGTCAAGGGCGACGGCAAGTACATGAGCATCGCTGCGGCCAGCATCCTGGCGAAGACCTACCGCGACGACTGCATGCTGCGGCTGCACCGCGAATATCCCGTCTACCGCTGGGACAGCAACAAGGGCTACCCCTCGGCAGCCCATCGGCAGGCCATCCGCGAGCACGGCACGTCGCCCTACCACCGCATGACCTTCAACCTGCTGGGCTCCCCGCAAATGGAGTTCGACTTCGGTGCCCCTCGTGGCGCATAGCGCAGGGCCTGCCTGCCGCCGCCGTACTCCGCAGCATAGCGATACACATTATAATATATATATAAACAACATAAACATCATCATCATGAGTAGGATAAAGACAATCGGCATTCTGACCTCGGGCGGCGATGCCCCCGGCATGAATGCAGCCATCCGCGCCGTGACGCGTTCCGGCATTTGCAACGGCTTTGCCATCAAGGGCATCTATCGTGGCTACGAAGGGCTCATCAACGACGAGGTCAAGACCTTCACCACCGAGGACGTGAGCGGCATCATCACCCGTGGCGGCACAATCTTGAAGACAGCCCGCAGCAAGGAGTTCATGACCCCAGAGGGCATGGAGAAGGCCTATGAGACGTGCCGGAAGGAGGGAATCGACGCTCTGGTCGTCATCGGCGGCAACGGCTCGCTGACGGGCGCCTGGAAGTTCGGCGTGGAGTTCGACTTCCCCGTCATCGGACTGCCCGGCACCATCGACAACGACCTCTACGGCACCGATGCCACCATAGGCTACGACACCACCATGAACACCATCATGGAATGTGTGGACCGCATCCGCGACACGGCCAACTCGCACGAGCGCATCTTCTTCGTCGAGGTGATGGGGCGCGATGCAGGCTTCCTGGCGCAGAACTGTGCCATTGCCTGCGGAGCGGAAGCTGCCATCGTTCCCGAGGAGACGACCGACGTGGACCAGCTGGCAGAGTTCATGAGCCGCGGCATACGCAAGTCGAAGAAGTCGTGCATCGTCATTGTCTCCGAGAGCCCCAAGTGCGGCGCCCTCTACTATGCCGACCGCGTGAAGAAGGAGTTCCCCGGCTTCGACGTCCGCGTCTCCATCCTCGGCCATCTGCAGCGCGGCGGCTCCCCCTCGGCGCACGACCGCATCCTGGCCAGCTGCATGGGGGCGGGAGCTATCGAGGCCATCATGCAGGGGCAGCGCAACGTGATGATTGGCTACCGTATGGACGACATCGTCTACGTCCCCTTCAGCGAGTGCATCCGCACGGACAAACGCTTCGACAAACGGCTCATCAAGGTGCTCAACGAGCTGAGCATCTGAGGAAGAACGACAACACCCTAAATACCCGATAACATGAAAACACGCCTTTCCCTCCTTGCCATCCTCCTGCTGGCCGGCGTCGCCGCCTGCGCCCAGGAGCTGGTGGTGTGCAGCTACAACCTGCGCTACAAGAACTCGGGCGACACCGATGCCGGCAACGGCTGGAACACCCGGCGCACCTATCTCATCAACCTCATCAACTTCCAGCAGCCCGACCTGCTCGGCGTGCAGGAGGCCCTGAATGCGCAGATGAACGACGTGCAGAACGGACTGAAGGGCTACAGCTACATCGGCGTGGGGCGCGACAACGGCACCACCGGCGGCGAGTACTCGGCCATCTTCTACCGCACGGAGCGCATGGTGCTCCTCGACCACGGCGACTTCTGGCTGAGCGACACGCCCTACAAGGCTTCGAAGGGCTTCCCAAGCAAGGGCGGCAGCACGACCTACAAGCGCATCTGCACCTGGGGCAAGTTCTTCGACAAGGCCACGGGCTCCGTCATCTACCACTTCAACACGCACATGGACCTCGACGAGACGAACCGCCAGCAGTCGTACTACCTCATCAAGCAGAAGATACAGGAGATAGCCAGCACGCTGGCCCCCGTCATCGTCTCGGGCGACTACAATGCCGTGCAGACCGGCGAGGCGTACAAGCTCTTCTACGGCTCCGGCTTCCTCTACGACTGCTTCCACCGCGCCAAGCAGAAGTTCATGACGAACGGCACGTGCCCCGGCTTCAATGCCAACAACTACAGCACCGTCAGCGGGGAGTTGCGGCGCATAGACCACATCTTCGTTTCCCGCGCCTTCAACGTCGAGCACTACGGGGTGCTCAACCCCTGCTACTATTCCACATCCGGCACTGCCGACTACAAGGAACGTGCGTATTCCGACCACAGCCCCGTGATAGCGAAGCTGACCGTCAGGACTCCCGAGGCAATGGAAATGCCCAGCGCCCAGCCGCCCGTTGCCGACGGCTTCTATCAGCTCTCTACGCCGGAAGAGCTGCAGGCCTTCTCGTTCATCGTGGGCGGCATAGGCGGCTTCGTGCAGAATGCGGCGGCAAAGGCTGTCCTGCTCTGCGATATCGACATGAAGGGCGCGACGAGCTGGCTGCCGATAGGGTCGGGGAGCAAGCCCTTCACCGGCACGTTCGACGGCCAGGGGCACGCCATCCGGAACCTCGCCGTCAAGACCGGCAAGTCGCAGTCCGGGCTGTTCGGCCGGACGCAGGGCGCCACCATCCGGAACCTCCATGTGGACGGCACGGTCACCGTCTCCGAGGGCTATTCCGACCACGGGGTCGTGGGCTATGCCGACGGCACTACCATCGCCGACGTGCACTCCGCACTGACCATCACCACCGGCAAGGCAAACGACGACACGCAGCACATCGGCGGCATCGCAGGGTCGCTGTGGGGCCAGAGTACGGTGGACAGGTGCTCCTTCTCGGGCAGGATAACCGATGCCGGCACCAACACCGTGGGCGGCATCGCAGGCTATGCCGACGGCACGCCCAACCAGATAACGAATGCCATCAACTACGGCACGGTGCGCACCACCGGCTCCGAGACGAACACGGGCGGCATCCTGGGCTACGTGAACTACGCAGGCTTCCGGATTGCCAACTGCGCCAACGTGGGGAGCGTGAGCGGCAAGGTGGCCTATTCCGGGCAGCTCATCGGCAGGCAGCTGAAGGCCATGACCGCGCCTCCCGACAATCTCTATTACCTGGCAAGCGGGATTCCCGCATTCGGGGCAGGCACCGATGCCGCCTCTGCCACGGGCGCCACAGCCGTCACGGCCGCACAGCTGGCAAGCGGAGAGGTGTGCTATCGCCTGAACGGCGACCAGACGGAAATCAACTGGTACCAGACGCTCCCCGGGGCTGACGCTTCGGCTGAGGCCGACCCTTACCCCGTGCTCGACCCCACCCATTTGCAGGTGCTGCTCAGGGACGGCGTCTATGTCAACGACAACGCCTCTTCTATGAATGAAAAATTAAAAATTAAAAATGAAAAATTAAAAATGAAAAATGAAAAATTCGACGTAGGCATCTTCAATCTTGCAGGGCAGCGCCTCTCGAAGGCCAGGAAGGGTATCAATATCGTCAATGGCAAAAAATACATACTGAAATGAAGAACACTGCATTCATCATCGTGTCATTGCTGATGGCGCTCAGCGCATCGGCCCAGGACCTCTGCATCGGCAGCTTCTACGTCACCTCCACCGACGAGGAGAGCCTGCTGGGCGACGGCGGCGACAAGTGGGCCAAGCGCCTGCCCGTCATCGGCGACATGTTCAACTTCGAGCAGCCCGACGTGCTCGGACTGCAGTCCGTGACCGAAGCACAGCTCTCGCAAATCGTCAACCGCCTGACGCAGCACAAGGCCGCAGGCGACATCCTCTACAGCCAGACACTGGAGCTCGACACGTGCGGGCTCGTGGCGGACATGCCGGAGGGCAGCACCTGCTCGTGGGCAAGGCTGAGGAAGGACGGACGGCCCTTCTACGTCTTCAATATGTGTCTCCCCACCTCTCTGATGGAAGCCCTCACGTCCGCCAACCGTGTCCGTACGGCCGCGGAGGAAATCAACAGCGAGGGCCTGCCGTGCTTCGTCGTCGGCTTCCTGGGCGTCAACGAGACGAAGATGCCGTACACCCGCCTGTCGGCCAAGTTCAACGACTGCTACAAGTCGCCCGTCGTCAGCGCGGAATATGGCACGAAGAACGACTTCAACCTTGCCGCCAACCACGGCACCGAGCGCTACGACTTCGTCTTTGCCTCGAAGGACGTCACGCTCCGAGCCTACGGCCAGTTGCAGTACGGCTACTTCACCAAGGAGGCCGACGGCACGTACAAGCGCCGTCTGCCCTCCGCACACTTCCCCGTCATGGCAAAGGTGACGCTGAAGGAGTAGAAAATCCCTTACACCGAGAGCCGCCCCAGCGTGCGGTTCCGAGCCACACCGCGTGCCGCTTCCGCCATAAGAGCCCAGCGCTTATTTCGGAAGAGCACGCGGTGTTTTGTTTTGCCCCCTGCCGCGTCCGGTGTCGCCGCACGCCAAAATCGCCCCCAAACCCTGCACATTTTATCCGTGCGGAAAGCAGTTCTGCTGCTTTCTTAACCCCTTCCCGCATCCCGCTCCCTTCTAACACCCTGATAACCAAAGCCAACTCGATTTAAGCCCGTTTTCCGTCCTTTGCCGACCTGGGTGCCGCAGCGCCGAAAAAAGCCCGCCAGAACGCGACGGACTAAGAAAACTCTTTACATACGTCGGCGGCGCCTGCCGTCATCCCCCCTTCGGAACAGCGTCAGTCCCAATGCGGCGCGGAACTTGACGATATTCAATGTGTTGTTTGCAAAACGCCACAATTTGACATTTTTTAACACAAAGAAAGGAACGTGTTCGTACGGAAATCCCTAATTTTACGAACGGTAAGAGTGAAAATGTACGCGCCAACGCGATAAAATCCGTCCGACGGACAAGATTTAACACCATATACTTCAACTTTTTATCCAAAAACTAAAACTAACAAACCTATGAGACGAAATCTTTACTCGCTTCTCCTGGGGGCTTTGTGCAGCCTGCTGGGAACGAACGTTTGGGCGCAGGACCTGAACACAACCTTCATCGACGGCACCGAGTACTACGAAATCGGCACGGCCGACGACCTTGCCACGCTGGCTAACATCGTGAACGGCGGCGAGACAGGCGCCAATGCCGTGCTGACGGCCGACATCGACATGGCCGCCCTCATCGCGATGGACGGATGGAAACCCATCGGCGACTGGAGCACAGGAGCTGTAACGTCCGCCTATTGCGGTCACTTCAACGGCCAGGGACACACCATCTCCGGTTTCAACGCCACGGCTACGCAAAACTACTACGGCATTTTCGGTGTCATCTCGACGGGTGCGCTCATCGAAAACTTCACCATCTATGGAACAGTTAGCTGCGGCTACAAGACAATGGGTGTCGTAGGTTATGCTCGCGACGCCACGCCCACTATCCGAGGCATCCACAGCTACCTGAACATCAACAACACTGCTGCGGGCAACAGGCATGGCGGCATCCTGGGAAGCTCCGTCAACGGCACCATCATCGTGGACCGCTGTACTTATTCCGGCACCCTTGATGGGAACGATAACGCAAAAGACGGCAACTATGGCGGCATCGTGGGTTATGTGAACAACAACGCCAACGCACATCTCAAGGTCACCAATTGTCTGTTCGACGGCCAGCTTATCAACACAGCAGAGACTCCGGGCAATTGTACCTTCGGCGGCATTGTAGGCTATGTTGGAGGCAATCCCGACGTAACCGTCACCAACTGCCTCTCCATCGGTACACTGCAGTCAGCTATCACCGGTCAGTTCTACGGGGCTGTCAAGCACAACACCTGTTCCATCGTCAACAGCTTCTATCAGGGCGACAACGTGAACGGTTCGGCAAGCACCGTGACTCCCACCACACAAGAGGTCACCAAGGTGACAGCCGAGCAGCTTGCCAGCGGCGAGATATGCTACGCGCTGAACGAAAGCGTCAGCGGCGGCGAGAACTGGTTCCAGACACTCGTCGACGACGCCCACCCCTTCCCCTACAACGGCGGCGTGCACGACCCCATCTATGCCAACGGCTCCTTCAAGTGCGATATGACGCCTAAGGAAGGCTCCGACGTCATCTACAGCAATGTCAACTCCAGCATCATCGACGACCATACTTTTGCCGACGGCTTATGCACCGTCTGCAATGCCCCCGACGAGACATGGCTGACTCCCAACAGCGACGGCTTCTTCGAGATTGCCAACGAGAAAGAACTCGTCTGGTTCGCAGCTTACGTAAATCAAGTAAGCGTGGCAGCCAACGCCGTGCTGACAGCCGACATCGACATGACTGGCATCGAGTGGACACCCATAGGCATCGGCTCGGGCAATGCTGCACCCGGTGCAACCGCCTACACCGGCACCTTCGACGGACAGGGACACGCCATCACCGGCTTCAGTGCAGAGGGCACAGGACATCTCGGACTCTTTGGCGACACGAGTGGTGCCACCATCAAGAACTTCAGAATCAGCGGCAAACTTACCGTGACCGGCGGATACGGCGGCGGTGTCGTGGCATGGCCCATCAGCACCACCATAGAGAACGTATTCTCCAGATTGGCCGTTAGCGTTCCCAACAGCAGTACGCACCATGTTGGCGGCGTGGTAGGCTCTGCCCGTGGCAACAATACAATCGTCGGCTGCACCTTCGACGGCTCAATGACAGTAGCAGCAGGCAGCACCGACAACTTCGCCGGCATCGCTGCATACATTACCGGAGGCGACAAGGTGATGAACTGTGCCAGCTATGGCTACATCATCTTCAAGGACGCTGGCTGTGCAGCCGGCGGCGTGGTGGGATACCTTAACAGCACGGCAGCAGTCGTCAAGAACTGTCTCTGTACCAGTGCAATCATTTTCGACGGCGAAAGCGACCCCAAGTACGGCGCTGCCATCTTGGGCAGGACGAAAGGCTTCTCCTCCGATTTGGTGACAAACAACTACTGGCGCAAGAACGGTGCCTATGGAGCAGCAAAGAAGGACGACGGAACAGATCCAATCAATGCTGGCTGTGTGACTGCCGAACAGCTTGCCAGCGGCGAGGTGACTGTGGCGCTTGGCATCGCCTTCCGCCAGAACATCGACGAGGATGACTATCCCATACTCGATGCCTCACACAACGTAGTGGCCGAGATTACCGATGCCGGATACGCCACCCTCTACATCCCCGATGCCGACATTGCAGTACCCGCAGGCGTCACTGCCTACACAGCCGAGATTGCAGTAGGCGAAAAGGAAGGCAAGCAGTACCAGTACCTCGCACTGGCAGAGCTGGCAGGCACCATCCCCGCAGGGAACGCCGTCATCCTGAAAGGCACGGCAGGCATCTACGAGTTTGCCGCTTCCGCAGGCGAGACCGTGCCCGACGGCGCATTCAAGATACACGAAGACGTGGTGGACGGCAGCAACGCACTCGTCAAGGCATGGGCTGCTCCTATCGCAGGCAACGTCCTGAAGGGCGCCGCCGAGGACATCGAAGCCGCCGGCAAGTACGTGCTGGCTAAGGTCGATGGCAAGGTATGCTTCTATCTGGCAACAAGCGGCACCATCAAGGCAGGCAAGGCCTATCTCGACATTGCCTCCGACGTCAAGGCCTTCTACTTCGGCTTCGACGAGGCAACCGGCATCGAAATGGTCAATGGTCAATGGTCAACGGCCAATGGTCAGTCAATCTACAACCTGGCCGGACAGCGCCTGCAGAAGATGCAGCGCGGCATCAACATCACCGCCGGCAAGAAGATACTGAAGTAACGGCGTATTATATATAGTAATGTACTCCTTCAATTAAAACTGACAGACATGAAGAAACATGCATATTCCCTCCTCATCACAGCCCTGCTGGGCATGTGGGGAACGCAGGCAGGGGCGCAGGACCTCACGACAACCGAGGTGGACGGCGTCACCTATTACAAGATTGCCAGCGGCGCCGACCTCGTGGCATTCGCCGACCTGGTGAACACGGGCGACGGCACAGCAGGCGCCAACGCCCTTCTGACGGCCGACATCAAGCTGGACAGCCCCTGGGAAAAGCCCATCGGATTCGCCGGACTGAACTACACCGGCATCTTCGACGGCCAGGGACACAGCATCACTGGCTTCGAGACGGAATGTACCATGGACGGCGGCGGCCTCTTCGGCTACACCAAGGAAGCCACCATCAAGAACTTCAGCATCGACGGCACACTGACCTCCACGGCAGGAACCGGCTCGGGCGTCGTGGGCTATCCCAGCTCCAGCACCATCACCGGCATACACTCTTCGCTGGACATCTCTGTGCCTGTGGCCGGAGTGCACCACGTGGGTGGCGTCGTAGGCTCGGCCCGCGGCGGTAACACCATCTCGGGCTGCACCTTCACCGGCACAATGACCGTGGCCGTAGGCAGCACCGACAACTTTGCCGGCGTCGTGGCCTACCTGGGCGGCGACAGCGTGTCCTTTTGCGCCAACTACGGCACCATCACGTTCGACGACATGAACTGTGCCGCAGGCGGCGTGGCAGGCTACCTCAACAACACGGGCAGCTATGTGAAGGGCTGCCTGAACGTCGGCTCGCTCGTCTACAGCGAGGAGGAAGGCACGCCGAAGTGGGGCGGTGCCATCGTCGGACGTCTCAGGACACACGACCTCGCCAAGGTGAAGGACAACTGCTGGCTCAGCGGCAGTGCCACGGGTGCCGGCAAGGACAACGACGGCAAGGTCAACCTGACGAGCGCCGCCTGCATCACCGAGGCACAGCTCTCCAGCGGCGAAGCCTGCTACCTGCTCAACGGCGACCAGACCGTCGTCGGGTGGTACCAGACCCTCGGCGAGGACGAACGGCCCACGCTCGAGCAGACGCACAAGCAGGTCTACATGAACGGACACCTGCACTGCAACGGCGACATCTACGAGGGCGCTACCTTCTCCAACACCGATGCGGGCACCATACAGGACGACCATGTCTTCCAGGACGGCTTCTGCACCTACTGCCACCTCTTCGACCAGAGCTTCATCACTCCGAACGCCGAGGGCTTCTATGAGATAGCCAATGCCAAGCAGCTCGTCTGGTTCGAGCAGCTGGTGAACGGCGGCAAGCTTGACGCCAATGCCGTGCTGACAGCCGACATCGACTTCGCAGACCTCATGCCCGAAGGCGAGGACCCGGAGGTGGCCGAAGTGGCGTGGACGCCTATTGGCGACTGGGGCGCAACCCGAGGCGTTGCCGGCGCTGCCTACAAGGGGCACTTCGACGGCCAGGGACACACCATCAAGCACCTCAACGCCACATCCGCGCAGAACTACTTCGGCGTGTTCGGCGTCATCTCAACAGACTGCCTCATCGAGAACTTCACCATCTACGGCACGTACCGCATCACGTACCAGTACGCAGGCAGCGTCGCAGCATACGCTCGCGATGACCGTCCCACCATCCGGAACATCCACAGCTATGTGAACATCTTCAACACGTCATCCGGCGGCAGACAGGGCGGCATCCTGGGCGGTGTCCTCACCACAACCTTCCGGACCACCGTCGAGAACTGTGCCTACTCCGGTACGCTCGACGGCAACGATGCCGGTGGCAGTGGCAACTATGGCGGCATCGTGGGCTATGTGAACAACAACTCGGCAACCGTCCTGGACATCACCAACTGCCTGTTCGACGGCAAGGTCATCAACAGCAACGCCGCCCCCGGCGGCTGCACCTTCGGCGGCTTCGTCGGCTACAGCAACGGCGGCGCAGTCACCATCAAGAACAGTCTCTCCATCGGACAAGTGGAGTCGGCCATCTGGGGCCAGTTCTTCGGTGCCGTGAAGAGCACGAGGTCCTCCCTGCCCAACAGCTTCTATGTGGGCGAAATCCTCAACGGCTCCGCAAGCACGGTGACGCTGAAGGCGACCGAGACCAACTTCGATGAGCTTGCCAGCGGCGCGGTCTGCTGGAAGCTGAACGAAGAGTCGTTCCTCGATGCCGTATGGCGGCAGACGCTCAGGGAGAGCGCATATCCTGTGCCCCTGGCAGACGAGGCCATCGTCTACAGGACGCCGGACGGCTACGAATGTGTCTCTCCCGACGACCCCTCGACGCTCTATCCCTTCGTGAGCGGCATCATTGCCAGCGAGACGGAGTTCATCGAGAACACCGTAGCCTACCAGCCTCTGCTCGATGCGTACAAGAGCACCGTGGAGTCGTGGGAGGGCATCGAGACGTACGACGCCTTCATCGCGGCTTATCAGGCCTCGGTGGAGCAGAAGGAGAGCATCAGGCAGTCGGCTGCCGCCTATGCCGCCTACGTCGCTGCCTGCGAGGGCGCCATTGCCTACCTCAGCGAGAACAGCGTGGAGGGCACGTGGAGCACTTTCCTCCAGACCTACCTGCAGGAGAGCGTGGAGCCCGGCACCGACTATCCCCACGGCAGCTATGCCTACATCATGGAGAACCGCGACCTGGACAACGAGGCGATTGCAGCTGAGACGGCCTTCGTGAACCAGATGCTGGAGAACGCCATTGCGGGCGGCGTGACATCAGGCACCGAGGTGACCCGCCTGCTTGCCAACTCCACGTTCGCCGACGGCTTCGAGGGCTGGACCACGGAGACCGACGGCCCGACGCTCGCTACGGGCGGCGAGAAGGAGCTGATGACCATTGCCCGCGGCTCGGGCAAGGGCAGCTTCAGCTTCCAGCAGACGCTCAGCGAGGTGCCCAACGGTATCTACCTGATGACGCTCAGCGGCTTCTTCCGCGCCGGGACGGACGTCACCTCGCAGTTCTATGCCGGACAGCTCTACATGAACGGCACGGCCAACTACGTAATGGCAATCGGCGAGGATGTCGTTCCCGCTGAAGAGGCCGAGGACAAGGTGAACTGCTACCTCGACAGCGACACGCACTATGTGGCGGACGATGCCGACGGCTATGTGCCCAACACATTGGTGGGATGCTCCTATGCCTACAATGCCACCCGCTACGTGAACTACTGCGCCACGGAGGTGACCGACGGCACGCTGACCATCGGCGTACGCAACCTGGGCACTGGCCTCGACAGCGACTGGCTGCCCGTGGGCGGCATGCATGTCTACTACCTGGGCACGGCCGAGGAAGCCAACGAGCAGCTCTCCGACGTGCTCGCTGCCTTCGCAGAGCGTGCACAGGTCATCCTGGACTTCCCCTGGAGCGGCGACGATGCGTTTGCCCAGTACCCCAACATGGCGAATGCCCTGAAGGAGCAGCTCACCGACCTGATACTCGAAGCCGCCAGCGCTGCGACCGGAGAGCAGAAGATGGCGCTCATAGGCAAGTTCTCGACGCTCTTTAACGAAGTGCACGACTGCCGCATGGCCTACATCGACATGGCGCGGACCGTCTTCCATATGTTCGACTACATCGACCAGCTTTCGGCAGCAGGCCTGATAGATAATGACGAATACAACGCAATGGAGGAGAAGATCTACGCGGCATGGCAGAACTATCAGGACGGCGACGTGACGGCCGAGCAGGCCCGGGCCATCACGGCCCAGCTCAATGAGACCGACCTCGTGCTGCCCGTCGAGAACGGCGCATACCAGCTCGCCACGGCCGACCAGCTGAAGCTCTTCTCCGTCCTCGTCAACTGTGGCGGCAACACGACCAATGCCGTGCTGACGGCCGACATCGACATGAGCGGGATAGACGACTTCCAGCCCATCGGCACCACCGCAAATCCCTTCATGGCTGAGTTCGACGGTCAGGGCCACAAGATTACCGGTTTCGGCAGCTACAACGAAGAGGATGGCTTCTATACCCTGAACTTTGTGGGCGACAGACAAGGCTTCTTCGGCTACGTCAAGAACGCCACCATCAAGAACTTCAGCATCGACGGCACCTTCACCTACGACGGTGGCACAGGCTACGGCGCCATCGGCTGGGCCGAAGGCAGCACCCTGCAGAACATCCATTCTTCGCTCCAGATTGCCTCGGTATCCACCGCGCACCACATCGGCGGTATCTGCGGCGACATGCGTGCCGGAAGCCGGGCCATCGGCTGCTCCTTCAGCGGCACGATAACCGACAGCCACAACACGCACGACTGCATCGGCGGCATCGGCGGCTACTCCAACGAGAACTGCCTCTACGAGAACTGCGCCAACTACGGCACCATCCAGTTCTCCAACGCCACGGCATACGCCAGCGGCATCTGCGGCTACGTCAACAACGACATCTTCGTGGGTGTGAACAACTGTCTCAACGTGGGTACAGTCCGCATGGCTGATGGCTCGGCGCCTACCTACGGCGGTGCTATCGTCGGCCGCCTGCGCGGTCATGCCAACTCCAAGTTCCAGAACAACTACTGGCTCGGCGGCAGTGCTGCAAGGGCATACGGCGAGAATCAGGCCGATGCCACGCAGGTCACCTCCGAACAGCTTCTCAGCGGCGAAGTCTGCTACAAGCTCAACCATGGGTCGGCGTCCGAAGGGGAAGCCAACGGCGACCAGACGGACATCAACTGGTTCCAGACGCTCGGCGAGGATACCTATCCCGTGCTCTTCGATAGCCACAAGGTTGTCTATGTGACAGAGGAAGGCACCTACACCAACGAGAAGGTTTCCGTGCCCGACGGTTCGAAGGAGAATCCCTTCGTAGTGAAGTCGGCAACCGACCTTGCCAACCTGATTAACAAGCTCGTTTCCGGCCGCATGAACTATGTGGTGATGGAGGAGGACGTGGATATGGCAGGCGTCACGGACTGGGTGCCTCTCTTCAACATCCCCGACCAGTCGAACGGCTATCCCTTCATCGACTTCGACGGTAAGAACCATGTCATCCGGGGTCTCACGTCCAACACGACAGGTGCGTATGACTACTGCGGTCTCTTCGGCATCCTCTGCGGAAATGTGCGCAACCTGGGTGTGGAGAATGCCGACGTGACGTGTGCCGGCGGCACCGGCATCCTGGCCGGCTATCTGGGGCACTCAACCTACGGCCAGCCCTGCTATGTGGAGAACGTCTGGGTAACAGGCAAGCTGACAGCAAACGGCTACTGCGGCGGTTTGTTCGGCAATGTTGCCGACGAAGCCCACATCCTCAATTGCTATGCTAACGTAGAGGTGACCGGCTCGGGCGACCTCACCGGCGGCATCATCGGCCGTGTGCGCAACCGTGTGGAAATGGCTCAGGTCTATGCGGCTGGCAGCATCAACCGTGGCGGCGGCATCATAGGCGGCGGCTTCCAGGACGTCACACCGCTGGGCTCCTACAAGAATGTTGCCGTGTGGAACAACACGGAAAGGAACTTCGGTCCTGTCCGCGAAGGTGAGGACTTGGGTGAGATTCTCTATTACGACGGCACCAACTTTGCCGACATGCAGAGCCAGGTGGTAGCTTGGGATCCTGCTGTATGGACTTGCGACATGCAGGCCGGCAGCTATCCTGTGCTGAAGGCCTTTGCCGGACTCAGCGGCGACCTGAACGGCGACGGCAAGGTTGATATTGCCGATGCTGTCACCATCCTGAACCTGATGGCCGAAGGCAGCAGCGATGCAGCAGCCGACCTGAACGGCGACGGCAAGGTGGATATCGCCGACTTCGTCACTGTGCTCAACATCATGGCTGAACAGTAATCCGTAAGGCATCTTATCCCGGAAGCGCCCCGCGCTTCTGGAATAAGCGCCTCGTGCTTCCGAAATAAGCGCCTCGTGCTTCCGGGATAAGCGTCCCATGCTTCCAAGGCAAGCATGGGGCGCTTTTTTCGTTTTTTTCTTGCATATATGGACGAAAGTCCCTAACTTTGTGGCAGACAAACATCAAACATGTAACAAAAATATGGTAAAGAGACTGTTTCTCTCGCTCTTGCTGCTCTGCATGGCGGCAGGAGCATGGGCACTGCCCCGGGCTGAGTATCCTCGCCCACAGTTCGAACGCCAGGACTGGCTCAACCTCAATGGCGAATGGACCTACACCTTCGACTTCGTCGGCTCCGGCATGGAGAAACGGCTCCACGAGAGCCGAGGCTTCGAGGGCAAAATCACCGTCCCCTTCTGCCCCGAAAGCAAACTGAGCGGCGTGGGCTACACCGACTTCATTGGCAACATTTGGTATCAGCGCACCATCCGCATGCCGCAGCAGTGGAAGGGACGCAACGTGATGCTCAACTTCGGGGCCGTCTACTACAACAGCGAGGTGTACGTCGACGGCCGCCTGGCCGGGCGGCACTTCGGCGGCAGCACCTCCTTTGCCATCGACGTGACGCGCTTCCTGGCCGACGGCGCAGACCACTCGCTCGTCGTGCACGCCTACAGCGACACACGCACCACCAAGCAGCCTGCCGGCAAGCAGAATGTGCGCCTCAACCAGTTTGAGTGTATGTACACACGCTGCACCGGTATCTGGCAGACGGTATGGATGGAGCCGGTGGACGAGAACGCCCTGCTCCGTGCACAGGTTATCACCGACATCGACCAGAGCCAGGTTATCCTGCATCCGACGTTCTATCGTGAGTCGGCTGCCACGCTGACCGTCACCCTGAGCGACGCAGGGAAGGTGGTTGCCACAAAGACCGTACGCGCTCAGAACAACTCCACCATCGTGCTGCCCGTCAAGAAGCAGAAGCTCTGGAGCCCCGAGAATCCGTTCCTCTACGACCTCACTTACGAGATGAAGGGCGCCCAGGGGAAAGTCATCGACCGCGTCACAAGCTACGTCGGCATGCGCAAGATACACGTCGAGGGCAACAAGACGTACCTCAACAACGAACCCTTCTACCAGCGCCTCGTCCTGGACCAGGGCTACTACCCCGACGGCATCTGGACCGCCCCCAGCGACGAGGCCTTGAAGCACGACATCGAGCTCTCGCTGGCAGCAGGCTTCAACGGCGCACGCCTCCACCAGAAAGTATTCGAGGAACGCTTCCACTATTGGGCCGACAAGCTGGGCTACATCACCTGGGGCGAAGCACCCTCGTGGGGCATGAACGCCAACGACCCCGAGGTGGCACGCAACTTCCTCAGCGAATGGACCGAGGAAATCATGCGCGACCGCAACCACCCTAGCATCGTCACCTGGACGCCGATGAACGAGGAATGGTGGCCCGACCGCGTACAGTTCCCGCGCTTCGTCAGCGACGTCTACGACCTGAGCAAAGCCCTCGACCCCACACGGCCCGTCTGCGACGTCAGCGGAGGCGTACACATCAAGACCGACATCTGGACCACACACAACTACGAGCAGGACCCCAAGCGCCTCAAGGACATCATATACAATGGCGAACGATGGTTCCAGACACCCAACGAGACACGCGACGTGCCCCGCACCAACACAGGCTTCAACCGCCCCACCGACGTCAACGTCTACGACTTCCCGCGCTACGAGAAAGCCGACAAACCCTATCTCCTCGACGAGTTCGGCGGCATCAAGTGGGTGAAGGGACAGGACACCGCCACCGGCAACACCGGCGCCTCCTGGGGCTACGGCGAACCGCCACACAGCCTGGAGGAATTCTACACACGCCTCGAAGGACAGGTCGACGCCCTCATGGAGATAGCCGACAACGTCTGGGGCTACACCTACACGCAGCTCACCGACGTGGAGCAGGAGCAGAACGGCATCTACTTCTACGACCGCACCCCGAAGTTCGACATGGCCCGCATCCGCGCCATCTTCTCCAAGACCCCGAAGACGAAGTGACACGTCCCCGCGTACAACGAATCCCTAACACGGATTACGTGGAGTATGCGAATTGACGGGCAGAATTAAAACCACAGATTGAGCAGATTGAACGGATTATAAAGCAGGACATTTAATTCGGATTGAGCGGATTGCTCAGACTGGAAGTTTTAATTCAAACCACAGATTAAGCGGATTACGCGAATTGACGGGCTGAATTAAAACCACGAATTACACGAATTGCACGAATTATTCTGTCGCTGTGTGGCAAGCAGAAATCAATTCGTGCAATTCGTGTAATTCGTGGTTTCTATTATAAAGCAGTCTTTTGTTTTACTCACAACCGCGTGCCGTTCCGCCGGAAGCGCCCCGTGCTTATTCCGGAAACGCCCCGTGCTTATTCCGGAAGCGCCCCGTGCTTATTTCAGAAGCGCCCGGTGTGTTAGTTCCCGCGGAAGGTGACAATCCGTGTAAGGCTGTGACATTATCCTCGGTCACGGGAAAAAAATGAGCCAAAAGCACTGCAATACAGAAAAAACTTCGTACCTTTGCGCGGAAAAATATATTAAAGCATGGAAAAACAATTCAAGAGAACGACCATTACGTCCGCTCTGCCTTATGCCAACGGACCAGTACATATCGGACACCTGGCCGGCGTCTATGTGCCTGCCGACATCTATGCCCGCTACTTGCGGCTGAAGGGGCGCGAGTGCCTCTTCATCGGCGGTAGCGACGAGCACGGCGTGCCTGTCACCATCCGTGCCCGCAAGGAGGGTATCACGGTGCAGCAGGTGGTGGACCGCTACCACACGCTCATCAAGGACTCGTTCGAGCGCTTCGGCATCTCGTTCGACGTCTACAGCCGCACCACTTCGCCCACGCACCACAAGCTTGCCTCCGACTTCTTCCGCAAGCTCTACGACGAGGGTAAGTTCGTGGAGCAGGTGACGGAGCAGTTCTACGACGAGCAGACCGGACACTTCCTCACCGACCGCAACATCAAGGGCGAGTGCCCGCGCTGCCATGCCCCCGAGGCCTACGGCGACCAGTGCGAGAAGTGCGGCGCCACGCTCTCGCCCGAGGAACTCATCAACCCCTACAATGCCGAGACCGGCAACCCGCTCGTCCGCAAGGCCACGAAGCACTGGTACCTGCCCCTGGACAAGGACCAGCAGTGGCTGGAGCAGTGGATTCTGGGCGAACACAAGGAGTGGCGGAGCAACGTCTACGGGCAGTGCAAGAGCTGGCTGGACGGCGGTCTGCGCCCCCGTGCCGTGACGCGCGACCTGGACTGGGGCATCCCCGTGCCCGTCGAGGGCGCCGAGGGCAAGGTGCTCTACGTGTGGTTCGATGCCCCCATCGGCTACATCTCGAACACCAAGGAGCTTTGCGACGCACGGCCCGAGCTCGGCCCCTGGGAGAAATGGTGGAAGGACCCCGAGACGCGCCTCGTGCACTTCATCGGCAAGGACAACATCGTGTTCCACTGCATCGTCTTCCCCGCCATGCTCCGCGCACACGGCGAGTATATCCTGCCCGACAACGTCCCGGCCAATGAGTTCCTCAATCTGGAGGGAAACAAGATAAGCACCTCGAAGAACTATGCTGTCTGGCTCAACGAATACCTCGACGAGCTGCCCGGCCGTCAGGACGAATTGAGGTACGTCCTCACTGCCAATGCGCCCGAGACGAAGGACAATGACTTCACAT
This sequence comes from Prevotellaceae bacterium UBA4336, assembly GCA_002394305.1. Taxonomy (GTDB): domain Bacteria; phylum Bacteroidota; class Bacteroidia; order Bacteroidales; family Bacteroidaceae; genus Physcousia. The sequence goes on from DGTM01000009.1 coordinate 57,172, forward strand.
GGGACGACTTCCAGGCACGCTGCAACAATGAGCTTGTGGCCGTCTACGGCAACTTCGTGAACCGAGCCCTGCAGCTCACGCAGAAGTACTACGAGGGCTGTGTGCCCCAGTGCGGTGAGCTGAACGACTACGACCGCCAGACGCTCGCCGAGTTCAAGGACGTGAAGGACCGCATGGAGCAGCTGCTCGGGGGCTTCAAGTTCCGCGAGGCTCAGAAGGAAGCCATGAACCTGGCACGCATCGGCAACAAGTACATCGCCGACTGCGAACCCTGGAAAGTGGTCAAGACCGACCCCGAGCGCGTGAAGACCGTCATCTATCTCAGCCTGCAGATTACGGCCAACCTCGCCATTGCCTTCGAGCCTTTCCTGCCTTTCAGCAGCAAGCGGCTACGTCAGATGATTGCCATGGACAGCTTCTCGTGGGAAGACCTGGGCCGCACTGACATCCTGCCCGCAGGAAAGCAACTGCCGAAGCCCGAGCTGCTCTTCACCAAGATCGAGGACGAGACCATCGCCTTCCAGAAGCAGAAGCTGGCCGACACGCTGAAGGCCAACGAGGAGGCTGCGTACAAGGCAGCGCCTGTAAAGGACATCATCCCGTTCGAGACGTTCGAGAAGCTCGACATCCGTGTGGGCATCGTTAAGGCATGCGAGAAGGTGAAGAAGAGCAAGAAGCTGCTGAAGTTCTGCCTCGACGACGGCAGCGGTACGGACCGCACCATCCTCTCGGGCATCGCCCAGTGGTACGAGCCCGAGCAACTGGTGGGCAAGCGCGTGCTCTTCATTGCCAACCTTGCGCCGCGCCAGATGATGGGCGAGGAGAGCCAGGGCATGATACTGAGTGCCGTGAACTACAACGGCGACCTCAGCGTCACCACCACCCTCGAGGAGGTGAAGGGCGGCAGCCAGGTCGGTTAGTCTTTATCCCAAAGCTTGTAGGGGTATTTCCTCATGTGGCTGTTGTAGTAGCGACGGTCGCCTGTCACTTCGCGCCCGATGAATGCGGGCTTGTCGAAGGTGTCATCCTCGCTCGCCAGCTCTATCTCTGCCATGACGAGCCCTTCGTTCTCGCCCCAGAACTCGTCGACCTCCCAGGTGTGGCGGCCGTCCGCGGCGGGCACGAGCCAGCGTGTCTTCTCGATGATGCCCGGTTCGCAGATGGTCATCAGGGCTTCTGCTTCGTGGCGGGGTATCTCCTTCTCCCATTCGAAGCGTGCGAGGCCTGCACGGTCAGAGGGGCCCTTGATGGTGAGGTAGCCCTTGTCGCCGCGTATGCGGACGCGGACGGTGCGGCCATTGCCGCTGGCTATGTAGCCCTGGCTGATGCGTGTGTGGCTGACGGCCTGGCTTTTGAAGTCGCCGCAGACCAGAAACTTTCTTTCTATTTCTGTGAGGCTCATGCTGGGGAGAAAGTTAAAAAGTTAAAGGGTTAAAAAGTTAAAGGGTTAAAAGGTTAAGGGGTTACTTCTTGAACGGGTCGCCCTTGGGGTCGCGGCTGACCACCCAGCGGAAGGCGTTGACGAAAAGCAGGTTCTGGGTGGCATCGCTGAAGCCTTCGTCGCCGTGGCCCATGTTGAGGTAGACCATGCGGTAGCGTGTGTTGGTCCAGACGATGGGGAAGTCGCCGAACTTGACGACGTCCTTCAGTCCGAAGGGGTACATCTTCTGCGAGATGGAGAGGAGCACCTGCACGTCGGGGTCAAGGCGCGGGCTGGGCTGCCACTGGTAGAACTCGCTGGCGGGCGCCACGAAGCTGGCGGCGTACTCGCCGGGCTGCTGAGCCTGCAGCGGGGTTGCAAACAGGGTCAGCAGGAAGAGTAGGGGAAATAGGGCGTGTCTCATCGGTCGGTATCGGTCTTATTCTTCGGCGCCGAACTCCATGAGGTAGGCCTTGATGAAGGCGTCGATTTTGCCGTCCATCACGCCGCCCACGTCGCTGGTCTGGTAGCCTGTGCGGTGGTCCTTGACGCGTCGGTCGTCGAAGACATAGCTGCGAATCTGGCTGCCCCATTCTATCTTCTTCTTGCCGGCTTCCACCTTGGCCTGCTCGGCCATGCGGTGTTTCAGCTCTTTGTCGTAGAGCATGGAGCGCAGCAGTCGCATGGCGTTCTCCTTGTTCTTGGGCTGGTCGCGCGTCTCGGTGTTCTCGATGAGGATTTCCTCTTCCTCGCCCGTGTAGGGGTCCTTGTACTGGTAGCGAAGGCGGACGCCCGACTCCACCTTGTTGACGTTCTGTCCGCCCGCGCCGCTGGAGCGGAACGTGTCCCACGAGATGCGTGCCTGCTCGATGTTCACCTCGATGGTGTCGTCGACGAGCGGTGTGACGAAGACGCTGGCGAAGCTGGTCATACGCTTGCCCTGTGCGTTGTAGGGCGACACGCGGACCAGGCGGTGCACGCCGTTCTCGCTCTTTAGGTATCCGTAGGCGAACTCGCCCTGAATCTCGAGGGTGCAGGACTTGATGCCTGCGTCGTCGCCGTCCAGGAGGTTGCTGACCACACACTTGTAGCCGTGCGTCTCGGCATAGCGCATGTACATTCGCATGAGCATCTGTGCCCAGTCCTGTGCCTCGGTGCCCCCTGCGCCCGAGTTTATCTTGAGGACGGCATCCATCGCGTCTTCCTCGCGGCGCAGCATGTTCTTGAGCTCCAGCTCCTCGACGGCGGCGATGGCACGGGCGTAGATGGCGTCGACCTCTTCCTCCGTGACGAGCTCCTCCTTGTAGAAATCGAAGGCTGTCTCCAGCTCGTCGCAGAGTGTCTTGACCTCGGCGTAGCCCTTCAGCCATTTCTCCAGCCCCTTGACGAGCTTCATCTGTGCCTCGGCGCGTTTCTGGTCGTCCCAGAAGCCAGGAGCCTGCGTGCGGAGCTGCTCCTCTTCGTACTGTATCTTCTTACCTTCGATGTCGAGGTAGCGGTAGAGTTGCTCGGTGCGCTCCTTGACTTCCTTGAGTTGTTCTTGGGTTATCATTCTCGAAATGAAATAATGAAATAATGAAAAAATGAGACATGGCTCACTCTTCGTACATCTTGTCTATTTGTTCCTTGTAAAGCTGGTTGAGGACTGTGCGTTTCACCTTGAGGGTGTTGGTCAGTTCGCCACGCTCCAGGCTGAAGGGCTCCGGCAGGAGGGTGATGCGCTTTATCTGCTCGTAGGAGGCCAGGTCCTGCTGGATGGTCTCGATGCGTTCCATGATGAACTCCACGATGTCCGGGTTGGCACAGAGCTCCGAGCGCGTCGAATAGCTGATGTGCCGCTTGGCTGCCAGTTCTTCCAGCAGTTTGTATTCGGGAATGACGAGCGCCGAGACGAACTTCCGCTGGTCGGCGATGATGACAATCTGGTCAATGTAGCGGTCCACGCAGAACTTCGACTCGAGCATCTGCGGTGCGATGTACTTGCCGTTGCTTGTCTTGAAGAGGTCCTTGATGCGCTCCGTCATGTAGAGCTCGCCGTTCTGCATGTATCCGGCGTCGCCGGTGTGGAACCATCCGTCCTTGTCGATAGCCATGGCCGTTATCTCGGCTTTGCGGTAGTAGCCTTTGGTGATGGTGTCGCCCTTGAGCAGTATTTCGTTGTTCTCGCCGAACTTCACCTGCACGCCCTCCAGCGGCCGGCCGATGGAGCCCAGGGAGATGGGTTTGTTCCAGCGGTCGCAGGAGACGGTGGCGGTGCTCTCTGTCAGCCCGTAGCCCGTTATCATCATGATGCCGGCTGAGCGCACGAATTCCTCGATGACGGGCGGCACGGCGGCTCCGGCTGTGGGGAAGAAGTTGCCGCGCTCCAGTCCGAGTGTCTTGAGCAGGAGGGCTATGACGGTCTTCTCGTAGAAGTGATACTGCATCTTCAGTGCCAGCGGTGGCGTGATGCCGCGCATCTTGTACTTCACGTTGTACTCCTTGCCTACGCGCAGTGCGTCCTCCAGGATGCGTCGCTGTATGGGGCTGGAGGTGTTTATCTTCTCCTGTACGCCTGCATAGACTTTTTCCCAGAAGCGTGGCACGGCGCACATGCAGGTGGGGTGCACTTCGCGCAGGCTCCGGAGGATGTCCTGCGGGTGGCGGTTGACGGCCAGTGTGCAGCCGTTCTTGATGCAGAGGTATGCCCATCCGCGCTCGAAGACGTGGGTGAAGGGCAGGAAGTTCATGACGAGGTCCTTGTCGCTGAGGGGCAGGGCGCCTACGTGTCCGCGGAAGGCGGCGTTGTACATGCGGTGGGTGAGCATGACGCCCTTGCTGATGCCTGTCGTTCCGCTGGTGTAGAGGATGTTTGCCAGGTCGTCCTGGTCAGCTTCGGCCATGCGCGTTGCCACTTCGGCGGTGTGGTCCTTCCCGTCGGAGAGGGAGAGGAACTCGTCGAAGTAGAGGCTGACGTTGTCCTGCGGGTCCTTCCGGACGGCGTGGTCGAAGATGATGAGGCGCCGCATGCTGTGTTCTATCTTGAGCACGCGGTAGGCCGTGTCGTACTGGTATTGTTCGCCCACGAAGATGTAGTGTATCTTGGCATCGCTGACCATGTACTTGACTTGCATCTCGCTGCTTGTGGCGTAGAAGGGGATGGTGACGGCGCGGATGCCGTAGGCTCCGAAGTCGACGTACATGCACTCCGGCATGTTCTGCGAGAAGACGGCGATGTTCTCCTGCACGTCTACGCCCAGTTCCAGCAGCGATGCCGAGACGCGGCCGACGGTCCGGGCATAGTCTTCCCACGAGATTTCCTTCCATGCCTGCAGGGTGTCGTCGCGGTAGAGCATGGCTGTACGCTTGCCGTAAATCTCGGCTTGACTTTGGATGAGCGAGGGTAGTGGACTGGGGTTCTGCATCTATCTAAAATTCATAATTCGTAATTCATATTTCATATTAACAGGGCAAAGATACGAAAAAAAAGTGAAAAGAGCAGAGTGAAAAGGGAAAAATTCTTCAGTCATCGTTCTTCATTCTTCATTTTTCCGTATCTTTGCCTTCAATTAGTAACTTTGAATAGTGAATTATGAACTATGAATTGATGGCAGAGAAAGCGGTGGAGCTACTGTGCCAGCTCATCGAAGCGCCGCGCGTGAGCAGGGAGGAGACGGCGGCGGCCGACTTGCTACAGGCGTATATGCAGGACGAACTCGGGCTGGAGGTGCAGCGAAAGGGCAACAACCTCTGGTCTGTCCAGCCCGGCCTCGACGAAGCCCGGCCGACACTCCTGCTCAATGCTCACATCGACACCGTGAAACCTGTGGCAGGATGGCAGCGCGACCCCTTCAAAGCGACGCGAGAAGGCAACCGAATCTACGGACTTGGTTCAAACGACGATGGTGCCAGTCTGGTCTCTTTGCTTCATGTCTTCGCCGCTCTAACAAAGAACTTCCCATGGAAACAATCTGTGAATGGTGGTGACTTAAAAGGCTCCTCCCCTTTGGGGGAGGTTGGGAGAGGGGCGTACAACCTCGTTTTCCTTGCCAGCGCTGAAGAGGAAGTGAGTGGGAAAGGCGGCATAGAAAGTGTCTTGCCCTTACTTCCGAAGATTGACGTGGCGCTGGTCGGCGAGCCGACGGGCATGCAGCCGGCCATAGCCGAGAAGGGACTGATGGTGCTCGACGTGACGGCCCGCGGCAAGGCAGGCCATGCGGCACGCGAGGAGGGCGACAATGCCATCTACCATGCCATCGACGACATCGAGTGGTTCCGCCACTACCGCTGGGAGCGCGTCTCGCCCCTGCTGGGCCCGGTGAAGATGTCGGTGACCATCGTCAACGCCGGCACGCAGCACAACGTCGTGCCCGACACGTGTACGTTCACCGTGGACGTCCGCTCCAACGAGTGCTACAGCAACCAGGAACTCCTGGACGGAATCCGGGAGCACGTCCGTTCGGAGGTCCGGGCCCGCAGCACCCGTCTCGGTTCCTCGTGCATCGACGTGAGGCACCCCCTCGTGCAGCGCATCGTGGCGCTTGGCGGCAAGCCGTTCGGCTCGCCCACCCTCAGCGACCAGGCCCTTATGCCCTTCCCGAGCCTGAAGATGGGGCCGGGACAGAGCAGCCGCAGCCACAGCGCCGACGAATACGTGGAGGTCGGCGAAATACGTCAGGCCATAGAGACCTACATCAAAGTCTTGTCTTGTCCGGTAATTTCGTAGCGGCAGGCGTTTTGGCGGCCTTTTTTCGATGCTGCGGCACTTTGCAGCCCAGAAAGCGAAAAATGGTCTCAAATCGAATCGTACTTGAATTTCAATGGATTACAAAGGGATGGTTTTCTACACGATGTTAAGAAGATACCATCGCGGTGTCCTTTTGTGATAAAATCATCACGGAGTTTTGCCAAAAACGACATGAAACGAAGGTGAACTTGGCGTGGTGCATCGGCCAACACAGCGTGCCGTGTTGGCCAACGCAGCGTGCTGTGTTGACCGACGAGCCGTGCCGTGTCCCCCGAAACGCCAGTGGGCGACGGCTTTTTCTGTAAAGACTTTTCGTGAAACGGACGGGGGAAGGGAAACGCTTCGGACAGGTGCGGAATGTCTGCCGGGCGGTTCTTTTTTGCATCATCAACGTGACATATAGCAAATAGGACGGGGCGGCGCCTATCTTTTCTCCCTGAAGAAACGCTGCATCAGTTCGGCACATTCCCCGGCCATGACGCCGCCTGTGACCTGTGTGCGCGGGTGGAGGGCACGGGGAGCGAAGCGGCAGTAGCCGCGCTTCTCGTCGGGTGCGCCATAGACGATGCGGCCGATTTGCGACCACCCGAGGGCTCCGGCACACATCACGCAGGGCTCCACCGTGACGTAGAGCGTGCAGTCCGAGAGGTACTTGCCGCCCAGGTGATCGGCAGCGGCGGTGATTGCCTGCATCTCGGCATGCGCCGTGACGTCGTGCAGCAGTTCCGTCAGGTTGTGGCTGCGTGCGATGATCTTGTCGCGGCACGTCACAACGGCTCCAATCGGTATCTCGCCCTGCCGGAAGGCCGTTTCGGCCTCGGCGAGAGCCTGTTTCATGTAGATGTTGTCGTCGGTCATGGTTATTCGTGTTTTGCCGGAGCGTGAGGGGCTCATACCTGCTCCACGGCCCAGATGAGGATGGCGTAGCGGAGCGCCTTGCCCAGCGTAATGCTCAGGAACGAGAGGTAGGGGTTGGCACGCATGTAGCCGAGCGTGACGCTCAGGGCGCTGCCCACGACGGGCAGGAAGCACAGGAAACCCATCCAGGCCCCGTGGCCCCGCAGCCAGCGCTGCGTGCGTTCTATCTTCTCGCGCTTCACGTGCAGGTAGTGCTCTATCCACTCCAGACGGCCGAAGGTGCCTATCCAGTAGTTGAACATGCTGCCCAGCACGTTGCCCAGCGTGGCTGTGACAAACAGGGGCCACGGCTTCAGGCCCGCCAGCAACAGCCCCACCAGCAGTGTCTCGCTGCTGAAGGGCAGTACGCTGCCTGCCACGAAGGCCGCCACGCCCATGCCCGTGTAGCCGTAGGCTATGAGATGCTGAATGATGTCGTCCATAGGTTCAGTACCGACATCGCTGCCGTGAGCAACAGCGTGAGCAGGAAAAAGACGGTGGTCAGCAGGCTGCCCGACAGCGAGAAGAAGTGGGCGATGAGCGGACAGACACTCACCACGAGCATCGCCATCGTGGTCTCGTAGCTGCCGGGCTGCAGAATCAGGAAGACTGTCAGCAGCAGCGCCTGCACCATATATATATATAACATCATGCGCACGCGTATCTTGTCGTCGAAGTTGGTGCGGAGGAAGTGCACGATGCCTACGAGGCCGAGCAGCACGACGAGCCCTGCGGAGAACTGTTCGGCCAGCGACAAGCCTCCGCCCGGCTGCATCCACATGGGGGCAGACAGCCGGTAGCCGAAGAACAGGCTGCGGTCCGCATCGCCGGGGAGCCAGGGCATCAGCCGCCCGGTGTTGCCCGTCAGGAAGCACCAGACGGCAAAGCACCAGTAGGGCGCCACAAGGCCCAGCACGCCGGCCCAGAAGGAGCGCCACGTCAGGGAGCGCAGCAGGATGCCCAGGTAAAAGAAAAAGAGAACGGCCATCGGCAGCATGACGGGCGCCACGAAGCTGCCTGCGCCCAGCATGAGGAAGGCATGGAAGGCGAAGGCCTCGGGCCTCTTACGCTGGTAGCAACGGAAGAGGAGCATGTAGGCAGTAGCGAGCAATGCAGCCACCGCCATCGGTTTGCCCAGGGGATGCATGAAGGCCAGGCTGGCCGAGAGCACGAGCCAGACACACGTCATCAGCCGCGTGCGGATGCGGATCAGGTGCTGCCGCGCATTGGTCTCCATGACGACGTAGGCCGTCAGCAGGCACAGACCGAACCCCAGCACGTCGGGCAGGTAGAAGTCACGCCGCGGCAGCCACCACAGTATGGCGGCCGTCGCTATGCAGACAGGGAGCGTCGCCTCGCTCCTCGCTACCTTGTTCTGGACTCTGTTGTGCCTCACGTCTATAGGTCTGCCCCGATGTCGCGGCGGAAGTACTTGCCCTGGAACTGAATCTTCCCGGCCTCGGTGAAGCTCTTCCTGAGCGCCTCCTCCTTGTCGCGGCCGTAGCTGCTGACGGCAATGACGCGACCGCCGTTCGTCACCACCTGCCCGTCCTTCATGGTCGTGCCGGCGTGGAAGACGATGCTGCCCTCCACATCCTCAATGCCGCTGATGGGGAAGCCCTTCCCGTACGAGCCGGGATAGCCGCCGCTCACCATCATGACGCAGACCGCGGCACGCTCGTCGAACTCAACCTCCCGCTGGGCCAGGGTGCCGGTAGCCACGCCTTCGAAGAGGTCCACCAGGTCGCTCTTGAGCCTGAGCATGACGGTCTCCGTCTCGGGGTCGCCCATGCGGACGTTGTACTCGATAACCTTCGGTTCCATTGACCATTGACCATTGACCATTGTCTTTGCGTTGATGAGGCCGAAGAAGATGAAGCCCCGGTAGTCGATGCCCTCGGCCTTCAGGCCTTCCACCGTGGGCCGGATGATGCGGTCCTCCACCTTTCGCATCCACTCCGCGTCGGCAAAGGGAACAGGACTGACGCTGCCCATGCCGCCGGTGTTCAGGCCGGTGTCGCCCTCGCCGATGCGCTTGTAGTCCTTCGCCTCGGGCAGGAGCTTATAGTCCTTGCCGTCGGTCAGCACGAAGACGCTGCACTCCGTGCCGTCCAGGAACTCCTCGATGACCACACGGCTGCTGGCTGTGCCGAACATGCCGCCCAGCATCTCCTTCAGCTCCCGCTCGGCTTCCTCCAGCGTGGGCAGGATGAGGACACCCTTGCCTGCGCACAGGCCGTCGGCCTTCAGCACGTAGGGGGGGGGCAGGGTTCTGAGGAAGGCTAAACCTTCCTCCACACTGTCGGCGGAGAAGGTGCGGTAGGCGGCCGTGGGGATGCCGTGGCGCTGCATGAAACCCTTGGCGAAGTCCTTGCTTCCCTCCAGCCGTGCGCCCGCCTGCGACGGGCCGATGACGGGGATGCCGCAAAGCTGTGCATCGCTCCGGAAGAAGTCGTAGATGCCGCCGACCAACGGGTCTTCCGGTCCCACCACGACCATCGTGATGTCCTTCTCGATGCAGAAGGCCTTGATGCCCTCAAAGTCGTTGACCTTTATGTTGACGTTCTCGCCCACGCTCAGCGTGCCGGCATTGCCCGGGGCGATAAACAGTTTCTTGCACTTCGGGCTTTGTGCAATCTTCCAGGCCAGCGCATGTTCGCGTCCGCCACTGCCCAATAGGAGAAATCGCCCCTCTCCCCGGCCCTCCCTCAAAGGGGAGGGAGTTCCCTTTCCGTTTGTCATTGCTGTAGTATCTTTTAGTGTATGTTGTTTATATCAAACAGAGCTTTTGTTATATCTCTTAATACATTATCTATATCGAACAAGACCTGTTCGTTGGTGAAGCGAAGGATGTTGTACCCCTTTGCCTGAAGCCTTTCCTCTCTCTCCTTGTCGAGGCGTTGCTGTTCCTCTGTCTGGTGGTAGCCTCCGTCTATTTCGATGACGAGGTTTGCCAACGGACAATAGAAGTCTGCGATGAAGTCCAATATGACACATTGCCGTTTGAAGTCGGTGCCAAGTCCTTTTCCCTTGAGCTGTTTCCAGAGGAACGCCTCTGCTTCCGTCGGGTTGTTTCTCATTCTGCGGGCGTGCTCTTTCAGCAAAGGATACCAGTCTGGGTTAGCTCGGTGAAAGTCGTCCATAGCCATGTCCTGATGTGTGTCGTGTTGAACCAAGCCCCCTGTGTCAATGCACTCCGCGGCGGTTCCCCTGCCTCCCCTTTGGGGGAGGAGGGGTTAGGGGTTGGAGAGGGGCTTCAGATAGTCTTCGAAGTACTGCGTGATGCGTTCGTGCAGGTGGACACTCTTATGCCCTGCCATGTTGTGGCCCTCGCCGGGATAGACGAAGAAGTCGGGCTGTGTGCCGGCCTCGGCACAGGCGTTGAGGAACTGCAGACTGTGCTGGGGAACGCACGTCGGGTCGTTCATGCCGATGATGATTTGCAGCTTGCCCTTCAGGTTCTTGGCTTTATTGATGCAACTTGTCTGCTCGTAGCCCTCGGGGTTCTGCTGCGGCGTGTCCATGTAGCGCTCGCCGTACATCACTTCGTACCACTTCCAGTCGATGACCGGCCCGCCGGCCACGCCCACCCGGAAGGCGTCGGGGTAGGTCGTCATGAGCGATGTCGTCATGAATCCGCCGTAGCTCCAGCC
>DGTM01000009.1:67985-72334 GCA_002394305.1 Prevotellaceae bacterium UBA4336
ACGCCCTGCATCTGGTCCTTCATCTCCTCCTGGCCCAGATGGCGGAAGGTGACTTGCTCGAAGTCACGGCCCCGGTCCTCGCTCCCCCGGTTGTCGAGGATGAAGAGGATGTAGCCCTTCTGCGCCATGTACGTCTCCCAGGAGCGCGAGCCCCAGTGCCAGGAGGCCTCGACGTTGTGGGCGTGCGGGCCGCCATAGACGTAGACGACGGTGGGATACTTGCGGCTCGGGTCGAAATCCATCGGCTTGACCATGCGCCAGTAGAGTGTCGTGCGGCCGTCGGCGGCGAGGACGGTGCCCTGCTCGAACAGGGGCTGATACCAACCCTCCCACGGGTCTTTGGCCGTGCGATGCAGCGATTGCTTGCCCGTCTTCGTGTCGCGGACGGCGCAGGCACGCGGCACGTCGGGTTCCGACCAGGTGTCGATGAGGTAGCGCCCGTCGGCGGAGAGCTGTGCGGAGTGGCATCCGCGGCCGTTGTCGATGAGGGTGCGCTTCTTGGTCTTCAGGTCGAGGCGGTAGATGTTGCGCTGCAGGTCGCCCGCTTCCTTGGTGATGATGATGGCGCTCTTCGTGGCGGGGCAGAAGCCGACGAGTTCCTTCACGACCCACTTGCCGCTGGTGAGCTGGCCCAGCTCGCGGCCGTCGGTGTCCATGAGGTACAGGTGGGTGTAGCCATCCTTCCAGCTCCAGTAGATGAACTTCGTGTCGTCCCAGGGCAGGAAGGTGATGCCGTGGAGCGGCTCGACGTACTTGTCGGAACTTTCCTCGCGCAGGGTCTTTGTCTTGCGGCCAGTCGCGGCATCGTAGGCATCGAGCGTCGTGTGGTTCTGGTCGCGGTTGAGCTCGTAGAGATAGAGTGTGCGGCCGTCGGGTGCCCAGCAGATGTTGGTGAAATAGCGGTCGGTGGGGTCGCCCAGGTCGAGGTAGGTGGTCCGTCCCGACGTGAGGGAGAAGATGCCGATGGTCACTTTGTGCGACGTCATGCCGGCCATCGGGTACTTGTCCGGAGCCAGCGTTGCCTCGCGCTCGAACGTGTTGACCTGCGGATAGTCGGCCACCATGCTTTGGTCCATGCGGTAGAAGGCGAGCTGCTGCCCGTCGGGGCTCCAGAAGGTTCCCTTGTAGATGCCGAACTCATCCCTGTGGACGCTTTGCCCATAGACTATTTCGCGCGAGCCGTCTTTCGAGAGCTGATGCTCCGTTCCGTCGGCCGTCTGGACGAACAGGTTATGGTCGCGGAGGAAGGCGACCGCTCCGGAGGCCTTGCAGAACTCCAGCTCTCCGTCGTGGCGGGTGCGCTTCTGTGCGTCGAGGTCCACGGTCTCGCCTTCGATGGCCTGGCCCGTCTTGGGGTCCATCACGAGGGCCGGCTTCTGGGCGGCATCGACGAGGCGGTTGCCGTCCCAGCGTAGTTGCCATCGCTCGGGGTAGAACTTCGAGGCATTCTTGCCGCCGAAGTTGAGTTCTTCGAGTGTGAAGAGTTTCTGAGCGAAGAGGATGCCTGTCGTAGTGAGCATGAGGAGTGTGATCAGAATGTATTTAGTCTTCATCGTCGTAGCGTTTCTTACCATATTTCTTACCGGTCTTGTTCCTGTCATAAGGTTTGTCGAAGGGTTTGCGGAAGTCTTTCCTGTCGCCCCGGAAGTCCTTGCGTGCGTCGCCTCGGAACTCTTTCCTGTCGCCACGGAACTCCTTCCTGTCGCCTCGGAATTCCTTCCTGTCGCTGCGGAACTCCTTGCGGAAGTCGCCCCTCTTGCTGTCCCTGCGGTAGTCCTCGCGGTCCTGCTTGCGGGTGAAGCGTTGGCTGTGTCGGCCTAACGGTTCGCTGGGGTCGTCCTCGAGGTGCTCTTTGAATTCGCGATGCTGCTTGAATCGTTTGCGGTCGGCCATGAGGCGACGTTCCTGAGCCGTCTTGATGTCGCCTCCCTCGGCACGCATCTCGCTGAACTTCCCGTCGAACATCTGGTACTTGCGGAGTTCGCACTCGAGGCTTCCGTTGTAGAGCGGTGTGCGGAGCGACGGCTTGAGTCCGATCTGGTCGAAGCATTCTTCGCGGTAGCTGAGCACCCACGCGTCGTTTCCCGTAAAGCAGTGTTTGAACTTGGAGCCTATCATCTTGTAGAGGCCGAGCAGGTCCGGTGCCGAGATGCGTTCGCCGTACGGCGGGTTGGTGATGATGATGGCCTTCTCTGCGGGCTGCTGGAAGTCGGCGAAGTCCTGCTGGGCGATGGTGATTTCCTTGCTCAGTCCGGCAGCCTTGACGTTGGTCGTGGCGATGGCGACCGCGTTCCGGTTGATGTCGTAGCCGTAGATGTGGTGAGGGAAGTCGTGCTCCTGGGAGTCGTCCTCGTAGATGCTGTCGAAGAGTTCCTGGTCGAAGTCGGGCCACTTCTCGAAGGCATATTCCTTGCGATAGACGCCGGGGGCGATGCCGCGGGCGATGAGTGCGGCCTCGATGGGAATGGTGCCGCTGCCGCACATAGGGTCGATGAGGTCGCATTCGCCTTTCCATCCGGTGAGCATGATGATGCCGGCGGCGAGCACTTCGTTGAGTGGGGCCTCGATGGTTTCCTGCCGGTAGCCTCGGCGGTGCAGGCTCTCGCCGCTGGTGTCGAGCGAGAGGGTGCAGTCGTACTCAGCGATGTGTATGTGTAGCTGCAGGTCGGGGTTGGTGACGCGGATGTTGGGTCGGTTGCCTGTGCGCTGGCGCATCTGGTCGACGATGGCGTCCTTCACCTTGTAGGCGACGAACTTCGAGTGGCGGAACTCCTGGCTGTTGACGACGCTGTCGACGGCGAAGGTGGTGTCGTTGGTCAGGAAGTTGGTCCAGTCGAGCTCTTGGATGGCGGTGTAGACCTCGTCGGCGCTGGTGGCGCGGAAGTGCTTGATGGGCATGAGGATGCGCAGGGCCGTGCGCAGGCTGAAGTTGGCTCGGTAGAGCAGCCGTTTGTCTCCGGTGAAGGAGACCATGCGCCGACCTATCTGTATGTTGTTGGCGCCAAGGTCGATGAGCTCGGTGGCGAGCACTGTCTCCAAGCCCTGGAAGGTCTTGGCAATCATTTCAAACTCTTCTCCCTGCGTGCTGGCGGGAGTTTTCCATTGTGGGTTTTCCATTGTTTGTATAGTGGTTAGTGGTTAGAGGTTAGTGGTTAGAGGATTGTTTTTGGTTGCGGGTAAAGGACAGATGGTATTCTCTGACCCCTAACCTCTGACCCCTAACCTCTCATTTTTCACTTTTCATTCCTACAGGCATCCCCAGTCTTCGGGGCGGACGACCTGGCTCTTGCGTTTCTTGGCCTGTAGCACCTGTTCGCCCGGCTTGGTGCTTTCGGTGACCCACACGTTGCCGCCGATGACGGTGCCTCGGGCCAGTGTGATGCGGCCCAGCACGGTGGCGTTGCTGTAGACGATGACGTCGTCCTCGAGGATGGGATGGCGTGCGATGCCCTTGATGGGGTTGCCGTTCTCGTCGAGCGCGAAGCTGCGTGCGCCGAGGGTGACGCCCTGGTAGAGCTTCACGTTGTTGCCGATGATGCACGTAGCGCCGATGACGACGCCTGTGCCGTGGTCGATGGTGAAGTGGTGGCCTATCTGTGCGCCCGGGTGAATGTCGATGCCAGTCTCGCTGTGTGCCATCTCGGTGATGATGCGCGGGATGAGCGGCACGCCGAGCAGCAGGAGCTTGTGGGCGATGCGGTAGCATGTGATGGCTTTGACGACGGGGTAGCAGCTGATGATTTCGCCGTAGGAGTCGGCGGCGGGGTCGCCGTTGTAGGCTGCCTCGATGTCTGTGGCCAGGATGCTGCGCAGTTCGGGCAGCCACTGTATGAACTCCGTGACGATGTCGTACACCCTGTCCTGTGGCTCGTGCTTGTCGTCGTCGGACTGTGTGCGGTGGAAGCAGAGTCCGGCCTGCACCTGTTCGGTGAGGAGGTGGCTGAGCCGCTCCAGGCTGACGCCGATGTGGTAGGGGAGCGTCTCGCGGCTGAGGAACGACTTGCCGTAGAAGCCGGGGAAGATGATGGCGCGGCAGAGGTCGATGATCTCCGCCAGGGCCGGTGCCGAGGGCAGGGGATATCCTTCGTTGACCTCGCGGAAGAGACCGTGCAGGGAGTCGGGGTCGGAGAGACGGCTGACGGTCTGTCCGAGCACTTCACTTTGTCTGTATGGGCACATGGTGTTCTGTCTGTTTTGCTAAATACGGGCGCAAAGGTACGAAAAACAAACGATGTACGCAAACATTATAGTAAAAAAAGCCGCTTTACGGCGCGGGGCGTTCCCAGGAAGAGCCCGGCGCTTATTTCGGAAGAGCCTAGGTCTTATTCCGGAAGAGCCTAGGTCTTATT
>DGTM01000009.1:72427-77999 GCA_002394305.1 Prevotellaceae bacterium UBA4336
AGCCTGGGTCTTATTTCGGAAGAGCGTGCCGTGTCGGGCGGCGCGGAACTCGCTTTTCGGAAAAATATCCTGCCTCAGACAAAAAAACTGCCTTGCGAGGCATTGCCGTTCAACTTTTTTTCGTACCTTTGCAGCCGAAAACGACCAAAACAAAGCTATTCTGTAACAAAAATGGACGACTATCACGCGGATAATAACGATTCTTAGCGCTCCGGAGCCTGCATCGCCATGTACGCTCCGACAGGGAGCCTGAATGTATGTACATCAACCCCAAGAAAAGAGGAGGAACACGACGATGCGAACCTACTGGAACACGACGAATGGTCTGCGTACCATCCCCGAATGGCAGCCTGGCTGCTGGGTGCAGGTGACCTGCCCCACCGAGGAAGACAAAACCTTCCTGGAAAACACACTCCACATCCCCGACTACTACATCGGCGACATCGCCGATACCGACGAACGCGCACGCTACGACATCGACGACGGCTGGGTGCTCATCATCCTGCGTATACCCTACGTCAAGGAAACAAAGAGCCGCACGCCCTACACCACCATCCCCCTGGGTATCATCCTGAAGGGCAACGTGCTCATCACCGTCTGCAACTTCGAGACAGACATGATGATCGACTTCGTCTCCTACCAGCAGAAGCGCGGACTGGGCTTCGTCGATTCCGTCGACATGATATTCCGCCTCTTCCTCTGCTGCGCCGTCTGGTACCTGAAGCGACTCAAGCAAATCAGCCTGCGCATCGACAAGGCCAAGCAAAACCTGGACCGCAACGTCAGCAACGCCGACCTCATCGCCCTGAGCCGCCTGCAGGACAGCCTCACATACTTCGTCACCTCCATCCGAGGCAACGAAAACCTCCTCTCCAAGCTCAAGTTCAAGCTGCCCATCGACGAGCTCGACGCCGACATGATCGAAGACGTGGGCATCGAGATGAGCCAGGCACGCGAGACCACCAACATCTTCACCAACATCCTCGACTCCACGATGGACACCTACGCCAACATCATCAACAACAACATGAGCCAAGTCATGAAGATGCTCACCAGCATCAGCATCATACTCATGTTCCCCACACTCATAGCCAGCCTCTTCGGCATGAACCTCGTTAACGGCATGGAGCAGGCACCCTGGGGATTCCCCCTCGCTATGGCACTTTCCGTAGGCGTTACCGTCCTCTTTATGTGGTATTTCAAGCGGAAAACATGGATTTAACCCCCCAATAGCAAAAAAAACCTCCTCTTTGCTTGCACGTAAAAGCTTTTTTTGCTTAACTTTGCGGTCACCATTCACTAAACAGATACTATGATGGACTCTTTAGAGACTAAAGAAACCGCTGCCGTAGAGCAGCCTTCTGAGAACACTGCCGCAGAGCAGACTCCCGAGACAGCAACCACAGTAAACAACGAACCCGTAGCCGAGGAGCTCGCACCCGCCGAGGCACCCGCACCCGCCGAGGAGCCCGCCGCTGCCGAAGAACCCGTGCCCGCCGAAGCAACTGACATGCCGGACACAGAGGCACCCGAGGACGAACAAGCCATCGTGCAGCAAACCTTCCGCTCGAAGGACGAGGTCGTGGCCCGCGTGCAGGAAATAGCACAAAGCGACGAAGTGGGCGACAAACAGGAACTCGCCCTCCTCAAGCAGCTCTTCTACAAGTTCCACAACGCCGAAATGCAGGCAGCCTTCCAGGCCTACATCGACGCAGGCGGCGAAGCGGACAAGTTCGTGCCCCAGATAGACCCCGCAGAGCCAGCCTTCCGCGAAGCCATGCAAGTCATACGCCAGCGCAGGGCCGCCATCCAGGAAAACATCGAAAAGCAAAAGCAGGAGAACCTCCAGCGCAAGCTCCAGATAATAGAACGCATACAGCAACTCGCATCCACACCCGAGGAAGCCAACCAGAACTTCGACGAGTTCAAGGCTCTGCAGGCCGAATGGAAAGAGATAAAAGCCGTACCCGCCGAACGCGCCACCGAACTCTGGAAGAACTACCAGCTCTACGTAGAGCAGTTCTACGACCTCCTCAAGCTCGGACACGAACTGCGCGACTACGACTTCCGCAAGAACCTCGAGATCAAGACGCGTCTCATCCAGCAGGCCGAAGCGCTGGCCGAGAACCCCGACGTGCTCGCCGCCTTCAACCAGCTGCAGGCCCTCCACCAGGAATGGAAGGAGACAGGACCCGTAGCCAAGGAAATCCGCGAGACCGTATGGGCCAAGTTCAAGGAAGCATCCACCGTCATCAACAAAAAGCACCAGGCACACTTCGAGGCCATCAAGGCACGCGAAGAAGAAAACCTGCAGCGCAAGACCGAACTCTGCGAACAGCTCGAAGCCATCGAGACCGACGGACTCCGCACCTTCGCCGACTGGGAAACCGTCACACAGAAGATAAAGGAACTGCAGGCAGAGTGGAAGACCATCGGCTTCGCACCGCAGAAGATGAACACTGCCATCTTCGAGCGCTTCCGCCAGGCCTGCGACGCCTTCTTCGAGAAAAAGACCAACTTCTTCCACACCGTCAAGGAAGAGCTCGGAGCAAACCTCGCCAAGAAGAAAGAACTCGTGGAGAAAGCCGAAGCACTCATGGAGAGCACCGACTGGCGCTCCACCGGCGACATCCTCATCAACCTGCAGAAGCAGTGGAAAGAGATAGGCGCCGTCCCCCGCAAGTACAGCGACGAACTCTGGAAACGCTTCACCGCAGCATGCGACCACTTCTTCGAGGCTCGCCAGGCAGCCACGGCCGAAAGCCGCAACGAGGAGAAAGCCAACAAGGAACAGAAACTCGACATCATCGCACAGCTCAAGGCCCTGGCCGAACAGGAAGGCGAGAACGTCATCGCACAAGTCAAGGAGCTCCAGCAGCGATGGAACGAAGTGGGACACGTCCCCTTCCGCGACAAAGAAACCCTCTACCGCGAGTATCGGGCCGTCTGCGACAAGCTCTACGAAGCCTACGGCGCAAGCCAGACACGCCGCCGGCTCAACAACTTCCGCGCCGGACTGCAGCAGAGGATAGAAAAGGAAGCAGGCTCGCTCGACAACGAGCGCCAGCGCATGCAACGTGCCTACGAGCGCATGCTTGCCGAAATCAAGACATACGAGAACAACATCGGCTTCCTCACCGCCAGCAGCAAAAAGGGTAATTCGCTGGTCGACGCCATGAACAAGAAGATAGAGAAACTCCGCGAGGAACTCAATCTCCTGGCCCAAAAGATAAAGGCCGTCGACGAACAGATGGCAGCCCCCGCCGCCCCGGCACAGGAAGAAGCACCGGCCGAGCCCGGACAGTAGGCCGGAAGCCACAAAAAACCATACAGTCGGCAGACAAAAAAGGGAGGAACGCCAAAACGGTTTTCCTCCCTTTTTCGTGCACTCCGCACGCCTCGGCCCTATCCCAAAAGTCTCTTTCACTTACAAAAAAGAAACAATTTATCACTTTTAAGGGCGTAAATGATGATAATTAGAGTAATTATTTGTACCTTTGCACCCGATTAGTGCGCAGTGTGTGCGCGCACGTAAAGAAAAACCACGCATGAAGTGCACCATAAGGACCGTTCAGACGAAGCAGCAGATGGATGACTTTGTAGGCCTTCCCCGGAAGATTTACAAAGGCAATCCATACTATGTGCCCGACTTGGAAATGGACGTGCGCCGATGGTTCCAGCCCGAGCACAACCCAGGCTTGCAGCACTGCGACGTGGTCCCCTTCGTGGCTTACGACGAGGGGGGAAGGCCCGTGGGGCGCATAGCCGGCATCATCAACCGCAAGGCCAACGAGGTGTGGAAAGGCAGCTGCGTGCGCTTCGGGTGGATAGAGTTCGTCGACGACACGGACGTCTCCTACGCCTTGCTCAAGGCCGTCGCGGACTGGGGGCGGAGTAAAGGCATGGATTCCATACAGGGGCCGCTCGGCATCTCCGACTTCGACAAGGAAGGCATGCTCGTCGAGGACTTCGACCAGGTCGGCTCTGCCATCACCATCTACAACCCGCCCTACTATCCCCGGCACATGGAGAAGCACGGATTCGGCAAGGAAGTCGACTGGGTGCAGGTGAAGGTGCAGATTCCGCAGCAGGTGCCCGAACGCTTTGCACGCGCACAGAAACTGGTGTGCAGCATGTACGACCTGAAGGTGCGGAAGCTCACGCAGAAGGAAATCTTCCAGGGCGGCTACGGACGCAAACTGTTCCGCCTGCTCAACGATGCCTACAGCGAACTCTTCGGCTACACACAGCACACGGAGGAAGAGGCCGACGCCTTCGTGGGGCAGTACGTGCCCCTGCTCGACCTGCGCCTCCTGCCCATGATAGAGGACGCGGAAGGCAACCTCATCGCCAGCAGCATCACCATGCCCAGTCTCTCCGAGGCGCTGCAGAAGTCGGGCGGAAGACTGCTGCCCTTCGGGTGGTACCACCTGCTGCGGGCACTCAAGTGGAAGCACTCGGACAAGGCCGAGCTGATGCTCATCGCCGTTCACCCCGAGTGGCAGGCCCTGGGCATCAACGCCCTGATATTCGCCGACCTGATTCCTACGCTCAACAAGTTGGGGTACAGCTGGGCAGAGACAGGCCCTATGCTCGAGAACAACCTGAAGGTACTCACGCAGTGGAAAGCGCTCAACCCGACAATCTACAAGCGCCGCCGCTGCTTCAGCAAGGAGATTTAGCGTGCTTCAAGCCCTCCCCAAAAGACACAGGCAAGGACGAAGGAGCAGAAGAAAAGATAAAGTAAACAAAGGAAAACAAAACAAACCAAGGATTCAAAACAAGGAAACATAATGGCAAGAAGAGTAGTTATAACAGGCATGGGCATCTGGTCCTGCATCGGAACAAGCCTCGACGAAGTGCGCGACGCACTCTATCAGGGCAAGAGTGGCATCATCTTTAGTCAGGAGCGCAAGGACGCTGGTTTCCGCTCGGCACTTGTTGGCAACGTGCCCGCAGTGGACATCAAGGCATACGTTCCGCGCAGCCTCCGCAACTTCATGCCCGAAGAGGCACAGTACGGCTATATTGCCACCAAGCAGGCACTCGAGAATGCCGGCATCGACGAAGACTTCCTCGCCTCGAACGAAGTGGGCATCATCTACGGCAACGACTCCGTGGCAGAGGCTACGATGAACAGCCTCGACAAGTTCCGTCAGGCAGGCAGCTCCGTGGCCTGCGGCAGCGGCGCCATCTTCCAGAGCATGAACTCCAACATCACCATGAACCTGGCATGCCTCTTCAAGCTGCGTGGCATCAACCTCACAGCATCGGCAGCCTGTGCCTCCGGCTCGCAAAGCATCGGCCTGGGCGCTCTGCTCATCGCACAGGGCCTGCAGGACTGCGTGGTATGCGGCGGCGCTGAGGAGAACAACATGTACGGCATCGCTTCCTTCGACGGCATTCAGGCCTTCTCCATCCGCGAGGATGCTCCCGAGAAAGCCAGCCGTCCCTTCGATGCAGGCCGCGACGGTCTGGTGCCCAGCGGCGGCGGCGCAACGGTTATCCTCGAGAGCTACGAACACGCAGTCAAGCGCGGTGCCAACATCATCGCCGAGATTGTGGGCTGGGG
>DGTM01000004.1:0-10510 GCA_002394305.1 Prevotellaceae bacterium UBA4336
TTTGCCATGCGTTTAGCCGTAACCCTTTTGCTTGCAATGCTCTCCGCTCTGAGCTGGGCGCAGGAACTGACCGTGCGGGGGCGCGTGGTGGATGCCGAGACGGGCGAGCCTCTGCCGTACGCTGCCATATATTGTGCGGGTGGCCGTGGGGCGATGACCAATGCGGACGGAGACTTCCGCCTGTCGGTGTCGGCTGGGGACGTCCTGACGTTCTCGTTCGTGGGCTTCGAGAAGCAACACCTCGCGGCAATCGATGTGCCGATGGTCGTCAGGTTGGTGCCTTTTACGAAGGATTTGAGCGAAGTCACGATATACTCTGTAAATGAGCTTGATATCGTTCGTCAGGTCATCAAGAACTTGAAGCAGGACTTCTCGCGGCACAAAAGGGCGAGACAAGGTTACTTCCTGCGCACTTTGCTGAGGAACGAGGAGGATTCCTACCTGATAGAGAGCCTGCTTACTGCAAGGTCGGCGGTCAGTCTCCGCGAGGAAGAGATGCTGAGCGCCCGCACAGGATTGAACCAGGAGGGCGCCGACAGCCGCTTAGCCCTTAGGTTTGCCAACATACAACGTGTGGCGGAGATTGGGCCAAGCGCCTTTACGAACAGCTATTGGCTGAAGGCCGTCAAGCCCCTCCACAGCTTTTCCATGACAAAGAAATACTACAAGACCAACATCGAGACGCTTTCCGGCAGCGAGGGCGAAAGGCTCTACCGCATCACATTCAGCTTGAACGACAGACAACATCCACGGTGGCAGTCGGAATCCCTGGCGGAGAGGCGCCGCATCGTCGGCACAGCATACGTCGACGCCTCCACGCTCCGGCTGCTCTGTTTCGACGGGACGGTGGAGAATGCCTACCAGAGCGTCGATTTCATCCGCATGCCGACCGACATCCGTTTCCGCATCATCTACGACTATTCACAAGGCTTTGCCTCCGTCGGAGGTCTGTCCTTCGAAGGCGGCAACGACAGGATGAGGTATCGTGGCATTCTGTTTGATGTCCGAGGCGACAGCCTTTTGGCGCTACAACCCCGTGCCGTGGGCTTCAACATCCTCAGCGCCGCCGATGATGCCGGCTTCGACTCGACGCTTTGGACGCGCCTCGACATCGTGAAACGGACTGCCGAAGAGGAGCGAGCCGCCTTCGGAGAGTCGCTGGCGACAAGGCCCTCCGCGGACACCCCGCAAGGAAAGAAGACGCAGAAAGACATCAGATACCCCGAGCCTTTCCGTCCGTTGATGGACCGCCTCACAGCCTTCGGGCGAACCGTCCCGCAGGAGAAAGTCTATGTCCACATGGACAACACGTGCTACTTCCAGGGCGACACCATCTGG
The DNA here is from genome assembly GCA_002394305.1 of Prevotellaceae bacterium UBA4336. Classification (GTDB taxonomy): domain Bacteria; phylum Bacteroidota; class Bacteroidia; order Bacteroidales; family Bacteroidaceae; genus Physcousia. The sequence goes on from DGTM01000004.1 coordinate 1,339, forward strand.
TTCTCTGCCTATACGATGCAGACAGACACGGACAGGCCGTCGGACGTCAGCGGCGTGCTTTACGTCGAACTGCTGAACGACGACGGCTATCTCGTGGAGCGCAAGCTCGTTGAGATGAGCGAGGGTAGGGGAAACGGCTTCTTTGCCCTGAACCATCAGATACAGTACAGCGGCTTCTACGAGTTGAGAGCCTATACGCGCTGGCAGCTGAACTGGGGAGAACACGAGCACAAGCACCCCGAAAGCTTCGGCCTGATGTTCAGGGACAAAGCGATGGAACGGGAATACTTCCGCGACTACGACAAGCTCTACAGCCGCGTCTTTCCCGTCTACGACAGGCCTCTTGCCCCCGGCGACTACACGCGCGACATGACGCTCCGCGTGATGCGGCGTGAATATAAAAGTAGCCCCGAGAAGCCCGAACTCAAACTTTCGCTCTTCCCCGAAGGCGGCAACCTGGTGGCGGGCGTGGAGAATCGCGTGGCATTCGAGGCTACGATGTCCGACGGACAGCAGGTTGACGGCTATCTGACCGTGGGAAACCAAACGGCAGAGACCGTCAGCCGGGGGCGAGGCATGTTCCGGGTCGTTCCGGAGAGCGGGCGTCAGGAAGAGGTGACCTTCGTGGCGACAAACGGCGAAAGGGTCGCCAGCGTCCTTCCGAAGCCCGAAGAAGAAGGCGTCGCCATACAGGTCAGACAGCAGGAGGACAGCATCTTCGTAGAAACACACATCGTCGGTCTTGATGCCGAACGCTTGGCGCTCACCGTCATGCACGAAGGAAAAGTGGAGGCGTTCCATGCCTTGGCCGAAGGTCAGACGCTGAGCATCGCGGACTTGTCGGCAGGTATTCACCAAGTCACGGCCTTCGATGTCGACGGCCACGTCTTTGCCGACCGTCTCTTCTTCGTCGTGAGGCCGGAACTTTCCAAGCCGACACTCGTCGTCACGGGGCTTAAGGAGGAGTACCGTCCTTATGAAAAAGTGGAAATGAAGCTGAAGGGAAGCGCGGACGAGGCCTGTGTTTCCGTTGCCGTCCGCGATGTCAGTCATGCCGATCCGCTCTTCGACAACGGCAACATCATGACCGAGATGCTGCTTAGCTCCGAGGTGAAAGGCTTCATCCCCAACCCCGCATGGTTCTTCGAGAAAGACGACGAGGAGCACCGACGAGCGCTCGACCTGCTGATGATGACGCAAGGCTGGCGGCGCTTCGCTTGGCGCGACATGGCAACGGAAGGTGCGTGGAACCCGGTTCAACCCAAGGAACAGACACCCGTCCTGCGGGGATATGTGTACTTCAACCCCGACCGGGTGACCCGCATGCTGCCCGATGAGATACTGGAAAGCCTGTCGCCAGACACAGCACTCTTTGTTAACCAGTATGCCATGCCCAACCCTACCAGGCGCGAATACAAGTCAACCCTGGCTCTGGCAAAGACAGGAACGAAGTCCGGACTACTCGTACATGCCGAACTGACTGCCTTGGATACGAGGGAAACACAGGTGAACGAAGAGCCTTTCCTGGGCGATTGCTTCCAGTTCAACTGTCCGAAGTTCTACGGAGCGAAGGAACTCTTCATCTCTGTTGCCGACACAATCGGCTGGAACCGCGGGGAAAAGGGCCGATACGAATGGGTGCAGTATGCGAATGGGGTGGAGGCGGACTACAGGGCTTATGTGTCGTGGCCCTACCCGCGCTTCGTGAAGCCCTACAGCTTCTACCAGTCTCACATGCCGCAACGAACGTATAATGTGGAGTATGAAATCCCCGCGGAGCCGACAAACGACTCCGCAAAGGCCTTGCGACAAGTGTCGGTCACGGCGAAGCGAAGACGTCGGCTCAAGGGGTTTAGCGATGCCTTCCCTGCTTTTGCCGTTGATGCCAACGACGCATGGAACGCCATAGAAGATGCCGGAGTGCCCGTCTTCAACCGTGTCGACATTGCAGAAGCTCTGGTTCGCGTCTTTCTTAACGACTATGGCATAAATGAAGAAAAGGACGGCAACGGCGACAGTCGCATCAGGCTCCGCTACGGACTAAGTCCCACGCGCCGCTCTCTGCCGCAACACATCGGCATTCCCACTGATTCGCTTTACCATCCCAAGTACCTCAAATCCTTCAGCGACGGCTTCAGCTTCTCGCCCGGAGAGGTAAGGGAATACTTCGGCGATGGCGACGAAGACCCGCGATTCCTGTTGGATAGGTTCGTGGTTTATACCGACTATCAGCCCCGTCACGAAGGGAGCAACCGTTACCGAGGTGCCGACCGACCTGAGACGCGGGTTGCCGTCTATCCCATCTACGACGGGAGCCGCCATGCCGTCTATCGCGACCGGCACTACGTCCTTCCCGGTCTCTCGGTTCCAGCTGACTTCTACAGCCCTGACTATTCAAGCCAGACGCCTCCCCTTCCGAACGACTACCGACGTACGCTCTACTGGAATCCCGCTCTCCGCCTGGACAAAGACGGCGAGGCAAGCATCACCCTTTGGGCTGGCTCGCACCCGGTTTCCCTTAGCGTCGAGGCAGAGGGACAAGCCGCGGATGGCACTTTGCTTTGGAACGAAGATAGATGAACATCGAAAGAAACGAAAAAAACTAAAGTTCGTGACTCGATGTTAGAAACAAACGTCTCTTTCTGTGTTTTCTGTGCTTTCTGTGTGAGAAAAAGGCTGAGAGTCTCTGAAGCAGACTTTTGCCTGGCAGACCACTTCGCTTCCGTTCTTTCGCACCTCTATGTCGGTCTCGTCAGCGCTGACGGTTTGCTCGTAGAAGCTGAGGCGGTCGCCAAGGTACGACTCCGCCTTGTAGGCAATCTCGAAGCGACGGATGCCTCCGTGCTCGAAGCGCTCGCGGGGAAAGAGGTCGAGGATGTGCTCGATGTACTTGATGCTGTTGATGTGACCGTTGATGTCTATGTCGCTGTAGTAGGTGTCGATGGTGCGCAGGAGCTGCGGCTCGCGGAAACGGAAACGGCCGTGACCCTGTATGGGACACACGTTCTCCTCCTCGGGTACGACATAATTGAGGATGTCGCCGTCGTAGAGCGACAGCAGGTCGCAGGGCTTGCGCGTCTCCATGTCAATCATCGCCCAGACACTGCGAGCGTAGCCCAAAGGCTTTCCCTCGGCGGAAAGGATGGCGAAGTTGCGGTTCGTGAAGAGCTTCATCACGCTCTCCACCCACGTCCGCACCTCGCAATGCTCGTACTGCCGCGGCATCTCGTTCATCTCGATGCTGAGCCGCGAGAGCACCCAGGTGTGCTTCGTCTCGTTCAAGGCGCCGATGCCCCAGCCACGCCTCTGCGAGTGATTGCCCGCAGCATTGAGCAGATGGTTGCCGAGTACGCCGAGGAAGATGCGGCCCGTGAAATCCACGTGGAAGGGCTCCACGTAGAAGGGGTAGCGGTCTATGTATTTACTATTTGACAATTTGTTATTTACTATTTGACAATTTACTATTTACTATTTATTTACAATTTTAGTATTTAGTAATTTTATTGGGGTAGGGGTCCTTATTCCCCCTAAAGGGGGGATAGGGGGTCCTTTCCCCTAAAGGGGGTTAAGGGGTCTTTCCTCTTCTCGTTTGGCGATGTAGGCGTCGAGGCGTTCGATGTAGGACTTCGTGACGGCGATGCGGCCTGTACGTACGAACTGCAGCACGCAGTCCAGGGCGTCGAGTTGGGTGAAAAGGCTGATGATGTCGTCCGTCATGCCGGTGTTCTCCACGATGGTGTAGATGGGATTCACCTCCACGATGCGTGCGTCGAAGCGTCGCACGATGCTCGAAATCTCCTTGTTGGCGAGCACCATCGGCGTAGAGAGCTTGAGCAGGGAGGTCTCGAGGATGAATATCTCGTCGTCGACGAAGCAGTTGGCCTGCAGCACGTCTATCTTCTTCTCGATTTGCTTGGTCAGCATCTCGGCCATTTCCTGCTTGCAGTAGCAGGTGATGGTGTATTTGTGCACGCCGGGTGTTGAGGAGGCGCAGACATTGAGGCTTTCGATGTTGACTTGCCGGCGGGTGAAGACGGCTGTAATCTGGTTGAGGATGCCAGCGAAGTTCTCCGAGTAGATGATGAGTGTGTAGAGCGTCAGGCCTTCGTGGCTGAGCAGGGCACCTTCGTGACCGGGCACGGCGGGTCGCGCCACGGCGTTGCGCTTGAAGGTTTCCTTCTGGCTGCCCTGTGCAGTGTCTCGGGCCAAGGTAGCCAGGCGCTGCCGTGTCAGGTTCTTCTCGAAGCTGTCGCGTTCGATGGCTGCGGCTGCAAGGACTGCTTCGTTAAAGCCTTGCATCTCATGTGCCTGTTCCAACTCGTCGCACTTACCGCATGTATTGCAATCGCCGCATTGGGAGCCCCCTCCCTGCTCACCCTTTGGGGGAGTGTTCTGAAGGGAAGACTTATCTTGTGTTTCCTTTTTCATTATGCTTTATTCATTATTATCTTATCCTCTCTCTTATTAGGCACCCCCAAAAAGGGGGAGCGGGGAGGGGGCTTCTATTTGATTTCAAGCAGCATCTCGTCGACGTTTGCTCCGGGAGGCGTCATGGGCAGGACGTTGTCTTCTTCCTTCACGGCGCATTGCAGGATGTAGGGGCCTTCGGTGTCGAGCATTTCGCGGATGGCGGCATCGAGGTCCCGACGGTCGACGACGGTGCGGCAGGGGATGCCGTAGCCTGCGGCTATCTTCTCGTAGTCGGGGTTGAGCATGGGGGTGAAGGAGTAGCGCTTGTTAAAGAACATATACTGCCACTGTCGCACGTTGCCGAGGAAGTTGTTGTTGAGCAGTATCATCTTCACGGGAACCTGGTTCTCCATGATGGTGCCCAGCTCCTGTATGGTCATCTGGAAGCCTCCGTCGCCGCAGAACATGCAGACGGTGCGGCCCGGTGCTCCGTAGCAGGCTCCGATGGCGGCCGGTATGCCGAAGCCCATCGTGCCGCAGCCGCCACTGGTGACTACGGAGCGCGGCTTGCTGAACTTGAAGTAGCGGCAGCCGAACATCTGGTTCTGGCCGACGTCGGTGACGAGGATGGCTTCGTTCTTTGCTGCCTCGCTCACCTTGCGCACCACTTCGCCCATCAGGAGCGGGCCTTCGGTGGGATGCAGGGCAGCATCGATGACTTTGTTGTATTCCTTTTCAGCGTATGGCTTGAAGCCTTCTATCCAGGCCTTGTGCGTCTGCTTCTCCACGAGTTTTGTCACCTCGGGTATGGTCTGTTTGCAGTTGCCGAGGACAGAGAGTGTGGGCTTCACGTTCTTGCCGAGCTCCGAGGGGTCAATCTCGAAATGTATGACTTTAGCTTGCTTGGCGTAGGTCTTCAGGTTGCCCGTCACGCGGTCGTCGAAGCGCATGCCGACGGCAATGAGCAGGTCGCACTGGTTGGTCATGACGTTGGGCGCAAGGTTGCCGTGCATACCGAGCATGCCCATGTTGAGGGGATGGTCGGAAGGGACGGCGGAAAGGCCAAGAATGGTCGAGGCAAAGGGAATCTGCGCCTTCTCGCAAAGGTCAATCAGTTCCTTGTTTGCACCGGCCAGCTCTACGCCTTGGCCGACGAGCATGAAGGGCTTGACGCTCTCGTTTATCATGCATGCAGCTTTCGCGACGGCTCCTTCCTCGGGCTGTGGATTGGGGTTGTAGCTGCGGATGAAGTCGACAGTCTGCGGAGCGTACTCTATCATGGCCGTCTGTGCGTTCTTTGCAAAGTCGAGCACCACGGGGCCCGGCCTGCCGCTCTTGGCGATGAAGAAGGCACGTGCCACGGCCCAGGGAATGTCTTCGGCACGACGAATCTGGAAGTTCCACTTCGTGATAGGTTGCGTCACGCCCACGACGTCGACCTCCTGGAAGGCATCGGTGCCCAGCATGGCTGCTCCCACCTGGCCGCAGATGACGACCATCGGGGTGGAGTCGATCATGGCATCGGCCACTCCGGTGATGGTGTTCATGGCTCCGGGGCCGCTCGTCACGATGGCACAGCCCACCTTTCCGCTGACGCGGGCATAGCCCTGGGCGGCGTGTACGGCAGCCTGTTCGTGGCGTACCAGGATGTGGTGCAGAGACTTCTTATGGTCGTAGAGCGCATCGTAGGTGGGCATGATGGCCCCCCCAGGGTAACCGAAAAGCACATCCACGCCCTCGTGCTCAAGGCAACGCATCAGCGCCTCGGCACCTGTGATTTTTTCGTTCATTATCGTAATGTTATCCTTTTGCGGTGCAAAGGTACTACTTTTAATTCATAATTCATAATTCATAATTCATATTTTTACTTTATGCTCAAATTATTCAACAATCTTTGCTCTTCATTCTACGTTTTCAGTAACTTTGCAGGCAAACTGACATAAATACATCTATGATGACAAATAAACTTGCGAAGCATATAGTGTCTGCGACAATGTTGCTTCTTGTGGCTGTATGTGCAAACGCGCAGGGTATTCGCAGCGGTGAGCTGTGGCCTGACGATGAGGGCAACCACATCAACGCGCATGGTGGAGGCGTCCTGAAGTATGGCGACACATACTACTGGTACGGCGAGCATAAAGCGGAGCACACCTCCAGCGCCCTGGTCGGCGTGACGTGCTACAGCTCAAAGGATTTGCTCCATTGGCACAACTGCGGCGTGGCGCTCAGCGTCACCGACGAACGCGGTCACGACCTGGAGCGCGGCTGCATCCTGGAGCGGCCGAAGGTCATATATAATAATGTGACGAAGAAGTTCTGCATGTGGTTCCACCTCGAGCTGAAGGGCAAGGGCTATGATGCCGCACGCTATGGCGTGGCGGTGGCCGACCGTCCGGAAGGCCCATTCAAGTTCCTGTATTCGCAAAGAGCCGATGCCGGAACATGGCCCGTCGAGTTCGGAGAGAAGGAGCTGGCCGTGGTTGACACGCTAAGCGCCGACCACTTCAGGCAAGAGTGGACTCCGGCCTGGCTGAAGGCTGTCGGCGAGGGACTTATCGTGAAGCGCGACTTCCCGACGGGGCAAATGTCGCGCGACATGACGCTCTACGTCGACGATGACGGACGGGCCTACCACATCTTTTCCTCCGAGGAGAACCTGACCCTGCATATTGCCGAACTGACTGCCGACTATCTGCACCACACCGGCCGCTACACCCGCCTGGCTCCTGCCGGACACAACGAGGCTCCGGCCATCTTCAAGCACGACGGCACGTACTGGATGATTACCTCCGGCTGCACAGGTTGGGAGCCTAACGAGGCACGCATGTTCTCGTCGGCAAGCATCTGGGGGCCGTGGAAGCAGCACGCCAATCCCTGCCGCGGGCCGAAGGCAGAGAAAACCTTCGGCGGACAAAGCACCTTCGTGCTGACCATTGTCGATGGTCAATCCTCAATGGTCAATGGTCAATCCTCAATGGTCAATGTTCAATACATCTTCATGGCCGACATCTGGCGTCCGCGCCACCCGATAGATGCCCGCTACATCTGGCTGCCCATCGAGTTCGAGAACGGCAAGCCCGTCGTCCGATGGCAAGACGAATGGAAGCCTGACATCAAGTAGTTGCTACCGGAGGCCAGGCTTCGACGAACCGCTGCGGACGGCTTGATGCTCAGCGGAAGATTTTGCGGAGTTTCCGCAGGTAGGCGTCGGCATACTGCCGCATGCCCAGGTCGTTGGGGTGAAGACCCTCCACCATCGAATCCTGCGTGAAGGCCAGTTCCTTGTGACTGAGGTAGTAGATGTCCTTCACGCCCTGCTTCTTCATCGTCTTGAAGGCACGCAGTTGTTCACTGTTTGAGTTTGTGAACCAATCCAAGGCCTGCTGCGAACTGATGCCGTTGGCATAGTCGTGTTCGACAAACAGGATGGGAGCCTTGCTCTTCTCGCGGAGGATGGAGACGCCCTTCAACAGGCGGTCGTAGATAAATTCCGAACGCTCCGTAGAAAGGTTGGGGAGGCAGTCTATGATGAAGAGTTTGGCATCGATTTCAGCCAAGAAGCGAAACACCTCCTCCTCCAGTTGGCCGTTGCCCGAGAAGCCCAGGTTGATGACGGGATAGCCCGATTCTCTGTGCAGGATGTTCGTCCATGCCATGCCCGTACGCGAGGCACATGCTCCCTGAGCAATGGATGTTCCGTAGACCACGACGGGCTTCTCTCCGGACGTCGGAATGAAGCGCAGCTCGCGATCCTCCGGCACGCCTATCTCCATCCACTTCACCTCGTTGTACAGGGGCAGGAAGAGCTCGAAGTCATAGCCCTGTTCGTCGCCCGTGAAGTATGTCAGGTCCTTGAACTCATAGTTGATGGTGTCCTTGAACGACAGGTTGAACCTGCTGGCGCACCACCGCAACTGTCCGTTGGCATCGGTGGCATAGAGGTCAACGCCCGAAACGCCGGTAGTGGGCATGTGGAACATGTTCAGGCCGCCCCCTACCTTGTATCTGACCCTGATGCTCGGGGAGTTCGTGTGGAAGCAAACGGAGAGTCCGGCAGACTGCCGCGAGAGTCTCCAGACAGCCGGGCGCACCTTGCTCTCGGCCCTCGGCGGAAGGCGGTGGTAGGAGTCCTTCAGTTCGCTGTTCCACCAGCGCCCGTGCACGATGTTCTCGCCTTGCTCCAATGGGTTCATCCATTTTGTCTGTGCCGAAAGGGAGAGCAGACTGCAGGCGAAGAGAATGTTCAGCAGTAACTTTTTCATCGTCTATTCCTTGTCTGGTTGCTGCCCGTCGTGGGCTTTCCACATACATTCCGTTATCTTCATGTCCGAGAAGATGGCCGTGAAGGACGACTCCTCGGGCGAGCAGGCATAGATGCCGAAGCTGATGGCATCGGCTGCGGCGTACATGTGGCAGATGCGCATCTGGCTGAATGCCTTGCCGTCGGTTGAACATTCGATGCAGTAGTCGTCCTCGCGACGCGAGAAGCGATACCACATCGTCTTCACGTCGGCGGGTATGGCTGTGGTTGCCCAGTCGGAATAGCCTTTGTTGGTTGCCACGCTGCCGAGGTGCTGGAAGTCCTGGTTCTCGTATTCGACGGAGCCTTTCAGCCAGTTATCGCTGTCCAGATACATGACGATGCCGCACTGGTCGAAGCGGGTGTGGCTGCCGGTGAAGTCGGTCTTGACCACGAAGCTGAAGAACTTCTCGCGGGTCTGCATCTGCAGGACGGGCGCGTTGTCGTTCTGGAAGTGATAGT
>DGTM01000004.1:10566-12360 GCA_002394305.1 Prevotellaceae bacterium UBA4336
GGAAGTGATAGTACGTGCGCTGCCAGAGGTCGGTATGCGGCGCGGTGGTGATGAGGATGGTGTCGCCCTTCACCTCATATCCGGCGGGCTTGCGTGTCCACTGGAGGCTGCCGAGGTCGATGCTTCCGCCGTTGGAGAGCGCTGCCGTGACGGCGTCTGTGAAGTCGGCACCTGCCTCTGTGGTTGTTTCGGCCTCTGCTGTTGTCGTTTCGGTTCCCTTTTGTTTGCTGCAAGCAGCCAGCATGATGCCGGCGCTTAGCATGATGAGCATGTTTCTATTCATGGTTGTGTTGGTTGTTTGTTTCTTCATACTATACGGACGCCGCCCTTGTCGGCACTGCTGACGCTCTGTGCGTAGGCTCGGAGGGCCTTGCTGACGGTGCGGTTGCGACGCAGTGGCTGCTGCGGGCGTGCTGCCAGCTCTTCGTCGCTGAGTTTTACGTTGATGGAGCGGCTGGGGATGTCGATGACGATGATGTCGCCGTCCTTTATCTTGCCAATGTTGCCGCCGCTGGCTGCCTCGGGGCTGATGTGTCCGATGGAGAGGCCGCTGGTTCCGCCCGAGAAGCGTCCGTCGGTGATGAGGGCGCACTCCTTGCCCATGTGCATGCTCTTGATGTAAGACGTGGGGTAGAGCATTTCCTGCATGCCCGGGCCGCCTTTCGGTCCCTCGTGCGTGATGACGACGCAGTCGCCTTTCTTCACTTTGCCGCCAAGGATGCCCTCGCAGGCATCTTCCTGGCTGTCGAAGACAACGGCAGGTCCCTCGAAGTGCCAGAGGCTGGGGTCGACGCCGGCTGTCTTCACCACGCAGCCGTCCTGTGCGATGTTGCCAAAGAGGACCGCCATGCCGCCGTCCTTCGTGTAGGCATGTTCGATGTCGCGTATGCAGCCATTGGTGCGGTCGGTGTCGAGTGTTTCCCAGTGGGTGTCCTGCGAGCCCATGACGTTCGAGAACTTGCCGCCCGGGGCGCAGCTGTAGATGTCCCAGGGAGAGAGTCCGCCGTCGATGCTGGCTTTCAGATTATCGTTGTTGATGATGGAGTAGCGCTTGATGTCCTCGCCCAGCGTAGCGCCGTTCACGCGCTTGCAGGTGAGGTCGAGCAGTCCGCCCTTGGCCAGTTCGCCGAGGATGCCGAGGATGCCGCCTGCGCGGTTCTCCTCCTGGATGCTGTACTTCTGCCAGTTGGGCGCGAGCTTGCAGAGGAAAGGTACTTTGCGCGAGAGGGCATCGATGTCCTGCATCTTGAAGTCTACGCCTCCTTCCTGAGCCACGGCCAGGAGGTGGAGCACGGTGTTGGTGGAGGCTCCCATGGCGATGTCGAGCGTCATGGCATTGAGGAAGGCTTGGCGCGTGGCGATGCTGCGAGGCAGAACCGATTCGTCGTCCTCCTCGTAGTAGGCGAAGGCGTTCTTCACGATGAGCCGTGCGGCGCTCTTGAAGAGGCGGATGCGGTTCTTGTGCGTAGCCAGGATGCTTCCGTTGCCGGGCAGGGAGAGTCCGATGGCTTCGGTCAGGGAGTTCATGGAGTTGGCCGTGAACATGCCGGAGCAGGCTCCGCATCCGGGGCAGGCCATCTGCTCCACCTTTGCCAGCTCCTCGTCGCTGACTGTCGGGTCGCCGCCCTTTATCATGGCTGTGATGAGGTCGGCATTCTCGCCGTCAAGCTTGTGCGCTTCCATCGGTCCGCCGCTGACGAAGACGGCAGGGATGTTCAGTCGCATGGCAGCCATCAGCATGCCGGGCGTCACCTTGTCGCAGTTGGAGATGCAGACCATGGCGTCGGCCTTGTG
>DGTM01000004.1:12429-12941 GCA_002394305.1 Prevotellaceae bacterium UBA4336
TTGACCATGTACTCCACCGAGTCGGCGATGATGTCGCGCGAGGGTAGGGAGTAGAGCATGCCGTCGTGCCCCATGGCTATGCCGTCGTCGATGGCAATGGTGTTGAACTCAGCGGCGTAGCAGCCGAGGCTTTCTATCTCCTGCTTGACGATTTGGCCTATTTCGTGCAGATGCGTATGGCCGGGGACAAACTGTGTGAACGAATTGACAATGGCAATGATGGGTTTGCCGAACTGTTCGCGCTTCATGCCGTTGGCAACCCACAGTGCGCGTGCGCCTGCCATGCGGCGGCCTTCCGTGCAGACGGAACTTCTGAGCTGATGTTTCATATAGGTTCTGTACTTATCCTTTTAACATGTTGTTTGGTAGTGCAAAGATAACACTTTCCCACCGTTCTGCCAACGAAACGTGCCCTTAATTTATATATAATGTGTAAAATAACAGCGTACGCTTCCAAAACACGCACCGCACGCTTCCGGAAAAAGCCTTAGGCTCTTCCGAGATAAGAGCTA
>DGTM01000004.1:12982-22233 GCA_002394305.1 Prevotellaceae bacterium UBA4336
ATAAGAGCTAGGCTCTTCCGAAATAAGACCTAGGCTCTTCCGAAATAAGAGCTAGGCTCTTCCGAGATAAGAGCTAGGGTCTTCTGAAATAAGAGCCAGGGTCTTCCGGCGGAAGAGCACGCTGTGTGATACGAAAATCCCGCAGAAGCGAGGGAAACGACCGAGGGGAGAGACCCTCCGCGGAATCTGACGACTCCGGCTACTTCCTTCGCTTCTGCGGGACAGTCCGAGAAGAGGATATTACTTTGTCATGGCCCAGCCGAGCTTGAGGCCCGTGTAGCTGCTCAGCAGAGAGGAGAGTGTGCTGGTGCTCTTGCTGCTGAGGGAGGTAGCGATAGAGAGAAGCTTGTCGGCATCGAAGAGCATGAGGAGCTGATTGCCCTGGACGGTAGCGGTGCAGACCACCTGACCTACGCCGAGAGCGCCTGTGATGGTCAGCTTGTTCGTGCTGCTGTCGTAGGTGTACGTGCCGGGCAGGCTCTTGGAGCCAATGAAGAGTATGCAGCTCTTGTCAGCATTCAGTACGAGCACAGACTTGCCGGCTGTGAAGCCCAGCTTGCCGAGCTGAGTGCCCAGCTTCTGCTCCAGGTTGCTGCTGACCACCTGTCCGCCAATCTGCGAAAGGATGTTCTCGCTCTCGAACACGACCTTGGGCCCGTAGTATGTCCAGGTGCCTTCGAGCGACTGCTGCGAGGTGGAACCCGACAGGATGTTTGAGAGCAGGTTGCCAAGCAAGCCTCCACCGTTCGTCGTGAGCGCGTTGCCCAGCAGACTGCCCGTTGTGGCTGTAGCGCCTGCCCCGCTTGTGGAAGAGGGAAGCAAGCCGCCCACGCCGCAGGAAGTGAATGTGAGACTGGCAGCAAGAATAGCTGCGAGATAGGTAATTTTCTTCATGTTTTGTCCCTTCCCGACCTCCCGATGGGAGGAGTTTTGTATTCCGCGGAGGGGATAGCGGTTTTTTAATGATTATTGAATGTTGTTTGTTCTTTACTCGTGTCATCTTCCTGCCGGGGATGGACAGCAGGGCTGCCGAACAGCCTGGTGAAGGCAGTGGGGTGGGGAGTCTCGAAGCGCATCGGCTCGCCCGTGCGGGGATGGTAGAAGTAGAGGCGGAAGGCATGGAGCGCAAGGCGGTGGAGCGGGTTTAGTCCGTTGCCGTACTTGTCGTCGCCAGCCACTGGGTAGCCCAGGTCTTTCATGTGGACGCGTATCTGGTTCTTCCGTCCCGTCTCCAGCCTCATCTCGGCCAGGGTGTAGCGTCCGTTGGTCGCCAGCCGGCGGTAGTGCGTGATGGCCTCCTTGCCGCCGTTGTCCGTAGGGCTGCTGTAGGTGATGTAGGCCTTGTTGTCCTTCAGCCAGGAGTGCACCGTGCCGCCCTCCTGCTCCATCTCTCCGCAGAGGACAGTCACGTAGCGACGGTCGTAGACGATGCCGTGCCAGTCCTGCTCCAGCATGGCCTGCACCTCGCGGTTCTTGGCATAGAGCATCAGTCCGCTGGTGTCGCGGTCCAGCCGATGCACCACGTGCGCCGTGCAGGGGAAGTGACGGCTGCGGAAGTATTCGTCGAGGATGGTCTTGACGCAGTACTGGCCGGGCGCAGAGGCCATGCTGAGGATGCCGGTCGACTTCTCGATGACGATGAGGTCCTTGTCCTCGTAGATAATTTTCACGTACTTGTTCTGCAACTCCGTGCTGCGTTTGTGGCGGCTGACGAGCACCGACTGTCCGGCCTGTACCACGAAGTCGTACTGCGTGACCAGCTTCTTGTCCACCGTCACGGCATGTCCACGCAGCAGGTCCTTGACCCTGTTCCGGCTGATGCCGCTCATCTCTTTCAGGAGGAAATCCATCAGCTGCATAGGCTCTTTCGCCTTGAGCATAATGTACTTGCTCCGTGCATATTGTTCAGCGGTTTGGTTTCTCATTCAATTCATAATTAGGAATCCGTAGTTCATAATCAATTTTGCTCCTTCTGCTTGTCAGGGCGGGACTTGCCCTTGTCTTTTCTCCGGTCCTTTCCCCGGCCTCTGCCCCTGCCTTTTCCGTAGTAACGGCCTTTTGATTTCTTTCCTTTGCTTTTCACTCCGGATTGGTAAGTCGGAGCCTCGCCAAACTCTTCCGGCATCTGCTCCTTGGGTATTTCCTTCTCCAGGAACCGCTCTATCTGGCGGAAGTAATGCATGTCCTTCTCGTTAACCAGCGTCACGGCCCGTCCGCCGCGACCGGCTCGCGCCGTGCGGCCGATGCGATGCACGTAGTCCTCCTCGTCGCGCGGCACGTCGAAGTTGATGACGATGGCGATGTCGTCGATGTCAATACCGCGGGCCACGATGTCCGTTGCCACCAGGATGTCTATCTTGCCGCTGCGGAAGAGGTACATCACCTCGTCGCGTTCGGCTTGCGTCAGGTCGCTGTGCATGGCGCGGGCGTTGAAGCCGGCCCGTATGATGCTGATGGCTATTTCCTTCGTCTTCTTCTTCGAGCCGACAAAGATGATGACGCGATGGGGCGAATCCTGCTCGAAGATGTGTTTTACGATAAGCAACTTCTGCGGCTCGTAGCACAGATATGCGCTCTGACGGATGTTGTCTGCCGGCTTGCTCACTGCAAGCTTCACTTCAACGGGGTTGTGCAAGATGCTGTGTGCCAAGTTCAGTATGTCGCCAGGCATTGTGGCGCTGAACATGATGGTCTGCCTGTTTTCGGGCAAAGCTTTTGCAATCTGCAGGATATCGTCGCAGAAGCCCATGTCGAGCATGCGGTCGGCTTCGTCCAGGATGAAGAACGAGACACGGCTGAGGTCAATGTTCCCCAAGCTCAGATGACTGATGAGTCGGCCCGGTGTGGCAATGACAACGTCGGCGCCGCTCTGCATGGCGCGTTTCTCCTGCTCGTAGCGGATGCCGTCGTTGCCGCCGTAGACAGCCACGCTGCTCACGTCGTCCAGATAGTAGGCGAATCCCTGCATGGCACTGTCTATTTGCTGCGCAAGCTCGCGGGTCGGGGACATGATGATGCAGTTGATGGCATCATGCGGGAATCCGCCGTCGGCCAGCTGGCTCAGCACAGGCAGCAGGTAGGCCGCAGTCTTCCCCGTGCCCGTCTGCGCAACGCCCATCACATCCCTGCCGTCCAGGATAGGCGGGATGGCATGCTCTTGAATAGGAGTCGTGTCGGTAAAGTTCATGTCGTCGAGTGCATCGAGGACTTTATCATTGAGGTCTAAATCGTAGAAATCCACTTTGTTTGTCTGTTTGATTATTATTGAATGTTGTTTTGTGCATGAACATTGTGCATGATAGCCAATGCTTCTCACTTCTCTTTATTTCGGCGCTTTGTAATACAGATATATGGCAATGAAGGTGTAGAGTATGTTGGGCATCCATGCAGCCAAGGCCGGGTGCATGCCGGCGTTGGTCGAGAAGGTGGCCGAGAGCCCTTGCAGCAGGATGTAGGTGGCACTCAAGGCAATGCCGATGCCAAGCGAGAAGCCCATGCCTCCCTTTCGCTTTCGCGACGAGAGCGACATGCCGATGGACGAGAGGATGAAGGCGGCCAGCGGCGAGGCATAGCGCTTGTAGTACTCCACCTCGAAGATGCTCAGGTTGCCACTGCCACGGTTGCGCTGCTTGTCGATGTATTCGCGCAGTTCGGCATTGGTCATCGTCTCCTGCTGGTTGCGGATGAAGAGGAAGTCCTGCGGCTCCATGCGGATGATGGAGTCCAGCCGGTCGTAATGCGTTATCTTCTCCCTCAGGCCGCGCAACTCGCGTATCGTCACATCGTTCAAATGCCACTGGTAACGGACGTCGCTCAGCGTGTCGTAGACGGCGGAAGTGGCCGAAAGGTGCGAGACGAGCTTCTTGTTCTCGAACTTGTCGAGCGAGAAGTGTCGCCCCGTCTTCACAATGCCGTCGAAATGCTCCATATAGGCTATGACGCCAGTGTCAACTTGCAGCTGCACCTTGTCGGCGTAGGTGGGGTTCTTCTTTCGCTTCTTGTACGTGTTCTCGAAAGCAAGGCGTTTGATGCTGCTGCGTGGGATGACCTCGGCACCAAGGTAGAAGGTCATGGCGGCGATGACAGCCGAACTGATCATGTAGGGCAGCAGCAAGCGCCGATAGCTGATGCCTGCACTAATCATGGCAATGAACTCGCTGCCGTCAGCAAGCTTGGTGGTGAAGAAGATGACGCTGATGAAGACGAACAGGGCACTGAAGAGGTTGGCATAGTAGGGGATGAAGTTCAGGTAGTACTGCATGACGATGGCACGCCACGGAGCATGCGACTCGGTAAAGCGGTCGACGTTCTCATTGAAATCAAACACCACACCAATGCTGATGATGAGCACGATGGAGAAGAAGTAAGTGCCGAGGAACTTGGCAATGATGTAGCGGTCGATTCTTTTCAGGAACGGTATCTTCATCTTGTATCAGTGTGAGTGTTGCTTACAGCCTTTGTGTTACTTTGCCAATCATGATGTTCTTCCAGGAAGAATAGTCGCCGGCGATGATGTGCTTGCGTGCCTCGCCGACGAGCCAAAGGTAGAAGGCAAGGTTGTGGATACTGCCTATCTGCAGGGCGAGCAGTTCCTGTGCCTTGAAGAGGTGGTGCAGGTAGGCACGGCTGTAGAAGCCGTCCACCCATGCCGTGCCTTCGGGGTCGATGGGCGAGAAGTCGTCTTCCCACTTCTTGTTGCGCATGTTCATGATGCCCTGGCTGGTGAAGAGCATGGCATTGCGACCGTTGCGGGTTGGCATCACACAGTCGAACATGTCCACGCCCTCGGCGATGGCTTCGAGGATATTCGCCGGTGTGCCGACACCCATCAGGTAGCGGGGCTTGTCCTTCGGCAGGATGGCATTGACCACGTCAATCATCTCGTACATGACCTCCGCGGGCTCTCCGACAGCCAAGCCGCCGATGGCATTGCCGTCGGCTCCCTTCGAGGCCACGAACTCAGCGCTTTGCTGGCGCAGGTCGCGATAGGTGCAGCCCTGCACGATGGGGAAGAGGCTTTGGTTGTAACCGTAGAGCGGTTCGGTCTCGTTGAGACGCTTGATGCAACGGTCCAGCCAGCGATGCGTGAGGCCGAGGCTCTTCTTTGCGTATTCGTAGTCGCTGGTTCCGGGCGGACACTCGTCGAGGGCCATGATGATGTCTGCACCAATGCTGCGTTCGATGTCCATCACCTTCTCGGGAGTAAAGGTGTGCCTGCTGCCGTCAATGTGGCTTTGGAAGGTACAGCCTTCTTCTGTCAGCTTACGGATGCCGGCAAGCGAGAAGACCTGAAAGCCTCCGCTGTCGGTCAGGATGGGACGGTCCCATCCGTTGAAGCGGTGCAGCCCGCCAGCCTTTTCCAGTATCTCTGTGCCCGGACGCAAGTAGAGGTGATAGGTGTTGCCAAGGATGATTTGAGCCCGGACGTCCTCCTTGAGGTCGCGGACGGTGACGCCCTTCACGCTGCCCACTGTTCCGACAGGCATGAAGATTGGTGTCTCTATTTGCCCGTGGTCGGTTGTGATGATTCCCGCACGGGCATTGGAACAAGGGTCGGTTTGCAGTAGCTGAAATGTCATATCGCGTGCAAAGGTACAACAAAAAAATGAAAAGTGAAAGGTAAAAAGTGAAAAATGATAAGAAACTGTGTTGTCTTGACAAAGACAAATCTTTACAAAGATACCTTAGGAAATCATATAAAAACAGCCGTTACCTGTCACATTTGGCTCTAAACGCCTAACCATCAACGCATTGGGACGTTACAATAATGTGACAGTAGGCGACAGTTCTGTCACACATAGTTCAACTTAACGTGTCTCGTGACCACTTTTAACGTGTTAAGTTGGCAAACTTAACGTGGGTCGTGGGCAAATTACCTTAAGGTCTTTTGAGAATAACCTGTAGGTCTTTTGCAAAATACTCGTCACTCATCACCTCCCACCTATAATCTATTGATTATTAGCCTTGTAGAGAGGTGACGAGTGCCTTTTGACTCATCACCCACTCGTTACCCATGTATATAGCTGTCACTCAGCCAATTAAGGCCCATTGGTGACGAGTGATGAGTGTTTTTAATTTTCTTGCAATTAAAAAAATCTTCATTCTTAACTCTTCATTCTTAATTTTTTTGTATCTTTGCAACGCAAATCAATAAAAGTCGATAACATAAACAAAAAGGATTCTGACATAAAGAAGCGTCCGCTTGAATCTTTTTGACGAAAGAAGTCCAAGTTTTATTGTGTCCTCTTCAAAGCAAAACATTTAATAACTTCTTCATTAGTGTCCCGTTAAAATTGGGACGAGTTAAATATTAATCAAACAACCCCGGAATAAGGGGACCAAGTTGCTCTTTGACATCATTGGAATAAGTCTTATCGAATAGTTCTCTGAGTGGCGTTTTGTCCGTGAGTGACATGCTGAGGATTTGCAAGACCTCATAGGTCGAGCGTTTCAATTGCATATCATGTTGGACAACGGCTACGAGGCAGTAGGTAGTGATGGCTGCACTGATCTGTATCCTGACAGCGTTCTCAGTAGTACCCCAGAACTTCTTAATCTTGAGGTGCTGCTTGAGCCACTTGAAGAACAGCTCTATCTGCCATCGGTTCTTGTAGAGGTCGGCTATCTGCTGTGCTGTCAAGTCCATCGCGTTGGTCAGGAACATGAACTCCCTGTCCTGCTCTTCGTCATAGTATCTGACGAGACGCAGATTCTCAGGATAGTCTTTGCGACTCTTATAGACCGTCAGTTCAATCTTTGCATCTGTGAGAATGTTCTTTGGCAAACGACGCTTCCACCTGACACACTTGTACTGTAAATTAGACTTGGCTCTGACAACAAAGAAGGACTCCATCCGCAGTATGCGGTAAAGCTCCTTGAAGTTGTTATATCCTCGGTCAAATATATAGTAAGCATCTGTCTCATAGGGAATTTCCTGCATAGCCTTGGAATCATTGACGGAGGCTGTGGTGATGTGGTAGAAGGCAGGCACTTGTGCCTCCAAGTCATAGAGGACGTGAGCCTTGACACCATCTTTCTTCTTACGAAATTTCGCCCACCAGAACACCGACAGACAGAGCGGTATCGTCGTAGAGTCGAATGCATATACCTTGCCTCCGAGCTTGAAGATGTCTGTTGCCCGTTTCTCCCTGGCTTGCGTCATCATGTAGAAGGCAAACTCCTCGAAGATGCGATAGTCACGGTTTTGGTTGGCTGTGGCAAGAGTTGTCTTGGCGATGGGCTTTCGCCCCAAACCGAGGTGGAAGCATTTAGACCTGTGGGCTTCAAGAGCCACTATCACGTCTCGCAGGCTCTCACGGTTACAGAGTTGTCCGAACATCAGTGCCAGAAGCTGGTTCCAGCAGGTGAGATGCTTGACATAACGATTCCCGTCATACTTGTCAACAAGGTGGCGGAACTTGTCATAGTCTAAATACTCCAGCAATTGGGCGAATACGTATTTGTCTTTGTTCATCTTGCAGCCTTTCAATTTGACTGCAAAAGTACAAATTCAAATCCGTGCACCCTTAAAACTACTCGTAAAAGACTTTATTTCAGCGATTTCAAAGAACAATTAGTCCACTTTAACGGGACAGTAGTGTAACCTCTTAACAAACAAAACAAATGAAAAAGATTGCATTCTTTATTTTAGTTGCATTGCTACCGGTATTAGCAAGTGCCTATGATGCTGAGATTGAAGGCATCTATTACAACCTTTCAGGCGACGAAGCCGAAGTGACTTATCGCGATTATAGTTATAATGCCTATTCGGGTGATGTGGTCATTCCCCAGTCTGTCAGTTACAATGGCCAGACATACCGTGTAACTTCTATCGGCTTTTATGCTTTCCAGAATTGTTCTGATTTGACATCCATCACCTTTCCTGAAGGTTTGACGAGTATTGATTCTTGGGCATTCAAGGGTTGTACAGGCCTGACCACCGTCTCCTTGCCTAGAACTCTTACGGATATTGGCAATGGTGCTTTTGACGATTGTACCAATCTCGTTTCTGTTAGCTATGATCCTGATGGTGTGCCTCATATTGGCCAATACGTTTTAGATGATACAGCGTGGTATAAAAACCAGCCTGAGGGATTGGTTTATTTTGGAAAGTCTGTCTATAGGTACAAAGGATATAACGCTCCGACAGAAGTTGTAATTGAAAACGGGACACTATCGATAGCTAGTGGAGCTTTCCACTATTGTCCTAAAATAAAATCCCTCATCATCCCCAATAGTGTGAAGTATATCGGAAGCTCAGCTTTCTTTCAAATTGGCGTATCTTCCATTACCCTCCCCGAAGGCATAACAGAAATATGTGATGAAACATTTGGCGCTTGCGCGTCTTTGACATCCATCACCATTCCTAATAACGTAAAGCGTATTGGACAACATGCTTTCAATGGGTGTAGCAAACTGGAATCCATCACATTCCCCGATGGCCTGTTGGATGTCGGCAAACAAGCCTTTGCTAATACACCGTGGTATAACAATCAGCCAGATGGCGTGGTTTATGCGGGTTCGGTGGCTTATTTATATAAAGGTACTATGCCGGATGGAACCAGCATTGACCTCAAAGAGGGAACCAAGGGAATATCTGCTGAAGCCTTCTGTTATTACGACGAAATGACTTCTATTACGATTCCCAGTAGCGTGTCATCAATCGGTGCAGGTGCCTTCAAGTATTGCTCAGGCCTGACATCTATCAGCCTTCCCGAGGGGCTGACACAAATCGAAGAAGAAACGTTCCGTGGTTGCACAGGTCTAACTTCTGCTACAATTCCTAATGGAGTGACACTAATTGATAAAAATGCGTTTTATGGCTGTAGTGGCCTCACTTCCATTATCATTCCTAATGGAGTGACAAGGCTCAATTCCTCTGCTTTCTGGCCTTGTATTTAGAGTCCTCTAAACAACCATAAACAATGAAAAACACATAGAGATAAACCTCTGTATATCAACTACTTTTAGATTTTAACACTTCGGACTTGCTTTTTGGTGGTTCTCAAAAATCCGCTTATCTTTGCAACGCATTTCTACCGCGGAGAATTTTGAGGGCTTTTATTTTGCCATCTCGTGGACAAGGTTGACAAAGGTTGACAAAAGTGTACAACGGTTGACTGATGAACGAGAGGGAAAGGAGCAAGGAAGTGACCTCATTTGAAAGACGCAACATCGTGGAATGAGTTGACAAGGATTGTCAATGATTGACGAAAGTTCACTCCGTGGCGGTTTGCATGAAATTGATTGTA
>DGTM01000050.1 GCA_002394305.1 Prevotellaceae bacterium UBA4336
TTTCGGAAGAGCCTAACGCTTTTTCGGGAAGAGCCGGGCGGTGTAGGATGAGCCGGGCTGGATGATGAGACAGAGGGATGTGTCAGAAGAAGCGGAAGCCGGAGCTCTTCTTACTGAAGTAGCGGTCCATCATCTTTATGAGCCCGCTCATGCAGAAGACGACGACGCGGTCGCCTGGCTGGAGCTGTGTGTTACCGTTGATGAGGTCGCCCTGCGAATCGCCGCGGACGTAGCCGCCGAGGGTGATGCCCTGGGGCAGACGAAGCTCGCGGACGGGCTTTTCGGCGACAATGCTCCCCTCGCCCACCACGATTTCGGCCACATCGGCATTGGCGATGGTGAGGCACTTCACGTTCTGGGCATCCGTGTCGAGCATCATCTGATAGATGCGGCTGGCTGCTATCATCTTCTTGTTGATGATGGTGCCGATGTCGAGTTTCTCGGCCATCGAGACGTAGTCCATGTTCTCGACCATTGCGACGGTCTTGCGCACGCCCATGCGCTTGGCAGCGAGGCAGGCCAGGATGTTTGTCTCCGTCTCGGGCGTGAGGGCACAGAAGGCCTGCATGTCGGAGAGTCCCTCTTCGAGCAGGAGGGCCGTGTTCCGTCCGTCGCCCTGGATGATGCGGATGTCGCTGTCCTCGAGCAGTTCGTTGAGGCGGTGGCAGCGTTCCTCGCTCCGTTCGATTATCTTGACGTTGTAGAAGTCGGGCTTGCCTTCTGCCACGTGTACAGAGGTGCGTCCGCCGCCCATGATCATCACGTTGCGCACGTCGGCATAGTCTTCCTTGCCGACTATCTCGCGGATGTAGCCGATGTGCCGCTTCTTGGTCATGAAGTAGACGATGTCGCCGTTGCGCAGTTCATCGTTGCCCGATGGGATGATGGTGTCGTCGTCGCGCTTGATGGCAACCACATGGTAGGGGGTCTGTGCGTCGCAGAGGTCTCGCAGGGCGATGCCGGTGATGCGGGCTTTCTCGCGCAGCTTGATGCCGAGCATGACGAGGGCGCTGTCGGCCACCTCCCAGTACTGCCGCACCCAGGAGCGCTTCAGTCCGTCGAGTATCTCGCGTGCCGCCAGGCCTTCGGGGTAGATGATGGAGTCGACGCCCATCTGCCGGAAGAGGTCGCTGTACTGCGGCATCGTGTACTCGGCCGTGTCCACCCGGGCGATGGTCTTGCGTGCTCCGAGCGTATGAGCCAGCATGCAGCAGGTGATGTTGCGTGTCTCCTCGGGTGTGACGGCGATGAAGAGGTCGCACTGGTGGACGCCTCCTTCGCGTAGTCCGCTGATGGAGGTGGGCGAGACGTTGAGCGTCATGAGGTCGAGGTCGCCGGAATTGAGCAGACGTGCGGTCTTCTCCGGACTCTCGTCGATGAGGATGATGTCCTGGTCTTCGCGTGAAAGGAGGGCAGCGAGGTGCGAGCCGACGGCTCCGGCTCCGGCAATGACGATTTTCATAATGCAGACAGTTTCTGTTTACAACTATCCAGATTCTCCCCTAAGGTGGGGAGTCAGAGGGGGTCTTTTATTTGATTCTTTATGTTCTCCACGTCGAGCCCCACGAGATGATAGAGCTCCTCGGGAGTGCCATGTTCCACGAATTGGTCGGGCAGGCCGAGCCTCCGCACCTGGGGATGCAGGTCGTGGTCGGCCATGTACTCCAGGACAGCAGAACCCAGTCCGCCTCGGACGACGCCGTCCTCCACGGTGACGATGCGGCGGCAGCGCGTGCCGACGGCCTGCAGGATGTCCTCGTCGATGGGTTTCAGAAAGCGCATGTCGTAGTGCCAGACCGAGATTCCCTCATCCCTGAGCTGCCGCACCGCTTCGGCTACGACGTTGCCCAGGGGACCGAGGCTGAGCACGGCTATGTCGTCGCCCTCGCTGAGCAAACGTCCGCGCCCTATGGGCAGGGCCTCCAAGGGGCAGCGCCAGTCGGTCAGGACACCACGTCCACGCGGATAGCGGATGACGAAAGGACCGCCTCCGGGCAGCTGAGCCGTGTACATGAGTCGGCGCAACTCGTGCTCGTTCATGGGCGAGCTGATAGTCAGGTTCGGTATGGGACGGAGAGCAGCCAGGTCGAAGGCGCCGTGATGCGTAGCGCCGTCCTGCCCCACGAGGCCTGCACGGTCGAAGCAGAAGACGACGGGCAGACGGCACAGGCAGACGTCGTGGATGATGTTGTCGAAGGCCCTCTGTGCGAAGGAGGAGTAGATGTTGCAGAAGGGAATAAGGCCCTCCTTAGCCAGTCCGCCCGAGAAGGTGACGGCATGCCCCTCGGCAATGCCGACATCGAAGGTACGCTCGGGCATCTCGCGCATCATGATGGAGAGGCTGCAACCCGTAGCCATAGCCGGCGTGATGCCCACTATGCGGTCGTTGCTGCGGGCCAGTTCAAGCAGCGTCTCGCCGAAGACGTCCTGATACTTAGGCGGCAGGCCCTCGGTGTCGTCCTTCAGACGTTCGCCAGTCTCGGGGTCGTACTTGCCTGGAGCATGATAGACAGTGGGATTCTGCTCGGCAGCCTGGAAACCTTTGCCTTTGACGGTATGCAGATGCAGGAGCTTGGGGCCGGTCATGTCCTTTATCTGTCGGAGCGTGCCGACAAGCTCTATGACGTTATGGCCGTCGATGGGACCGAAGTAGCGGATGTTCAGTCCCTCGAAGATGTTCTGCTGGTCGTTGAGCAGGGACTTCAGTGAGTTGTTGAAGCGCAGTATCTTCCGCCTTCTGTTCTCGCTGAGCAGGCCCCACTTCACGAGCTTCTGCGAGGTGCGGAAGCGGATGCTGTTGTAGAGGCTCGACGTGTGCAACTGGTGCAGATAATGCTTCATGCCGCCCACACTGCGGTCGATGCTCATGTTATTGTCGTTGAGGATGATGAGGAGGTCATTGGGGGTGCTGCTGACGTTGTTCAGCCCCTCGAAGGCCAGACCGCCGCTCATGCTGCCGTCGCCGATTACGGCCACGACCTTCCTGCTGTCCTCGCCACGCCG
Source organism: Prevotellaceae bacterium UBA4336 (assembly GCA_002394305.1). Classification (GTDB taxonomy): domain Bacteria; phylum Bacteroidota; class Bacteroidia; order Bacteroidales; family Bacteroidaceae; genus Physcousia. The sequence goes on from DGTM01000050.1 coordinate 3,004, forward strand.
ATGTGCTGCGACAGCCATTCCCAATGCTGCCGAGATACTGTTGGAAGCATGTCCGCAGGCGAAGGTATCATACTCGCTCTCATCGGGCGAAGGGAACGGGCGAAGGCCGCCCAGGTGCCGGTAGGTGGGGAAAGCCTCCCGCCTGCCCGTCAGTATCTTGTGGCCTGCTGCCTGATGCCCCACGTCCCAGACGATGCGGTCGTAGGGCGTGTCGAAGACATAGTGCAGGGCCACCGTGAGCTCCACCACGCCCAGGCTACTGGCAAAGTGGCCGGGGTTGCTGGCCATTTCGCGAATGATTTCCAGCCTCAGCTCGTGGCAGACCTGCGGCAGCGACTCGATGGGCAAACTCCGAAGGTCGGCAGGGATATGTATCTTCTTTAACAGCTCTAAAGGCTCTTCTTTCACGCTTTTTGTTCTTTTTTATTTGCAAAGTTAAGCATTTTAGCGGAGTTTTATGTAATTTTGCACGATAAATTTCATTATTCTACAGGAATGAGAGAGGAAGGAGCCGTTTTCCGTACCATAGTAGACGTGCCTGAATGGCCCGTCCGCATGCAGACACACCACCGCTTCGTGCTGCTCGGTTCGTGCTTCGCGCAAAGCATTGGCGAACGTTTCCAGAGCTTCGGGCTCAGTGCCGTCTGCAACCCGCTGGGCGTAACATACAATCCCGAGAGCATCGCCGTGCAGGTACGTCAGGCTCTCCGCGCAGAGGACGGGCTTCCGCTCTTCCGCTCGGACGGCTGGTGGCACTGCTGGTGGACGGGGACGCTCTTCGGCGCGACAGAGGAGGACGCACTCCGCCGGGAGGTGCAGGAGGCGTTCGCGCAGCTCGGGGACGCCTTGCGACGGGCCGACTTTCTCTTCGTCACACTGGGCACGAACGTCTGTTACCGGCTGAAGGAGAACGGCATGACGGTGACGAACTGCCACAAGGCGCCAGGCTCGCTCTTTGAGGAAGCGACGCTGGACCTCCGGGCATGCACCGACATCCTGGCCGGCATGCTGGAACTGCTGCGGCAGGAATGTCCGAAGCTGCGTGTCGTCTTCACCGTCAGTCCCTACCGCTATGCGAAGTACGGCTTCCACGGCAGCCAGCTGGCAAAGGCGACGCTTCTGCTTGCCGTCGACGAGCTGTGCCGACGCTACCCGGAGCAGACCAACTACTTCCCTGCCTACGAGCTGCTGCTCGACGACCTGCGCGACTACCGCTTCTATGCCGACGACATGATACACCCCGCGCCTGCTGCCGTCGGCTACATCTGGCAACGGCTGACGCAGAGCTGCATGGACCAGACGCTGAGGCAGTACCTGGAGCTCTACGCCCCGGTGCGTTCTGCCCTCATGCACAGGCCCAAGCAGGGAGAGACGGCCGACTACCTGGCCTTCCACAAAGCTGCGGAGGCGAAAGCACGCCTGCTGCAGGAGAAATACGGAGTCAACATCTAAGTCTAAAGAACACGTATATAATAATGTATAGCACACAAGAAATAAAAAGCATCATAGGAGCACGAAGCCAGGAATGTTCGTCACGCCAGATAGACTGGCTGCTGACGGACAGCCGCAGCCTCTGCTTCCCCGAGTCGACACTCTTCTTTGCCCTTCGCACCAGTCGCGGCGACGGACACCGGTACATTGCCGAACTCTACAGGCGAGGGGTTCGTGCCTTCGTCGTAGACGAAACGTTCTCCCCGCAGAAAGGCATGGAGGATGCCGACTTCCTCGCTGTGCCCGACACGCTGCGGGCTCTGCAGACATTGGCGGCACACCACCGTTCGCGTTTCCACATCCCCGTCATCGGCATCACAGGCAGCAACGGCAAGACGCTCGTCAAGGAGTGGCTCTACCAGTTGCTGGCACCGGACTTCACCGTCACCCGCAGTCCGCGCAGCTACAACTCGCAGATTGGTGTGCCCCTCTCCGTGTGGGGACTTTGGGAGAAGAGCCAGGTGGGAATCTTCGAAGCCGCTATCTCGGAGCCGAACGAGATGGAGGCATTGCAACGCATCATCAGGCCGACCATCGGCATCTTCACCAGCCTGGGCAGTGCACACCAGGAGAACTTCACGTCGATGGAAGAGAAGTGCTGCGAGAAGCTCCGGCTCATGCAGGATGCCGAGGTCATCATCTATCCAGCGGGCAACCCGGTCATCGAGGCGTGTATCCGCAGGATGGGCGACCAGGCCAAGGGGAAGACGGGGCGGCTCGTTGCCTGCCCCAGCACGGGAAACGCCTTCGAGGACAACAAGGCCCTGTGCCGTGCGGCATGCAGGGAGATGGGGCTGGGCGAAGACATCATAGAGGAACGGCTGCGAGCCCTGGAGCCCGTGGCAATGCGCCTCGAGGTGAAGGACGGACAAAGGGACTGCACACTCATCAACGACTCCTACAACAGCGACCTGAGCAGTCTGGACATCGCCCTGGACTTCATGAACCGCCGCCCCGAGAAGCAGGGCAGGCAGCGTACGCTCATACTGAGCGACATCCAGCAGAGCGGCGTCCCGCCCAGAATCTTCTACACGCATCTGGCCGAAATGCTGGAGCAACGCGGCATCAACAACCTGATTGCCGTGGGCGAAGTCATCTCTGCCCACAGCGATTGTTTCGGGCACCTGCCCGTCTGCTGCCGTTTCTTCCCCGACACAGAGGCGCTGCTGCGCGACGGGCTCCTGTCCTCCCTGGAGCACCAGCTCATCCTCATCAAGGGCGCACGCAGCTTCCACTTCGAACGCATCACGGACCGGCTGGAGAGGAAGGTGCATGAGACCATCCTGGAAGTAAACCTCAGCGCCATCGTCGACAACCTCAACTACTACCGCTCCTTCATGAAGCCCGAGACGAAGATGGTGTGCATGGTGAAGGCCGACGCCTACGGAGCCGGTGCGGTGGAAGTTGCCAAGACGCTGCAAGAGCACCGCGTGGACTACCTTGCCGTGGCCCTTGCCGACGAGGGCGTGACGCTCCGGCAGAAAGGCATCACGGCCAACATCATGATTATGAACCCCGAGATGAGCAGCTTCGGCACGCTCTTCCAGTACAGGCTGGAGCCCGAGATATACAGCTTCCGCCTGCTCGATGCCCTCATCCGCGCAGCAGAGCACGAGGGCATCACGGACTTCCCCGTCCACATCAAGCTGGACACCGGCATGCACCGCCTGGGCTTCGACCCCGAGAAGGACTTGCCGCAGCTCATCAGTCGGCTCGGGCGGCAGACGGCACTCCTGCCGCGCTCCGTCTTCTCGCACTTCGTGGGCAGCGACTCGGAGGACTTCGACACGTTCTCCGACCGGCAGTACCAGCTCTTCCTCCGTGGCAGCAAGGCCTTGCAGGAAGCCTTCCCCCACCCCATCCTCCGGCACATCTGCAACAGCGCGGGCATCGAGCGCTTCCCCGACAGACACCTCGACATGGTGCGGCTCGGGCTCGGGCTCTACGGCATCAACAGCCGCAACAACGAGACCATACACAACGTCAGCACCCTGCGCACCACCATCCTGCAGATACACGACGTGCCGGCAGGCGACAGCGTGGGCTACAGCCGCCGCACCGTCGTGGAGCGCGACAGCCGCATTGCCAGCCTTCCCATCGGATATGCCGACGGGCTGAACCGACTGCTCGGGTGTCGCAGAGGCTATTGCCTGGTGAACGGACAGAGAGCGGAATACGTGGGGAACATCTGCATGGATGTCTGCATGATAGACGTCACCGACATTCCTTGCCGGGAGGGCGATGCGGCAACCATCTTCGGCGAGGGGCTGCCTGTCTCGGAGCTGGCACGGCGATGCGGCACCATCCCCTACGAGATACTGACTGGCATTGCCCCCAGGGTGAAGCACATCTACTACGAAGACAAATGACAACGACCAAAACAACCTAAACACACAACTATGAAGACTCTTTCCCTTATCCTCTGCGCAGCATTCAGCCTTGGCGTTGCTGCCGAAGTGAACTATCAGGTGGTTCCCCTGCCACAGCAGATTGACATCGATGCGAGCGGCAAATATGCCGTGCTGGCCGAAGGCATGACCGTCAGCTACCCTGCCGACAACGCGCAGATGAAACGCAATGCCGAGTTCGCTGCCGAATACTTCGGGCTCTCCGCAAAACCTGCCGACAAGAAGAAGCCTGCCGAAGTCAGCCTGACGCTCGGCCTGAAGAACGACAACCCCGACGCCTACTGCATCAGCGTCACGGGGAAGGGCATCAACATCCAGGGCGCAAGCGAGAGCGGTGTGTTCTACGGCATACAGACCCTACGCAAGAGCGTCATGAACGAGCAGGGCGAAGTGCACCTGCCCTACGCGACGGTGAGCGGTGCGCCGCGCTTCGGCTACCGCGGCACGGAGCTCGACTGTGCCCGCCACTTCTTCCCCGTCAGCTTCGTGAAGAAGTTCATCGACATACTGGCCCTGCACGGCATCAACCGCTTCCACTGGCACCTGACGGACGACCAGGGCTGGCGCTTCGAGGTGAAGGCCCTCCCGCAGCTGGCAGAGAAGGCAAGCGTACGTCCGCACACCATCATTGGCAAGAACATCGGGCTCCGCGACCCTGCCAATGCCATCTACGACGACACGCCCGAGACTGGCTACTACACACAGGAGGAGATGCGCGAGGTGGTGCGCTACGCAGCAGAGCGCTACATCACCATCGTGCCGGAGATTGACCTGCCGGGCCACATGATAGCTGCCCTCAGCGTCTTTCCGCACCTGGGCTGCACGGGCGGTCCGTACGAGGTGTGGGGCGTGTGGGGCATAGCCGACGACGTGCTCTGTGCCGGCAACCCGGGGACGCTGGAGTTCCTCAAGACCGTCTACGGCGAGCTCTGCGACGTCTTCCCCGGCAAGCTGATACACATCGGTGGCGACGAGAGTCCGCGCGTCCGCTGGAAGACGTGCCCGAAGTGCCAGGCAAAGATGAAGGAGCTTGGGCTGAAGGAAGAGGCACAGCTGCAGACATACATCAACAAGGAGATGGAGGCCTTCCTGAGCAAGCGCGGACGGCAGATTATCGGTTGGGACGAGACGCTGGAGGGCGGTCTGAGCGACAAGGCTGCCGTGATGAGCTGGCGCGGCTATGAGGGGGGCAAGGCGGCAGCGAAGCTCCATCATCAGGTCGTCATGACACCGACGTCGCACTGCTACATCGACTACTACCAGCTCAAGAACCACGACGCACAGCCACTGGCTATCGGCGGCTACCTCCCCCTGAGCAAGGTGTACAGCATGGAGCCCGTCCCCGACGGACTGACGGAGGAGGAGGCGAAGTACATCATGGGCGTGCAGTGCAACCTCTGGACGGAATACGTGCTGAGCCCCGACCATGCGGAGTACATGCTGCTGCCCCGTCTGGCTGCCATGAGCGAGGTGCAGTGGCTGCAGCCCGAGGCGAAGAACTATGAGCAGTTCCTGGGGCGGCTCGAAAGCCTGAGGCAGAACTACCGGAAGCTCGGCTACAAGTATTGCTCCACGAACGAATGATTGAGCTCAGGCATCTCACGGTAGGCTACGGCGAGAAGGCTGTGCTGACGGACATCTGCCACCGTATCGAGGACGGGCAGATGGTCTGTCTGCTGGGTGCCAACGGCTCGGGCAAGAGCACCATACTGCGCACCGTGGCAGGCTTCCAGCCACCTCTGTCGGGGGACGTCATCCTGCAGGGGCGCAGCCTGTCCTCCCTCTCGCTGTCGCGGCGCAGCAGGGCTGTCTCGGTGGTGCTGACGGAGCACGTCGAGGTGCCCTACATGCACGTCGAGGACCTCGTGGGGATGGGACGCTCGCCCTACACGGGCTTCTTCGGCACACTGCGCGAGGAGGACAGGAGGGTGGTGAACGAGGCCATCGACATGGTGGGCATCAGGCACTTGGCACAGCGCGCCGTCGACACGCTGAGCGACGGAGAGCGACAGAAGGCGATGCTTGCCAAGGCTCTTGCCCAGCAGACGCCTGTCATCCTGCTCGACGAGCCTACGGCTTTCCTCGACTTCCATGCCAAGGTCAGCACCCTCAGGCTGATGCTGCGCCTGGCTCACGAGACGGGCAAGACGATTCTGCTCTCCACGCACGACGTTGAGATGGCTATCCAACTGAGCGACTTGCTCTGGATAGTCCAGGACGGCGCCGTCAGGGCAGGCACGACGGCATCGCTCTCGGCGGACGGCACGCTCAGGCATTTCCTGCAAGCCGAGGGCATCAACTACGACGAAACCGACCACACTCTGAGAATCGAATCATAATGCACGAAAAAGTTTAGAGTCAGTGGTCGCTGCGCGAAGTGAAAAGTTATGAGTTAGTTTAGTGTTTAGAGTTGGTAGAAGTTAAGAGTTAAGAGTTTTTGTGTCACACAGAAATCACAGAAAACACAGAAATATTTTTAAAGTCTCGCAGAACTGAGGTCGACGGCCCGAAGGGGAAAGTCAAATAAAAGAAATAAAAGAAATCAAGAATTTGCAGAAGAAATGAAAATCACAGAAACTTATAAGCAGCATGATGCTGCTTTTTTTCCTTTATTTCTGCGGGACATTATTATAATTCGTTTAATTCGTTTTAATTCGTTGTTGAAATAATAATCTGTTGAATCTGCTGAATCTGTGGTTCTTGTCGCCTGCGGCGAAGTGAAGAGTGAAGAGTGAAGAATCAAAGTTACATTTGAGTGGAGAAGCAAGGTCACATAGAAAGCACGGAACCGAAGGTCGACGTTAAAGTCAAAGCACGGAATAGTTTAGAGTTTAGTGTTTAGAGTTTAGAGTCAGTTGAGAGTTTTTATGTCACACAGAAAGCACGGAAAACACAGAAATATTTATTTTTAAAGTCCCGCAGAAATAAAAGAAATAAAGGAAATAAAGGAAAAAGTGGAAATCACGGAAAGAAGATTTCATATGAAATCTTAATTCGTTAAATTCGTTTTAATTCGTTGTAGAAAATCATTCCGTTAAATCAGTTCATAATTATTTGTATCTTTCGTGTTTTTAGATGTTAAATATTCCTTTTCTGATTTCTGTGTGAACTTATTATTATTTATTGGTGTCCGGTAAAAGTTGAAAAGCGGTATATTATGTGTCTGCAGTGCCGATAAATAGGCATAGCGGTCTCATTCTTGAAAGAGTAAGCCCCCTCTATACATCATATCCTTCTTTTTTAGCGGACAGCCATTCCTGATAACGAAATAAAGCCATA
>DGTM01000051.1:0-844 GCA_002394305.1 Prevotellaceae bacterium UBA4336
TCATCGCCGAGATTGTGGGCTGGGGTTTCTCGGGCAATGGTGACCATATCTCCACGCCCAATGTGGCAGGTCCGGCCCGTTCGCTCGAGCTCTGCCTTCGCAACGGCGGCGTAGACCCCAAGCAGATAGGCTACATCAACGCCCATGCCACCAGCACCATCATCGGCGACCAGCGCGAGGCAACCGCCATCGCACAGCTCTTCGGCGAGCGCACGGTGCCCGTCACCTCGACAAAGAGCCAGACGGGACACGAGATGTGGATGGCCGGTGCCAGCGAAATCATCTATTCCATCCTGATGATGAAGAACGACTTCATCGCCGGCAACATCAACTTCGAGAAGCCCGACGAGGTGACCGCTTGCCTGAACGTGCTGCCGGAGACCAAGGAGCAGCACTTCGACATGTTCCTCTCCAACAGCTTCGGCTTTGGCGGCACGAACTCAACCATCATCGTGAAGAACGTCTGAACACCCGCGTGGACAAGACACATTATTTAATATATATATAAATCCGTAAAGACATGACAAGAGAAGAAATCATTAAGGAGATTAACGCCGAACTGGCAGAAGAGTTTGAAATCGATGAGGCTACCATCACTCCCGATGCCCCCATCTACCAGACCCTTGAGCTCGACAGCCTGAGCCTCGTTGACCTCATCGGCATAGTACAGACCAAGTACGGCGTACTCATTTCGAAGGCCGAGCTTCCCACCATCAAGACATTTGCCCAGCTCTACGACTACATCGAGCAGCACCAGAAGTAAATGAGTAAATTCATAATTCACAATTCATAATTCATAATTAGGCTACGCCCAAAGGTTTTGGGAGCAAGCGCAATAAGAAAC
>DGTM01000051.1:1004-5522 GCA_002394305.1 Prevotellaceae bacterium UBA4336
GGGGCTCAGGGTGCTCGTATTGGAGGGTTCGCAGCAGCCGGGCGGCTGTATGCAGAGCTTCCGTAGGGCCGGGCTGGACTATGACACAGGACTTCACTATGTGGGAGGGTTGGCTCCCGGGCAGGCCATGCACAAGGCCTTTGCCCAGCTCGGACTGCTCGACTTGCCTTGGCAGCGGATGGACGAGGACTTCGACCACGTCATCATCGGCGGGCGGCACTTCACCTTCCGCCAGGGCTACGAGGCATTCGCCGAGGGACTGGCAAAGGACTTCCCGCATCAACGCGAAGCCCTGCAGAGCTACGTCCGGAGGTTGCAGCACATCACGGCGTCCGACATGGACGTCCCGGCCTACGACTACCTGCGGCAGACGTTCTCCGACGAGCTGCTGCTGAACGTAGTCAGTGCCGCTGCCATGAAGACGGAGCTCCGGCGCGAGTCGCTGCCCCTCTTCAATTTCGCCCACACCTGCTCCAGCTACATCGAGAGCAGCTGGCGTCTGCAGGGCGACGGCAACCTGCTGGTGGGGAAACTCGTCGGCACCATCCGCGAGGCAGGCGGCGAGGTCCGTACCGGACGGCGTGTCGTCAGCCTGACAGAGACGGGTGGCCGCATCGCCAGCGCCGTGTGCTCTGACGGGGAGACCTACGAGGCCGGGTACTTCATCTCCGATATCCATCCGGCCACGCTCTGCTCCCTGCTCGAGGGATGCCCTTCGGTGCGGAAGTCATTCCGCCGGAGGATGGAGACGGCAGAGAACACGTGCGGGATGTTTACGGCGCAGCTTCGCATCAAGCCCGACGCACTGCGCTACTTCGCACACAACGTCTTCGTCTACGACAGGCCAAACGTCTGGACGATGACCGAAGAGAACGACCCCGTGAAGGGCGTGATGATCAGTGCACGCGCTCCGGAGGACGGCTCGGACAGCCTAAGGCAGATAGACCTGCTGACGCCTATGCCTTGGCACGAATGCGAGGCCTGGGCGGACACGAGGGTCGGGCGACGGGGCGACGACTACAAGGCCCTTTGCCGGGAGAAGGCCGCGCAGTGCCTGACCCTGGCCGAGCGATACATCCCCGGACTGCGGGATATGGTGGAGCAATGCTACACGAGTACGCCGCTCACCTACCGCGATTATCTGGGAAGCCCCGAGGGCTGTGCTTTCGGCATGCGCAAGGACTGCCGTGCCGCCATGCTCACCTTCCATTCGGTGAGCACACCGCTTGCCAACCTGCTGCTCACGGGCGGAAGCGTCATCCTGCCGGGTATCGAGGGCGTCACCATGACGGCTTTCGAGACGTGCAGCAAGATAGTATAAATGAAAGAAGTACAACTTCGCAAACAACAGACATGACAAGAAAACTCTTTGCAACCCTTGCACTGCTTCTGACATTCGCCGTGAATGCCCTGGGACAGAAGCTCACCGGTGTCATCCTCGATGCGTCCACCGGCGACAGCCTTTCCCTGGCCGGTGTCACATACAAGGATCGCAAGGTGACCACTATAGCCGACCTGGACGGTGTCTTCACCATCGCACGCATCAACGGCGCGACGCTCACTTTCTCCTGCATGGGCTATCGCGATGAGACGGTGAACATCACGAAAGCGACGCCCAGCCGACTCACCATCAAGCTGAAGCCTGACACGAAGGACCTGAAGGAGGTCGTCGTCAAGGCCGAAAGGAAGCGCTACGTCAGGAAGGACAATCCTGCCGTCGACCTCATGAAGCGTGTGATAGAAGCCAAGAAGGACACCAGGCTCGAGAACCACGACTACTTCATGTACAACAAGTACCAGAAGCTCTCGATGGCACTGAACGACTTCAAGGTCAAGGAGCTGGACAGCACGGACGTGGGCAAGGTGAAGTTCACGCAGCAGGCCGAGCTGAGCCCCTACAACGGGAAGATGGTGGTGCCCATCTCGCTGGACGAGACGGTCACGCAGCACGTCTACCGCAAGGACCCGAGGTCGGAGAAGGACATCATCATCGGCGAGCAGAGTTCCGGCCTGAACCAGCTCATTGCCACGGGCGACATGCTGAACACGACGCTCAAGGAGGTCTTCAAGGACGTAGACATCTACGACAACTATGTGCACCTGCTGAAGTTCCCCTTCTTGAGCCCCATCGCTTCCGGTGCCACGGCGTTCTACCGCTACTACATCGTCGATACGGTGCAGGTGGAGCGCGACTCCTGCTACCACCTGCAGTTCACGCCGAACAACCCGCAGGACATCGGCTTCAACGGCGACATCTACATCCTGAAGGACTCCAGCCTCCACGTCAAGAAGTGCCACCTGAGCATTCCGCCCAAGAGCGACGTCAACTTCGTCAGCTCGCTCCACATTGACCAGATATACAGCAAGCTGCCCAATGACGAGTGGGCGCTGACCACCGACGACATGTGGGCCGAGATGACGCTCCTCTCCAAGCACCTCCTGGTGGTGCGCAACACGCGTCTGTCCGACTACAGCTTCGAGCCGCTCCACAAGAACCTCTTCAAGGGTGTGGCCAAGGTGAAGCACATGGCCGACTCGCGCAACCAGGACGAGGAGTTCTGGGAGCAGTACCGTGCCGTGGAGCTGACGCAGAAGGAGGGCGGACTGAGCGACTTCATGACGGCCATGTCGAAGTCGAAGAACATGCGCATCCCGCTGCTCGTGGTCAAGACGCTCTTCGAGAACTACATCGAGACGTCGAAGGCCGGCAAGCCCAGCAAGTTCGACTTCGGCCCCGTCACCAGCACCTTCTCGAGCAACTTCCACGACGGCTTCCGGGCACGCATCAGCGGCAAGACGACGGCGAACCTCAACAAGCACTTCTTTGCCGAGGGCTACTACACGCATGGCTTCAAGTCGCACGGCAACTACTACGGCGTCACGGGTGTCTACTGTTTCAACAAGAAGAAGAACTCCTTCTTCGAGTTCCCGCAGCGCATGATTACCTTCGAGAGTTCCTACGACATACGCTCCGTGTCGGACAAGTTCCTGAAGAACAGCAAGGACAACTTCTTCGTCGCCTTCAAGACCGAGACGGTGAACATGCTCTACAAGAACAACCGGCAGGACTTGGGCTTCGTCTGGGAGACGGACTACGGCCTGAACTTCAACACGCACGTCGTGGCGGAGAGCAACGAGCCGTGCGGCGACCTGCGCTTCCTGCACGTCGACGGCTCGCCGGAGGACCATAAGATACGCACCACGGAGTGGAGTGCCGAGGTGCGCTTCTGCCCGGGACAGACGTACATCAACACGAAGCAGGACCGCTGGCCCGTCAACAAGGACCGCCCGGAGTTCACCATCCGCCACACCGTAGGCTTCAATGGCTTCCTGGGCGGACAGTTCAACTACAACACGACGGAGGTGGGCATGTTCAAGCGTCAGTGGCTGGGCAGCTGGGGCCGCATTGACCTCTATGCTTCCGGCGCGATACAGTGGAACCAGGTGCCGTTCCCATTGCTCATCACGCCCCCGACGTGTATCTCCTACGTCGAGCAGGAAGGCACCTTCAACATGCTCCACAACATGGAGTTCTTCATGGACCGCCGCGTCTTCTGGTCGGTGGCGTGGAACATGAACGGCAAGATATTCAACCGCATCCCCCTGCTCAAGAAGCTTAAGCTGCGCGAGAACATTGCCTTCCGCGGCGTCTGGGGCACGCTGACGGACAAGAACAATCCGGCCACGAACCCGACGGAGCACATGCTCTACCAGCTCCCCGAGGGGTCATACCCGCTGGAGAGCAGCAGGCCATACATGGAGCTGGCCGTGGGCGTGCGCAACATCTTCAAGGTCTTTGGCGTGGACTACGTGCGCCGACTCAACCATCATGAACACGGAGCCAAGAAGAACGGCGTCCGCTTTAACCTGACCTTGTCCTTCTGACAGAGAACCATTCGACATGAAACACACACTATTCAGCCTCCTGCTGTGGGCAACGGCATGCCTGAGTGTCTGCGGTGCAGACATCCCTGGGGAGCACGTTTTCGTGTTCGGGCGCAGTACGAATTCCAACTACATCTGCTACGACATCAACCTCCTGGCCGACGGCACCCTCAACAAGAAGGAGCCGCTCAAGTCCTACTGGGTGCTGGGCGACGGCAAGCGGACGGAGGAGCTGACCTTCCTGGACCGCAAGATGGCCTTCGGCATCAAGGTGCTCAGCTCGGACGGGAACGAGGCCCGGGTGCACATGACGGCCTACAAGGACCTCGTCATCCGCGTCTGCCAGCACAACGGCAAGTGGGTGGGAATCGTCAGCCGAAACGGCCACGAGCTGATTCTCAGCAGGATGTTTGCCCAGATGAAGGCGTCGATATATCCGAAGTGCGAATATGTGGACGTCTTTGGCAACGACGTCACGACGGGCGAAAAGCGCCGCGAGCGCGTCACGCCGTAGGTCCCGTTTCTGCTCCGGCGGGCATCTCTTCCCGGCTCGGCAGACATCGTGGCTCTGCATTGCAGGCGCTTCCTGGGGAAAGCGCCTTTTTCTTTTCCCGGAAGACCTAGGCTCTTATT
>DGTM01000051.1:5694-21754 GCA_002394305.1 Prevotellaceae bacterium UBA4336
ATTTTGGAAGACCTAGGCTCTTATTCCGGAAGAGCGGGGTGTGTGCTACGGCAGCCAGCGGAGGCCGGGCGCCCTACAGGAGCTTTTCGATGGCCTGCTCCAGGTCGGTGATGTCCTCCCAGCGTGCCTGGAGGTCGCAGTTGCGGTCTATCAGGAAGAAGCACGGCAGGTGGCTGACGTTGTAGAGCTGCAGCATGTCGCTCTCCAGTCCCTCCTCGCAGTAGACGCTCACCCAGGGCAGTGCCTCGCAGCGCTGCTTCCACAGGTGCTGGCTCGGGTCGAGGCTCACCTGGTAGATCTCCAGTCCGCGGTCGTGATACTTGCCGTAGAGTTCGCGCAGCAGCAGGGTGCGCTCCGTGCTGCCCTCCATCGTGAAGGCCATGAAGTCGAGCAGGACTACCTGTCCTCGCAGGTCGCTCAGCGTCCTTTCCTCGCCGTTGATGTCGGGGAAGGTCATGTCGATGATGCCCAGCTCGCGCACCTTGTCGCTGTCCAGGTCGAGCACAATCTCCTTCGGTCCGCGCTGTGCCCGCCGGCACTCCTCCACGATGCCCGCGATGTTCTCCGTGCGCTGGCATCCCGGGTAGTGCTCCGCCCAGGCATTAGCCACGGCACGCATCCACGTCAGGTCGCTGCGGTCCTGCATCGGGTTGAAGATGAGCCGTCCGCCCAGCGTCTGGAAGCAGGCGTAGTAGCTGTAGGGGGCGGCATAGCGGTTGCGTATGAAGTCCAGCTTGACGCCCGTCTTGTACTCCTGCACGAGCGCGTCTATCATCGAGTCGCGCTCCTGTATCGTATAGTTGCGGTCGGTCGAGATGCTGCGGGCCCTGCGTTCCATGTCGGCCAGGCGCAGGCAGAGCAGGCGCATCGTGTCGCAGGTGCCGCTACCCTCGGTGCGGTAGCCGAACGACATGTCCGCCATGTCCGCCGTCACCCGCACCGTCTCGGTGCTGTCAATCCCCAGGTTGATGCACTCTCCGCCAATGCGCAGGCGGTAGAACTCCGGGTTGCCGGCCGGTTCGCCCGTGAAGCGGAACGCGCCGCCCTCCGTCAGGCGCAGGCTGTCCACGGCCACGGCTCCGCGGTCCAGGGTCAGGTGTTCCAGATAGAGCATCGTGTCGGCAGCGCCGGTGATGTTGCCCTCGATGCAGAACTTGTCCCGCTCGTTGCAGCTGCACAGCGAGGCAAGCAAAAAAAGTATAAACAGCGTCTTTTTCATGTCATTTGTGTGTGTAATCGGGCACAAAGTTACGAACTTTTGTCCAAAACGTAAAATTAATGAATTATGAATTGCGAATTATGAATAAAAAGTCGTACCTTTGTGCGATTTTTTACACAAGATACAATAAGTTTAATTTAATCAAGATGAACGTAATTACAAAGACAGTCGAGTTGCCTGATGGGAGAACCATCAGCATCGAGACCGGGAAACTTGCCAAGCAAGCCGATGGTTCCGTGATGCTCCGCATGAACAACACGATGCTCCTGGCCACTGTTTGCGCAGCCAAAGATGCCGTTCCCGGAACAGATTTCATGCCCTTACAGGTTGAGTACAGAGAAAAGTATTTCGCAGCCGGACGTTTCCCCGGCGGGTTCACAAAGCGTGAGGGTAAGGCAAACGACGACGAGATCCTGACTTGTCGCCTGGTGGACCGCGCCCTGCGTCCCCTTTTCCCCAGCAACTACCATGCTGAAGTGTATGTGAACGTAATCCTCTTCTCCGCCGACGGCGTGGACATGCCCGATGCTCTGGCTGGCTTTGCAGCCTCCGCAGCCTTGGCCTGCAGCGACATCCCCTTCGAGGGACCCATCTCTGAGGTCCGCGTGGCACGCATCGGCGGCGAGTTCGTCATCAACCCCACCTTCCAGCAGCTCGAAGAGGCCGACATGGACCTCATGGTCGGCGCTACCGAGGAGAACATCATGATGGTGGAGGGCGAGATGAAGGAAGTGCAGGAGACCGACCTCCTGGCAGCCCTCAAGGCCGCCCACGAAGCCATCAAGCCCATGTGCCGCCTGCAGAAGGAACTGAGCAAGGAGCTCGGCAAGGACGTCAAGCGCGAATACTGCCACGAGGTGAACGACGAAGAACTTCGCGAAGCCGTCAAGCAGGCCTGCTACCAGAAGGCTTACGACGTCACCAAGCAGGGCCTCGAGAAGCACGCACGCGCCGAGGCCTTCGAAGCCATCCGCGAAGAGTTCAAGGCAGCATACGCCGAGGCTCATGCCGACATGGCCCCCGAGGAACTGGAGGAGAAGAACACCCTCATCGACCGCTACTACCACGACGTGGAGCGCGACGCCATGCGCCGCTGCATCCTCGACGAAGGCATACGCCTCGACGGACGCAAGACAACCGACATCCGCCCCATCTGGTGCGAAGTCAGCCCCCTGCCCGGACCTCACGGCAGCGCCATCTTCACACGCGGTGAGACACAGTCGCTCGCCACATGTACGCTCGGCACTAAGCTCGACGAGAAACTTGTCGACGACGTACTCGTGCGCGAATACCAGCGCTTCCTGCTGCACTACAACTTCCCGCCCTTCTCCACCGGCGAGGCCAAGGCACAGCGTGGCGTAGGCCGCCGCGAGATCGGCCACGGCCATCTGGCATGGCGCGGCCTCAAGGGTCAGCTGCCGAAGGACTTCCCCTACACCATTCGTGTCGTGAGCGACATACTCGAGAGCAACGGCTCCAGCTCGATGGCAAGCACCTGTGCAGGCTGTCTGGCACTCATGGACGCAGGCGTCCCCATCAAGTCCCCCGTGAGCGGCATTGCCATGGGACTCATCAAGAACCCCGGCGAGGACAAGTACGCCGTGCTCAGCGACATCCTGGGTGACGAAGACCACCTGGGCGACATGGACTTCAAGACCACCGGCACCCCGAACGGACTGACCGCCACACAGATGGACATCAAGTGCGACGGCCTCTCTTACGAGATTCTCGAAAAGGCCCTCATGCAGGCCAAGGCAGGCCGCGAGCACATACTGGCCGAGATGATGAAGACGCTCGATGCTCCGCGTCCGGAACTGAAGCCGCACGTTCCGCGCATTGAGCAGATGATCATCCCGAAGGAATTCATCGGCGCCGTCATCGGCCCCGGCGGAAAGATCATCCAGGGCATGCAGGAAGACACCGGCGCCGTCATCACCATCGACGAAGAGGACGGCGTGGGCAAGATTCAGGTGAGCGGCCCCAACAAGGAGAGCATCGACGCTGCCATCGCCAAGATAAAGGCCATCGTGGCCGTGCCCGAGGTGGGCGAAGTCTACGAGGGAACCGTGCGCAGCATCATGCCTTATGGCTGCTTCGTAGAGTTCATGCCCGGCAAGGACGGCTTGCTGCACATCAGCGAGATAGACTGGAAGCGCCTCGAGACCGTCGAAGAGTCGGGCCTCAAGGAAGGCGACAAGGTGCAGGTGAAGCTGCTGGAGATCGACCCCAAGACAGGCAAGTTCAAGCTGAGCCGCCGCGCATTGCTCGAGAAGCCCGAGGGCTACGTGGAACGCGAACGCCGTCCGCGTCCCGAGCGCGGCGAACGTCGCGAGCGTCGTCCGCGCCCCGAGCGTGGCAGCAATGCTCCGGCCGAGGAGTAAGACCCGCAGGCGTGCCTCGCGCGCGTATATATAGATAATGTAAAGGGGGTGTGTCAAATTAGTCGACACGCCCCCTTTTATGTTTATAAGCTTTTGGCCGTATTCTGACACACCCTTTCTTTGTTTGTGTGGCGGTGCGTCGGTGCGGCTACAGCAGCAGGCGCTTGTCCCTGAATTCGCGGGCCGACATGCCCGTGTAGGTCTTGAAGTAGCGGGCGAAGGCAGCCTGGTCGGGGAAGCCGAGGCGCTGCGATATCTGTTGGATGGAGAGGTGGTGCTGGTAGCAGAGCATGGCCTTGGCCTGTGCGATGACGTAGTCCGAGATCCAGTCGCTGGCGTTCTTGCCAGACTGCTGCTTGATGATGGCAGAGAAATGCTTGGGCGAGAGGCAGAAGAGGCTGGCGTAGAAGCGCACCTCGCGCGACTCGGTGTAGTGCTCCATGACGGCGTCCACGAAGTGGGCCAGTATCATCTCGTGGGGCGAAGGCTTGTGCGTGTTGAGGCCGTCGGCCTGGCAATAGTCCTGCAGCAGCACGAGCAGTGCCTCCATCAGGTGGTGGTAGAGCCTCACCTTGCGCTGGCTCTCCGACCAGCAGACGGAGTACATTACGCTCATCAGCGCGTGGACGTCTGCCGCCTGGCTCTCGGTCAGCTGGATGTGGGCCTGCCAGTGGTAGTGCAGATTCTCGTGGTAGCCGTTGGGGTAGTCGTGCTTCATGCGGTCGAACTTTTCGGGGGAGACGATAATGGCGATGATTTCGAGGTCGTCGGAGACCTGCAGGATGTTGACCGTATGCTTGGGCATGAGTACGAACATGTCGTTGGGGCGGAAGTCGACGGGCTGTGTGTCGTATTCCACATGGGCTGTCCCCCCGATGTTGAGCCCAACAACGAGGTTGCGCGAGATGAACGGTTCGCCCTGTGTTGGCAGGGAAGCTATCTTGTCGAGCACCAGGAGGCCGTGTTCCTCCAAAACCCTGCGATTTCGCTCTACAGCGGAGAGAATTTCTTTCTTTTTCATGGCATTTCGTACGATTTTCTTTGCAAAAATAGCATATTATTTTGACATATAATACACAAAAGGAGTTTTTGCTAAGTTTTTCGTCCGTTTTGTTTGGTGCTCTTTGCAGAATACTTACTAATTTTGCACCCAGAAAAACTAACATCTCAACCACAATACGTGAAAAACACATTTTAGCAGATATCTTCTTCAATCGGCAGTCAGACGTCGGTCGTCGACCGGGTGTCAGACTCCAGCCGCACTCCAGAAGGTGATACACGAAGATAACGGACAGACCAAAGGACAAAAAAAATCATAATATACTCTGTTTTCACTTATCTCTTTTTTTTCAATCCCTGGCACATAGCGATGGGCCGGGGATTGTTTTGTTCTGTACCCTTCCGGCAGAAGCGCCGTGCTCTTATCCAGGAAGCGCCGTGCTCTTATCCAAGAAGCGCCGTGCTCTTATCCAGGAAGCGCCGTGCTCTTATCCAGGAAGCGCTGTGCTCTTATCTCGGAAGCGCCGTGCTCTTATCCAGGAAGCGCCGTGCTCTTATCCAGGAAGCGCTGTGCTCTTATCTCGGAAGCGCCGTGCTCTTCCTGAGGGGGCGGCACGGGGGATTGGTGCTCGGGACGAAACATTTTTGCCGTTTTTTGCCGATATGTGCGAAATAATGCTTAACTTTGCCTGCACAAAACAAGTTAAGCACAAGGATGAACAACAAGGAATACCTCGTCATAAGCCGCAGCAACGGGACGACCCGCACCGGTGCGCCCTATGCCTCGCTCAAGGTGGCGAACCTCACCGAGACGATGAACGTGGCCGTCTGGGACATGCCGCCCACGGCCGGACCGCAGGTGGGCGGGCTGGTCGTCTTCTACAACATCAAGGACAACGACGGCAAGAAGTCGTGCGACCTGCGCGACCTCAAGGCCATGGGCGAGCCGCTGCTGGACCACCCCCTCTACAACCTGTTGCCGCGACCCGTGCGCCGCGACGTCTGGGACGACACAGTCAAGAAGCTGCTCGGCTATTGCTCGGACCGCCAGCTCATGGACATCATCGAGGAGTTTGCTGCACGCTTCTACGAGCCCTTCAGCCAGTATCCTGCTGCCACCAGCATGCACCACGCCTATCCCGGCGGGCTGCTGAACCACACCTGGCAGATGCTGCACATGTTCGAGGGGCTCTATCCCTGCCTGCCCTACGCGGTGAAGGCGGAGCACTGCATCCTCTCTATCCTCTTCCACGACTGCGGCAAGACCAGCGAGTACAGCCGTCAGGGCGAGGCACAGCCCGACATGTACCTGCTCGGCCACATCTACATCGGGGCCCACTGGCTGCACAACATCCTCAAGGGCAAGGGCGTGAGCGACGACGAGACGAAGCGCATCGTGCACTGCGTACTGGCTCACCACGGCACGCGCGAGTGGGGAAGCCCCGTCGTGCCCTGCACACAGGAGGCCATCGTGGTGAACCACATCGACAACCTCAGCGCCAAGACCGACATGTGGGAAGGCACCGGCGACATGGAGTACATGAATGCCCTGGGCACGAAGAAGGTGGCACCGTTAATTCACAATTCATAATTCTCAATTCAATAAAGGAAGCGAGAACAAAAAGGAAGGTCTCCGATGGTCCAAAGAATCTAATTATGAATGATGAATTGTGAATTATGAATTATAAAGAGCAGGAACTCCAGCGGCTTCAGGACGCGCTCTACGCGACGCTCTCCGAGGTGAAGCGCATCTGCGACAAGCACGGCATATGCTACTTCATCACGGGCGGGACGGCCGTCGGCGCCTACTTCTGGGGGAAGATGCTGCCCTGGGACGACGATGTCGACGTGGGCATGCTGCGCCCCGACTACGAGCGTTTCGCCAGCATCGCACAGCAGGAGATGGGCGACCGCTTTTTCCTGCAGACACCCGAGACCGAGCCGCACACACCCTTCTTCTTCATGAAGGTGCGCATGAACGGGTCGCGCTTCTCCGAATCCACCTTCAGCCACATCGACATGCACCAGGGCATCTACGTCGACATCTTTCCCTTCGACAAAATGCCGCGCCGGCAGTGGCTCGGACGGTTGCAGCACGAGGCCGTCTACTTCTTGAACGGACTCTTCATCGCCACCGAGATATGGCAGTGGCGGCACTGCGGCAAGTGCGACATCCCTGAGCCCCGGCCCCGCAGCTGGCTGGCCTGCCTGGGCACACGCGTGCTCATCACCCTGCTGGGCAAACGCGCTATATATAATATAATGTACAGGGTGCAGACGATGTTCAACGGCTGTCGGCTCGACGAGGTCAAGAACGTCATCACGAAGAGCGAGCACCTGCCCGCGGCAGACGTCACCGAGGCACAGACCGTCACGCTCGGCCCCCTGCAGGTAAGGGCGCCCCGCGACCTCCTGCTCTACTTGACGAACCACTACGGACAGGTGCGCAAGGACATCCCCGACGAGATGAAGGTCAGCCACCGCCCCGAGGAGCTCGTCTTTCCGGAAATGAAGAATGAAGAGTGAAGAATGAAGAAACAACGTAACCACGCCTTTGACATCCTCTGCGGCATCTGCATCATCCGTATGGTCACGCTGCACGTCATGTCCTTCTGCGGAGAGGAGGGGCAGGAATGGTGGCGCACGGTGATGCAGTGGAGCTTCTTCTTCATGAGCTTCTTCTTCTTCAAGGCCGGCTACTTCAACAAGGGCACGACCGCCGGGACGGACCTCGGCTACCTGCGCGACCGCAGCCGGCGGCTGCTCATCCCCTACTTGGCGAGCGGCATCATCGGCGCCGTCGTCTACTTCAGCTTCTATCCTGCCCTGACGGAGCGCTACGGCCAGTTCGTCGAACCGCTGGAGTGGGAGCACGTCTGGATGAAGAGCGGCTTTTACGGCAACTCGCCCATCTGGTTCCTCTTCTCCTTCTTCACCGTCTACATGATGGTGCGCTACATCGACAAGGTGCGGCACCTGTGCTGGCTCGCGGTGCTCTTCCCGGCCGTCAGCTACTGGGCGTTCCGCACGGGGAACCGTGTGCCGATGAGCCTGGGCAACGTCTTCATCGCCTGCTACTTCTTCTACCTGGGGCGGCTGTGGCACTGGGTGATGCAGCGCTACGAGGGCGAGACGGTGGCTGCCGCCTCGTGGGTGATGGTGGCGGCGTTCGTCGTGCTGAACATCGTGCTGCCCGGCTCGTACAACATGAGCCAGAACATGTTCACGGGGCACCCCGTGATGGCTGTCGTGAACGCGACGCTTGTGCTGTGCGGCCTGGCGGGTGTGCTGCTGACGGCGCATGTGCCGCGCATCCCCCTGCTGTGCTTCATCGGGGAGCACAGCATGGTCTTCTTCATCTCGCACTACCCGATGCTCTATTTCTACAAGTTCATGCACCTCTCGTACGGCCGCAGCATCTATGGCAGGGCCGACGATGTGCTCATCCTCCTGCCCGTCATCTTCGGCCTGTGCGCCTGGCTGGTGCCGTACATCGAGCGTGTGCCTTGGCTCAGCGGTCGCTGGCCCGACGCCCAGCGTGCCACTGCAGCAGACGCCTGACGCCCTGGCTGATGGACTTCAGTCCGAACAGCTCGGGCCGCACCTCAGCCCATGGCAGCCACATGAGCTCCGCGGCATCGTCGTCGGCCACGGCGACGGCTGTGTCCGCCACGCGGCAGAGGAAGAACTGGTCGATGGTGTGGATGTCCAGTCCGCCGTACGGGTAGATGTTGGGTATGGTGAAGAGGAACTCGGTGTGCTCCACGCAGAGCCCCGTCTCCTCCTTCACCTCGCGTGCCACCCCCTGCTCGCTCGTCTCGTAGCAGTCGCAGAAGCCTCCGGGCAGGTCGAGTGTGCCCAGGGCCGGCTCCTTGGCCCGCCGCACCACGAGCAGCTCGTCCCGGTCGTTGACAATGACCGCCACGGTCGAGGCGCTCGGGTTGAAGTAGTAGACGAAGCCGCAGTCCTGGCAGCGTTTGCTCTTCACGTTGTTCTCCACGAATCTGTGCGACCCGCACAGGGGGCAAAAGCGGAACTTTTCCAAAGGGTGCTGTGCCATATTTGTTTGTTTTTGTAAAATTCGTCTTGCAAACATATAAAAAAGGTGTAGAAAATGCAACCTTATTGCCAATTTTGTTCGCTCGTTGGGAAAAAAAACCTAACTTTGTAGGTGAAAACGACGTGAACAAAACGACAAGAACATGAATATGCTGACAGATTGGTTCGCAGGGCTCGACCCGTCTCTGCGCCTCTATTGGGTGGTAGCCATCGTGGCTTCGGTGGTGTTTCTCATTCAGATGGTGATGACGTTCGTGGGCATCGGCGATGCCGACGGCGCGGACCTGGACTTCGATGCGGGCGGCGATGCCGACGGCGGCACACTCGATGCCGGCGGCACGCTCCAGCTCTTCTCCGTGCGCAACATCGTCAACTTCCTGCTCGGCGCAGGGTGGGGCGGCGTCTGCTTCGCTTCGGTGACGGGGAATCCCTACCTGCTGTGCCTCGCAGCCCTGCTCACCGGCTGTGCCTTCGTCGCGGTCTTCGCCTTCGTCTACAGGCAGATGCGCCGCCTCGAGCACGACGGCACGTTCCGGCTCGACGAGAGCGTGGGCCAGGTGGCCGACGTCTATCTGCGCATCCCCGCACGGCGCAGCGGCGAGGGACGCATCCAGTATTCCTTCCAAGGGTCGGTGCAGGAGCTGCCCGCCGTCACGGACGGAGAGCTGATTCCCAGCGGGGCGAAGGTGCGCATCGTGGAGATCGTGGGCGACCACACCCTGCTCGTGGAGAAAGTATAGGCAAGCAATAAACCCCAAAAAACATTAACATCATGGAATTCTTCTATCTTACCCTGATTGGCGCGGTAGTGGGCTTGCTGCTCATCATGGCGCTGCTCAACCGTTATCGCCGTTGCCCGAGCGACAAGATTCTGGTCGTCTACGGCACATCCCGCTCAAGCAAGAGCGCCAAGTGCGTGCACGGCGGAGGCACCTTCGTGTGGCCCATCATCCAGGACTACGCGTACCTCTCCCTCACACCCATCGGCATCGATGCCAACCTGACCAACGCCCTGTCCAGGCAGAACATTCGCGTCGACGTGCCCTGCCGCTTCACGGTGGGCATCAGCACCGAGCCCGAGAGCATGCTCGCCGCTGCCGAACGTCTGCTCGGCCTCTCGGCGCAGCAGATACAGGAGCTGGCCCGCGACATCCTGTTCGGGCAGCTGCGTCTCGTCATCGCCACGATGAGCATCGAAGAGCTGAACTCCGACCGCGACAAGTTCCTGGAGGCCATCACGTCGAACGTGGAGGTCGAGCTGAAGAAAATCGGCCTGCGGCTCATCAACGTGAACGTGACGGACATCAACGACGAGAGCGGCTACATCGAAGCCCTCGGGCAGGAAGCAGCTGCGAAGGCCATCAACGAAGCCAAGGTCCGCGTGGCCGAACAGGAACGGAACGGCGAAATCGGTAAGGCCGAAGCCGTCCGCGAGACGCGCATCCGCACGGCCGAAGCCAACGCACAGGCCGTCCAGGGCGAGAACGAAGCCAAGATAGCCATCGCCAACTCCGATGCCAACCGGCGCGAACGCGAGGCCGAGGCACAGCGCAAAGCTGTTGCCGCCGAGAAGGTGGCCCAGGCCCAGGCACTCGAAGAGGCCTATGCCGCCGAGCAGAAAGCCGAGAATGCCCGTGCCGACCGCGAGCGTGCCAGCCAGCAGGCCAACGTCATCGTGGCACAGGAGATTGAGAAGCAGCGCGTCGTCATCGAGGCAGAGGCAGAGGCAGAGCAGAAGCGCGTCAATGCCAAGGGCGAGGCTGATGCCATCTACGCCAAGATGGAGGCCGAGGCTAAGGGCTTGTTCCAGATACTCACCAAGCAGGCCGAGGGCTACGACAAGATGATTCAGGCCGCCGGCGGCGACGCGACGAAGGCCTACACGCTGCTCCTGCTGGAGAAGCTCCCCGAACTCGTCAAGACACAGGTCGAAGCCATCAAGGGCATCAACATCGACAAGGTGACCGTCTGGGACGGCGGCTCCGGCACCGCCGACGGCAAGACGAGCACCGCCGGATTCCTCGCCGGACTGATGAAGAGCGTGCCTCCCCTGGCCGACCTCTTCGACCAGGCCGGCATGTCGCTCCCCGAGTATCTCGCCAAGAAGAAGGACGAGACGCCCGAGGCCCCCGCAGAGTAAACCACCCCGCCCCGAGGCAAGGAACCTCCTGTCCCACAGGAACAAAGCTGTCACCCCGCGGCAACAAATTCCCTGCCCCGCGGCAACAAATTCTTCGCCCCGCGGATAAAAACTTTTTCAGAGGCACGGAAATATATTTCAAAGGCTTGGAAATATATTTTAGTGCCTCTGAAATTTATTTCAAAGCCTTGGAAATAGTTTTGTGGTGTGCGGGAAGGAATTTGTTGCCGTGCGGCGAAGAGTTTTATGCCGCGCGGCGAAGAATTTTATGCCGTGCGGCGAAGAGTTTTATGCCGTGCGGCTCATCTTTTTTAGGTATTTTCCTCCGATAGGGCCGACGTGTGCTTGCCGTCTGCTCTTTTTTTCGTATCTTTGCAAAGCAAAGTGTCAAAAAGGACAAGAAACGATGACTCTGAGAGAACTTGAAAAAGGACAGACGGCCGTGATCCTCAAGGTCGGAGGCGATGGCGCACTCCGGCAGCACTTCCTGGACATGGGCGTCATACCCGGCGCACAGGTGACGCTGCAGAAGTTTGCACCCCTGGGCGACCCGATGGAACTGCGCATCCACGGCTACGAACTGACCCTGCGCCTGGCCGACGCGGAGGAGATAGAGATTGCCCCCATCCTTGACAACCAGAGCCCCCGGACCACCCGGACCCCCCAGACTTCCCAGCCCCCCCGGACCCCCTCCAACTCCCCCTTGCAGGGGGAGGGTATATACCCCTCTCCCTACAAGGGAGAGGATGGGAGAGGGTCTGGTGGGAGCGGTTCTCTTTCCCATCCCGGCTTCGGCGAGGAAGGCCGCTACCACGATGAGGACGCGTTCCACCCTGCTACGTCGGCAATAAAGGGGCCGCTCACCTTTGCCCTCGTCGGCAACCAGAACAGCGGCAAGACCACACTCTTCAACCAGCTGACGGGCAGCAAACAGCACGTCGGCAACTTCCCGGGCGTGACCATCGACCGCAAGGACGGCACCATCAAGGGCCACCCCACAGCCACCGTCACCGACCTGCCCGGCATCTACAGCCTCAGTCCCTACACCAGCGAGGAGGTCATCAGCCGCCAGTTCATCCTGGAGAGCCATCCGAGCGGCATCATCAACATCGTGGACGCCACAAACATCGAGCGCAACCTCTACCTGACCATGCAGCTCATGGAGCTGGGCATCCCTATGGTGCTTGCCCTCAATATGATGGACGAGGTGCGGGGCAACGGCGGCACCATCCGCATCAACCACATGGAACAGATGCTCGGCATACCCGTCGTGCCCATCAGCGCCATGAAGAACGAGGGCGTGGACGAGGTGGTGAGCCACGCCATCCACGTGGCCCGCTACAAGGAAGGCCCGGCGCGGCAGGACTTCTGCAGTCCCGCGGAGCACGGCGGCGCAGTGCATCGCTGCCTGCACGCCATCATGCACTTCATCGAGGACCACGCCCAGGCCGCAGGCATACCCGTCCGCTTCGCGGCAAGCAAGCTCATCGAGGGCGACAAGCTCGTGGCCGATGCGCTCCGGCTCACGCAGAACGAACAGGAAACCGTGGAGCACATCATCCGGCAGATGGAGGAGGAACGCGGGCTGGACCGCCAGGCTGCGATGGCCGACATGCGCTTCCGCTTCATCCTCGGCGTGAGCCAACGCTGTGTGGTCCACCCGGAGGAGAGCAGCGAGCACCGCCGCAGCGTGCGCATCGACAAGGTCCTGACCGGCCGCTACACGGCCATCCCCGCCTTCCTGCTCATCATGGCAGCGGTCTTCTACCTGACCTTCAACACCATCGGCGCCTGGCTGCAGGACCTCTTCCAGGAGGGCATCGACCGCTTCACCGCCTACTCCGACCAGCTGCTCACCGAGTGGAACATCGCGGCGCCCGTCCATTCGCTCATCATCGACGGCATCTACTCCGGCGTCGGCACCGTGCTGGTCTTTCTGCCCCTCATCGTGTGCCTGTTCTTCTTCCTCAGCATGCTCGAGGACACCGGCTACATGGCACGCATAGCCTTCGTCATGGACCGCCTGCTCCGCGGCCTCGGGCTCTCCGGCCGGAGCATCGTGCCCCTGCTCATAGGCTTCGGGTGTTCCGTGCCCAGCATTATGGCAAGCCGCACACTGCCCAGCGAGCGCGACCGCAGACTGACCATCCTGCTCACGCCCTTCATGTCGTGCACGGCCAAGATTCCCATCTACGCCTTCTTCGCAGCGGCCTTCTTCCCCGGGCACGCCGCGTGGGTCATGATGTCGCTCTACGTGCTCGGCATCCTCGTGGGCATCGTCGTGGCACTCATCCTGAAGCGCACCCTCTTCCGCGGCGAGGCGGTGCCCTTCGTCATGGAGCTGCCCAACTACCGCATGCCCGTGCCGATGAACATCTGGCATCTGCTGTGGGACAAGGCCAGGGACTTCCTCACACGGGCCTTTACCGTCATCTTCCTGGCAAGCATCATCGTGTGGCTCCTGCAGACATTCGACTTCCACCTGCAGATGGTGCCTGCGGCCGAGGCATCGCGCAGCATGCTGGCCCAGCTCTCCAGCCTCGTGGCTCCGCTGTTCGAACCGCTGGGCTGCGGCGATTGGCGCATCGTCACGGCCCTGGTTTGCGGCCTGCTGGCAAAGGAAGTCGTAGTGAGCACGCTCAGCACCCTCTTTGCCGGAGTAGCCATCACCAGCATCTTCTCGCCCGGCGTGGCCTACACCTTGCTCGTCTTCTGCCTGCTCTACACCCCCTGCATGGCAACGATGGCAACCGTCCGCCGCGAGCTCGGCACCCGCTGGATGCTCTTCATCATGGTAGGGCAATGCACCATAGCATGGATTGTGGCGTTCGTCGTAAACATATTGGCCCCCCTCTAACTCCCCCAAAGGGGAGAACTTCCGGTGAAAGAATGAAAAAAGAGTGAAGAGTGAAGAACGTTCCGCTTGCGCCTGAGCTTTGCGAAGAAGAATCAAAGTTACATGTTGAGTAAAGAAGCAAGGGACGCCAATCAATTATGAATTGCCAAGGGCGTAGCCTAATTATGAATTATGAATTAAGAATTATGAATTGTCAAATGTGAATTATGAATTAAGAATTATGAATTAAGAATTATGAATTAAGAATTATGAATTAAGAATTAAGAATTATGAATTAAGAATTATGAATTAAGTACTATGAATACACAAAGCATTATCCTCCTCTCGGCAGTCATCCTGGTGGCCGCCTTCGTGCTGTACCGCTATCTTCGCGGCGACGGCAAGTGCAGCTGCTGCGACTGTTGCAGCAAGAACGACTGTCCGGCACACATCCTCCTGCTCCTTCTCCTGCCCGCGGGCGCACTGACGGCCTTCGCACAGGGCGTCGACGCCACCACCGGAGCCTCTGAGCTTCAGCCGATTCAGCGCAGCGAAAAGCAGATTCTGGCCTACTCGCGCGACAGCACACGCGACGTCTACCGCATCCCGGCCATCGCCAAGAACAAGAAAGGCGAACTCGTCGCCATCTACGACTACCGCGTCTGCGGCACCGATATCGGCTTCGGAGAGGTCGACCAGGTGATGCGTATCTCCAAGAACAACGGCCGCAAGTGGTCGGAAGAGACCAAGATAGCCGACGGCATAGGCGGAAGCGAGAACGTCTTCGGCGTGGGCTTCGGCGACCCGGCCCTCTGTCTGGACCGCGAAAGCGGGCGCGGCGTGCTCATCACCGTCAGCGGAAAGTGCATCTATGCCTACGCCAAAGCCGACCATCGGCCGTTCATCGCACGACAGATCACCACCGACGGCGGCCACACCTGGAGCGCCCCGGAGGACATCACCCAGCAGTTCTGGGGGCGGAAAGGTGCGCTCTTCCAGCAGACGGACACCGACGACGGCACGGGCGTCTTTGCCTGGGCGGGCTTCTTCGGCAGCGGCAAGATACTGCAGAGCCGCGTGACGAAGGTAGGCAGCTACTACCGCCTCTATGCCGCCCTCCTGCTGCGGGGCACCGGACTGAAGGGCGCCTACGTCGTCTACAGCGACGACATGGGCATGACCTGGCAGCTGCTTGGCGGCAACCCGTCGCTGCAGGCTGCCCCCGACAGCGACGAGCCCAAGGTGGAGGAACTGCCCTCGGGACAAATCGTGCTGAGCGGCAGGAAGTGGTACGGCCGCACGTTCAACATCTGGACCTTCGCCCAGGGCAGCACCACCGAAGGCTCCTGGGACAAGCCCGTCAACAGTCACGACGTGCCGACGGGCATCAAGGTGGGTGCCAACAGCTGCAATGGCGAGATACTCATCGTGCGCGGTCGCCGCACAGCCGACGGAAAGCGCGTTCACGTCGCCCTCCAAAGCCTGCCGAAGGCCGACACCCGGGCCGACGTGAGCATCTACTATAAGGTCCTCGAGGAACCGAAGGCCGACGACCAAAGCGGAAGTCAGGGCCGCAGCTACACCTCCGCCACGTTCGCCGAAGGCTGGAAGCTCGGCCTGCAAGTCACCGACAAGCGTTCCGCCTACTCCACCATGTGCCAGCAGAAGGACGGACGCCTCGCCTTCTTCTACGAGGAGGAGCCTTATATATATAATATGGTATATGTGCCCCTGACCCTGGAGCAGGCCACAAACGGAGAGGTGAAGTAGACCGCAATCCACAAGGCGCGCCCCGCGAAATGTCAAATTGTTACAGAAAAGTGTCAAACATTCTTCATTCAGACCTACAATAAATCATAGCTTTGCACCGAGATAATTGTTTTTCGATGCAAAACATGAAGTTATTCAAGTGCAAAACGGCCCTGCTGGCCATCGTGCTTACTGCAGTTCTTGGAGCAGGAGCTCAGGCTCCCTATTCGTGCAGCGAGTTCTTGAAACCCGGCAAGAAGTGGCGCCCCATTCCCCTCTGGTTCTGGAACAACACTCCGATTCAGGAGGGGGAGATGGAGAACCAGTTCGGGAACATGATAGACACCGACCTCTACGGCGGCTGTGCCATCCTGCCCTATGGCGGCAATTTCCGTCCTGCCTATCTGAGCGAAGAGTATTTCCGTCTGTATGGCCGCGTGGTGGAGATGGCACGGGAGAAGGGCGTGCAGATGTCGCTCTACGACGAGTATGGTTTTCCGAGCGGCAGCATGGGCTACACCTTCGGCAATGGTGTCGCGCGCTTCAGGAACAACCATCCGGGCATGACCATCAAGCGACTCGACAAGACAGAGCGCACAGCCTACCCCCTGAAGAAGTACACGCTGGACCTCAGCACCATCGCGGGCACGGTGGTGGCAGTGGCGGCATATAGTCCG
>DGTM01000051.1:21870-82491 GCA_002394305.1 Prevotellaceae bacterium UBA4336
GTGGACGCCTCCCACAGGTTACGGCCAGTGGAAGATAATGGTATTCAGCTGCGTTGACTCGGGCGACCCGAATGTGGACTATATGAATCCCGATGCCGTAAAGCTTTTCATCGAGGACACGCACGAACAGTACTACAAGCATTTCCCCGAAGCCTTCGGTACAACGATAACCAGCACTTTCTTCGACGAGCCGACCACCTATCGGGGCGACGGGCGCATGTGGACGGAGGGCTTCAACCAACGCTTCGAGCAGATGTATGGCTTTGCCCCCGACAGCCTCTACCCTGCCCTTTGGTACAGTCTGGGCGAACAGACCGCTGCCGCTCGCTGCCAACTCTTCAGCACCAGAGCCACGCTCTATGCCGAAGGGTTCATGAAGACGCTGGCAGAGTGGGCCGAGGCACATGGCATCAAATCAACAGGCCATCAGGACCAGGAGGAGGTGCTCAACGCCACTTGTGTGAGCGGCGACCTGATGCTCGACGGCAAGTACATGCATGCACCCGGCATCGACCGCATCGGCGGAGCACAGCCCACCGAGAATCTGTACAAGGTGGTGTCCTCGTCGGCCAACAACTGGGACCACGACGAAGTGATGAGCGAGACCTACGGTGCCATGGGGAACATCTCGGTGGACTACATGTATCAGATAGCCATCGAGCAGTACACCAAGGGCATCAACAACCTCATCCCGCATGCTGTGTGGTACAACACGGGAGATGTCACCTATCTGCCCGAACTGTCATGGCGCAATCCTATCTATAACAGTCGTCTTGCAGACTTCAACACCTTCCTGGCTCGCATGAAGTACATGCTGTGCCGCCCGGGGCAGCATGTGGCCGACATCGCTGTGCTTTATCCCATTCAGACGCTGATGGGCGGCACCTACCTCGACGGTCCCAAAGGGTACTATCATGGCAGCGTGGACATAGCCGGACTGGACTACGACCAGGTGTCGCGACTGCTGACAGACGAACTGGGACGGGACTTCACCTACCTCCATCCCGAGGTGCTCGACGACCGCTGCAGCGTGGGCAGCGACGGCACTCTGACGATGAGCAATCGCGTGAACACAGAGCACTTCCATACCATCATCCTGCCGAGCGTCAGAGTCATCTCCATCAGCAACCTCAGGAAGATTGAACAGGCATGGGAGGCAGGAGCTCTGGTCATCTTCACCACCCAGACCCCGTCGCAGACAGCCGACGGCCATGCCACGAATGAGGAAATCCAGTCGGTGGTGGCCCGCATGTTGGAGTCGGGAGAAGGTAAGGGAAGGGCTGTGGTGGTCGGCCAGCCAAGCAAGGAGAGTCTGCAACAGGCATTAAGCACGGAAAGCGACAAAGCCGACGTCGTGACAGAAGGTGGCCTGCATGCGCTGAACTATATCCACAAGATAATCGACGGACACCATGTCTATCTCTTCGGCAACATTGACGCTGGCATGACCTCCAGCACCATCTCCCTCCAGGATGACATCAGCGAGGCCTACCTCCTCTACCCAAAGACTGGCACAATAGAACAGGCAAAGCTAAGGCACGAGGATGGCCGGACGAAACTGGAAGCGACGCTTTTCCCGACAGATTGCTTCTTCCTCGTAGAAGCCGATGCCATGAGTGGCACGTTCGACGACTGGGAGCATCCGGAACTGAACGATGGCATGAGCTACAATATCGAGATGAAGGTGAGGGTGGCAAAGCAATCGGCAGGCATCTGCTTTGCGGCAAAGGACAGGGACAACTACTATATGCTGCAGGTCAATCTGGAGCAGGACGGTAATCCTCGCCTGCGCCCCCACCAGTGGCTGGGCGGCGGAGTGACGCTGCTGGGCGACTTCAGCATAGCGCCGTTTGTGCAACCCCAAGTGGGCAAGGCGTTCAAGCTCAGGATTGAAGTCACGGGCAGCCGCGTGGCTACAACATATATCGACGGGGTGATGGTGGACAAGCGCTATGGGGAGTTCAACTATGGCATGATAGGATTCCGGGAAGACCATAACAACGGCAGCATAGAGGCAGCCTACTTCGACGACATCGTCATCACCGATGCAGATGGGGAGGAGCTGTACAGGCAAAACTTCAGCAAGCCTGGCATCTTCTCGGCCGGCGTCATCTCTTCGGGATGGCTCTATGTGGAAGGCACGATGGCAGGGGCTGTCTATGCTTGGCAGCAAGACTACAAGGAACCTGCCACAGCCATCTTCGCTCCGACAGCCGATGGGGCGGGCCTCCTGTTCGACCTCAGAGGAATGCAGGTCGGGAAAGCACAGACAGGGAATATCTACATCAAGAATGGAAAGAAATTACTCATGATTGGACAATAAACAATATATTATCAGCACTTAAACAAATCAGGTATGAAAAAGAAACTCCTCTTCCTGTTGTGTGCAATGATGGCACATACAGGCGTCTTTGCTGACTTGCAGCAGGACTCAGCAGGCAACTACCTCATCGGTAATGCCAACGATTTACTCGAGTTCAGCCTTTTCGTAAGAAGCGGCAATACGTCGGCTAACGCCAAGCTGACGGCGGACATCGACATGACTGGCGTGAACGACTTAATCCCCATCGGCTTCTTTTCCGACGAAGGCAACCACGTCGATTTGCCCTATCATGGTGTGTTCAACGGTGCAGGGCATGTCATTAAGAATCTGTCCATCACGATGGACGACAGCTACGAGGTTGGTCTGATAGGCCGCGGCGTAAACTGTACGGTCAAGAACCTGGGCATTGACGGAGCCAAGATGGTATCGGAGGCGAATGTCCGTACCGGTGTCATCGGAGGCGAGCTGGCTAACTGCATCGTGGAGAACTGCTACGTGATTGGCGACATCGAAATCGTCACCGAACACGAGCAGCGAGGTGCCATCGCAGCAGAGGCACACGGCACAACATCCTTCACCAACTGCTACACTACCTACGAGATGCTGACATCGAACATAGGCGGTGCCATGAACAACTGCTACGAAGGTGAAGAAGTGGAGTACATGCAGCCTGGCGAGCTATGCTTCCTGCTCAATGGCGACCAAAGCCACATCGTATGGTATCAGACCATCGGCCAAGATGCCTATCCCACGCAGGACCCGACGCATGCACAAGTCTATGCTCATGGTAAGTTGAACTGCGACGGAACCCCAGCGGGTGCAGTCGTATACAACAACGATGAGACAGGCAGCGCACAGATTCAGCACGACTTCGACGAGGACGGATACTGCTCCTATTGCGGAACAGACGAAGGAAAGATGTACCCCACCGAAGACGGTTGGTACGAGATAAGCACATTTGCCCAGCTCCGCTACTTCCAGCGCATCGTCAATCGCGGCGCAACCGGCAGCAAGGGCCGACTGATGAACGACATCGATATGGAAAACAGATATTTTGAACCTATCGGCTACCACAATGACTCGGGTTCATCAACTGACTTCCGCGGAACATTCGACGGACAAGGACACACCCTCTTCAATCTCTACATAGATGTGACTGACGGACAAGAAGCAGGCTTGTTCGGCCGCATCAGCGGCGGTGGCACAATCAAGAATTTCGGTGTCATCAATGCAGTCATCACCAACAGGGCAGGCATCCGTGCAGGTGTGCTTGCCGGCGAAATACATGCTAGCAACGTCAGCTATTGCTTCACTGGCGGCAGCATCGAAATCAACACAGACCACCAACAGAAAGGTGGCATCTCGGGCGAAGCAGCAGCCTCCAACCTGAGCAACTGCTACACCACCTATGATGTGCTGACGAATGCGGCAGGCAGCGTCAATAACTGCTTCTGGGGAACAATAGCCCAGGAGAATGCAGAAACCGGTGCACTGTGCTATATGCTGAATGGAAACAGCTTCTTCAACCCTGCTTGGTATCAGACATTGGAAGAAGACGAATGTCCTGTGTTGGACAGCACCCATGGACTGGTCTATCCTACCGGCGAGGATTCGTATGCTTATGCCGTAACCGACGAGGACTTCAACGAAATGGTGGACAACGTCATCACAGCCGAAACAAAATCCTACAGGGCAAAGATAGCCACAAAGGAGCTGACAGAAAGCTATATCGCCAGTCTGGCAGAACTGGTGGGCACACCCTACGAGCAGTTCATCGAGGGATACAACGCGCTCTCCGAGCTTCGTGCGCAGATAGCCGAGTCGGAACAAGCCTATGCCAGCTATATAGAGAAGCTGAACCAAATTAAGGCCTATCTTGAAGAGAACCCCGGTCTGGTGGGCGTCGATATGGACATACTGAATGCTTACCTTTATGAAGAAAAAGCCGCAGACGAGACTTATCCCAACGGCACATCGCTGAGCATCCTGAAAAACCTCACGCTCAATGTCGAAGAAGTGCAGGAGGAGACAGCATTTGCCGGCAAGCTGCTCGACAATGCCATCGAGCGCTGCTATCAGGCAGGCAGTGAAATCTCTTCCCTTCTCGTCAATGCCGACTTCACCCAGCCGGATGCCCAGGGCTGGACTTATGCCAAGGGTGCCTATAGCGGTGGAGCATCAGCAGCTGGTGAGAAGAATGTCATCACCACCCAGAACCAGCAGATGGACATCTACCAGACGGTAAAAGACTTGCGTCCGGGCATCTATGAAGTGCGCATCAGCGGATATTCGGAAATAGAGAATGCCGAGCCCACATGTGCCTACAACTATGGTACGTTCATCTATGCCAATGGCAACTACAACTACTACCACACTCCGTATACCGACTTGCTGACGGAGGAGGAAAAGGACACGAACCCCAGCTACTATGGCGAGCGCTACGACGCTGAGGGCAACCTGATGGGGTGGGGCCCCAACAGCTGGACCTCGCTCTGCTATGCTTTTGGCATGGGACACTTCGAGAACCGCATCCTGGTGAATGTGACGGAAGGCGAACTGAAGCTGGGCGTGATGAACCTGGGTACTTACAACAGAAACAACGATACGTTCCTGAGCAATGCACGCCTCTTCTATCACGGCAACATCGAACAGGCTGCCGATGCCCTTTCTTCGCAGCTGGAGAATATGGTAGGGATAGCATCTCACATTCTTGCTGATTATATCCCCGACAATACCGACTACTATTCTGCTCCCAACTTCTCCGAAGCTCTGAGGGCTGAACTTGGTGAAGAAGTGACTCAGGCTGCCCAGGTGACAGCAGGCCAGCAGACCTACGACTTGATATGCCGCATGAGCCAGACATTCATGGACATCTACAAGACGAAGGATGCTTACATCAGGATGATGGCTGCAGGCGAACTTGTTTACGATGCCGTTTGCAATATGGGGTCTTATGATGATATCGTAAACTTCGAGAATACCTACTATTCACCAATCAATGACGCATTCCTGGAAGGATCCTTCTCGGCAGACGAGGCAAACAAGATAACCGACGAGCTGCTCCAGAGCAAATACTATCTCCAGACCTATGGCGTGGAACCGGAACTGGTGGAAGGCGAGTATGTGTGCTCTACTCCCTATCATCTGGTATGGATTTCGAATCAGGTGAACAGCGGCAGGAACAGAGGCCTCCACTTCGCTTTGGCCAACGACATTGACATGAGCGAGATTGTCAACTTCAGTCCTATCGGCACTTACATTGACGGTGGCAAGCAGAACACCTTCAACGGACAGTTCGACGGCCGCTGCCACGTTATTCGCAACCTGAATATTGTTGTTGGGGATGCCACCGAAACCGGTTTCTTCAGTCGTGCTATCAACAGCACTATCATGAATGTGGGTATCATCAATGCCAATATCATCAATGAAGGCGGAGCACGCGCCGGTGTCCTGGGCGGCGAACTGCATCTGTCGACTATCAGAAACTGCTTCACCGCAGGCGAACTGAATGTGGATACCAGCTACGAACAATGCACTGGCTTTGCGGGCGAAACGGCCAGCTCGAGTGTCATCAACTGCTACACCACGCACCAGCAGCTGACCAATCAGGGTAGCCTGGAGAACTGCTACTCTGCTGCCGATGGGTTGGATGCTGCCAGTGGCGAACTCTGCTGCAACCTGAACGCTGGCTCGTTGACTCCTGTCTATTATCAGACACTCGGAGAGGATGCGTTCCCCGTGCTCGACAACACGCATGGCATGGTCTATCTGGTGGGCGAACAGGCTTGCGACGGCACGCCACTTGGCAACATCTCGTACTCCAACGATGCGACGGATTCCCATCGTCAGCCTCATGAGTACGACAAGGATGGCTATTGCGTGAATTGTGGCGCAGACAAGGGAGAAAGCTATGCTGACGAAAAGGGTGTCTATCACCTGACCAACAATTATGGTCTCAGATGGTTCTCGAACCTTGTCAACGGCGGTAAGACGCAGGCGATGGCTGTCCTGGACGTTGATGTCGATATGTCTGGCATCGCGATGCAACCCATCGGGCGCTACTCCGACGACCACGAATTCGACGGGACCAACCGCACCTTCTATGGCAGTTTCGACGGACAAGGACATGAAATCAGAAACCTCAACATCGTCATCGAGGACCGTCAGGAGGGTGGCCTCTTCGGTCGTGCTGCCGGTAGCGCGCAGATAAAGAACTTCGGTCTGGTCAATCCCACGGTTGTCAACACGCACGCCAGGGGCTGCCGCTTGGGAGCTGTCTGTGGCGAGCTGAACGGGGCTACCATCAGCAACGTCTATATCGTGGGCAACATCACCTTGCAGACCACCAATGTGCAGCTTTGCAGTTTTGCAGGCGAGGCGGCTCAGGGTAAGATTGTGAACTGCTATGCGCTGAGCGACCTGAGGCTGAGCAACCTGGGCGCACACACCAATTGCTATTCCGGTGACGAGGCAAGGGAAATGGCTCCGACAGGCGAACTCTGCTACAAACTCAACAACGGTGATACCGAGGCTCCCGTCTGGCGCCAGACTCTGAACGAGGACAGCTATCCTGTGCTTCGCGAAGACCACAAGATTGTTTACCTGGAAGATGGCTCCTACAAGAATGAGGATGAGGATGCCATCGACAGAGTGGAACAGACCGCAACGAGCATTAAGGGTATTTACACCATAACGGGTATGAAAGTAGCGGATGAACCTCGGAGTCTGAAGAAGGGTCTGTACATCATCGATGGCCGAAAGGTGCTTATTCGATAAAAATGAAAGAATGAAAATATGAAAATAGGACTGATAGGAATAGGCCTGAAAACGTATTGGACTCAGTACGAGGGCCTATTCCCCAGGCTTTGCGCTTACTCCGACGAGATACGTGGCCGAATGGTGGCGATGGGCGGAGAGGTGGTGGACGTCGGTTTCGTGGATTGTCCGGAACGGGCGATGCAAGCGGTGGAGGTGTTCAATGGCGAACGGATAGGTTTGCTGTGTGTGTATGTCTCCACCTACGCCCTGTCCTCCACGGTGCTGCCGGTGGCACAGGCGGCGCATTGCCCTGTGCTGCTGCTCAACGTGCAACCCTCCTCCGCCATCGACTACGGGCGCCTCAATGCGATGGGCGACAGGACGTTGATGACTGCCGAATGGCTGGCTAACTGTCAGGCATGTGCCGTCCCCGAGCTGGCTTCCGTCCTTGCAAGGGCTGGCATACAGTACGATATCCTGACGGGCCATTTGCACGATGAGCAGATGTGGAGAGAGCTGGAGGAGTGGACCAGGGCGGCTGCGGTGGTGGATGGCTTGAGGCAGAACCGTATGGGACTGCTTGGGCATTACTATTGCGGCATGCTCGATGTCTATTCCGACCTTACCCGTCTGTCCGCCACCTTTGGCACTCACTTCGAAATAGTGGAGATGTGCAAGCTGAAGGTCTTGCGAGACCAGGTGACGGCCCAGGATGTGGAGCAGAAGCTCGATGAGTTTCGACAGGCATTCTCCATCGACCCGCTCTGCCCGAAGGACGAGCTGAGGCATGCTGCCGCCACTGCCGTGGCCTTGGACCATATGGTGGAGCAGTATCGGCTGGGCAGCGTGGCCTATTACTACGAGGGCACTCCGCGGGGCGACTACGAGAACATTATTACCACGTTGATTCCTGCTGGCACGTTGCTCACAGCGCGAGGCATCCCCATGGCCGGCGAGTGCGAGGTGAAGAACGCGCATGCCATGAAGATAATGTCGTTGCTGGGTGCAGGCGGAAGCTTCTCTGAGCCGTATGCCATGGACTTCAACGACGATGTTGTGCTGTGGGGACACGATGGCCCGGGGCATTGGAAGATGGCGCAGGATGGGGTACGGCTGGTGCCTCTGACTGTATTCCACGGCAAGCCCGGACGGGGCATCGGCATACAAATGAGTGTCCGCCAAGGACCAGCCACATTGCTCTCCGTCTGCGAAGGCAGGGACGGTGTCCATCTGCTCGTGGCCGAGGGCGAGAGCGTGGAGGGCGAGACGCTGCACATTGGCAACACCAATAGCCGCTACCGCTTCCCGCTGCATGTCAAGGAATTCATCGAGCGATGGAGCAAGGGCGGTCCCAGCCATCATTGTGCCATTGGCGTGGGGCACGTGGCTTCGCGCATCGAGAAGGTGGCGGCCTTGCTCGGTATTCCTGTCATAAGGGTATGCTGAGAAAAATGAAAGAATGAAAGAATGAAAGAATGAAAAGGTGAAAGAATGAAAAAAGTATATTACGTGGCTGTTCTGATGGCTTGCTGTCTGCAAATGTTTGGAGAAAAGCAGAAGTGCGAGATGCATCTTTCCCGGCTGCAAGGGCAGTTCCATAATCCATCGGCAGAGTTCCGCACGACTCCGCTCTGGGTGTGGAACACCGATGTCACCACGACCGACATCGACCGCATGCTCCTGGAACTGAAGGAGCAAGGCTTTGGCGGCGCATTGGTACATCCTCGCCCCGGACTCGTAACGGAATACTTGTCGCCCGAATGGTTCAGCCTTTGGCGTTACGCTTTGCAGAAAGGCAAGGAACTGGGGTTGCTCACGGGCATCTACGACGAGAATTCCTATCCCAGCGGCTTTGCCGGAGGTCATGTCCCGAGTGAGATGCCCGAGTCGTACAACCAGGGGCAGTGTCTGCTGGGCGAACTATGCCATGTGGCTCCTCGGGCTGGCGATTGCTGTCTGTGTGTCCTCCGAAAGGGCGACGAGTTCGTGGATATCACCGACCGCCTTGCCGATTATCAAGGAAAGCAGGGCACCTTCTACGTTTACCGCTTGGGATTCTACGGCAGCAGCAGCTGGACGGCAGGTTTCCCGTATGTTGACCTGATGGCCAAGGGCGTGACAGAGAAGTTCATCGACATTACCATGGGAGCCTACGAGCGAGCGCTTGGAAGTGAGCTGGGCAAGAGTGTCAAGTTGGTCTTCAGTGACGAGCCTAACATAGCCTCGCCAGACGGTAGGCACTGCCGCTGGACCCCCGACCTGTTCTCCACCTTCCAGCAGCTCTGGGGCTACGACCTGCGACCCTACTGGCCTTTGCTGGGCGAGGAGGTAGGCCCCTGGCAGAAGGTGAGGCACGACTACAACGCCACGCTCCTGCATCTCTTCATCGAGCGATGGAGCAAGCCTTGGCACGATTATGCCGAGCGCAAGAACATGCTCTGGACGGGGCACTACTGGGAACACAACTGGCCCGACCTCTCGCAGGGCCCCGACAATATGGCTATGTATGCATGGCATCAGATGCCGGGCATCGATATGCTCTTCAATCAGTACAACGACGAGGCGTGCCAGGCTCAATTCGGCAACGTGAGAAGCGTGAAAGAGCTCGCTAGCGTGGCCAACCAGATGGGCTGCGTGCGGACGCTGAGCGAGACCTATGGCGGAGGTGGATGGGACGAGACGTTCGCTGACTTTAAGCGGCTGGGCGACTGGGAGTACGCTCTTGGCGTCAACTTCATGAACCAGCACCTCTGCCACATGACCATCACCGGAGCCCGCAAGTACGACTACCCTCCTGTCTTTACCTCTGTCTCTCCCTGGTGGAAGGACTATGGGATTCTGAACAACTATTTTGCCCGCCTCTCGCTGCTGCTCAGCCAAGGGCAGCAACTTAATGACTGGCTGATACTGGAGCCCACGACAAGCCTGTGGCTGCACTATTCGCAGGTGGCCGGAGGCGAACCGCTCTGGCGCATCGCAAATGCCTTCCAGCAATTCGTGACACGTCTGGAGAAAGCCCATGTGGAATACGATCTGGGATGCGAGGACATCATCAAGCGGCATGGGCGCGTGGAGAAGAACCGCTTCTGCATCGGTCAGCGCAGCTACTCTACCGTTGTGCTCCCGCCAGAGATGGTCAACTTGGAAAGTTCTACCAAAGCGCTCCTGAGCCGGTTCGTGGCTGGTGGCGGAAGGGTGATTGCGATGTCGTGTCCGACGAAAGTGGACGGCACGGATGACAGTACCGTAAGCGAGATGCTGCGCAGTGGCTCTCATGTGCTCATGCCAAAGGATGTAGCCGACGTCATCAGTCTCTCGGGCAGCGAAGCATCTCTGAGCATCAAGTGCAGCGGCTCCCGCGACCTCTATCATCATCGCCGCATGTACAAGGACGCTGAACTGCTCTTCCTTGCCAACTGTTCGCTGACGGACGATGCTACCGTCGAGGTGACGTTGCCTGGCAGATATCTGTACGAGATGGATGCCTTTACCGGCGATATCAGACTTGTGAAGGAGGCTCCGGGGCAGCTCTCAACAGAGACCCGCATCGCCCCTGCCGGCAGCTGCATCTATGTGGCTTCGGCACGTGCCATCTTCCCGCAAGCAGCGAAAGCCGAAGCTGCCAGCAAGCCCACCGGCACACTGATGCCTGCCGACGCACTTCGCATCGCCCCCACGCACCCCAATGCCATGAACCTGGACTTCTGCCGCCTGACCATCGGAGGAAAGTCTTTTGGCACGTTGTACACACAAAAGGCCAACGGCGCTTTGTGGCGGCACTTCGGGATGGCCGACCCGTGGGAAACGGCTGTACAGTTCAAGCGCGAGATGCTGGAGCGCGACACGTTCCATGCCGAACCGATAGACATCATCTACCCCTTCTTTATCGGGAAAGGTACGAGCTTGAAGGGCATGAATGCCATCATCGAGCGCCCCGATGTGTTTCATGTCCTCGTCAATGGGAAGCCTGTCACGACCTATCGCCCGGACAGCCTGCTGGATGTGCGGATGGGGGTCTTCCGCCTCGACGAATATGTGCACGAAGGTGCGAACGACATCACCTTGCACCTCGACACGATGCGGATAATGGCCGAGGTGGCACCTGTCATCCTCACGGGCAACTTCTGCCTGTCCGATGCCCTCTATGGCTTCAGCCTGTCGCCTGAACGGCAGCTGGAACTGGGCAGCTGGAAGAAGCAAGGCCGGCAGATGTATGCATGGGGCGTGGACTATCGCCATCGCTTCGAGATAAGCAACCTCGCGCACCACTATCGCGTAGAGCTGGGTGCATGGAACGGCACGGTGGCTGAGGTATGGGTGAACGGCACGAAGGCGGCCATCATCCTGACTCGTCAAACTCCCGACATTACAGCCCATCTGCACAAGGGCAGCAACGAGATTGCCGTCCGCGTCATCGGGTCGCTGAAGAACCTCTATGGCCCGCATTACGTGAACAGCCGTGGCATCATGTCGCCTTGGATGTGGAATGGTGTGGAGACGGAGCGTCCTGGAGCCGACTACGACCTGCTCGATTACGGCATGCAGCAGGACTTCAAACTTATCTATTGAGCTCGCCCTGCAAACATAAGCGTACGTCTGAATATTCCCGCTCTTATATTGTTGTCCGCTAAAGACGGCCCGCAGGCCAACCTTTAGCGGACAATGTTATTAAATAAACGGGAGCATCTGAGTTCTTAATCCCTTATTATGACGAAGAGTAAATAGTTGTTTGGTCAGCTCAGCGGCAGCTGGTGGGAATTCTTGACTTCACCGAGGACGAAGAAGGAGTTGAGGGAGCCGATGCAGTCAAGGTCGCCCAGGATGCGAAGCACGAATTCCTGGTAGGCTTTCATGTCGCTGACGTAAATCTTGAGCATGAAGTCGTAGTCTCCGCTGATGTTGTAGCACTCCACGATTTCGGGGATTTGCCTGACGGCCTGCATGATGCGCTGTGCATTCTCGTAGGAATGTTGCTTCATGCGCAGGTTGCAGAAGGCGATGAAGCCGCGGTTGATCTTCTCAGCGTCGAGCACCGCCATGTACTTTTTGATGTAGCCCTCGCGCTCCAGGCGCTTCACGCGCTCGAAGGTCGGGGTGGGCGAGAGGTGTATCTTAGCAGCAAGCTCCTTGTTGGTCAGTCTGGAATCGTCCTGCAGAAGGCTCAGGATGCGCAGGTCCGTAGCGTCGAGAGTACTCATATCTAATTCAAAATTAATAAATTCAAAATTCAAAATTAAGGGGCGCTCCGTGGGGAAGAATTATTTTCCTGCTGGAGCGGGTGCTTGTGCCTCGTGGCAGGTGGTTTTATTCAGTTTGCGGTGCAAAGTTAGGAATAATTTCTGAAATAACGATTCTTCTTGGAAGATTTTTAATGTTGCCGTAACTTTGCAGTCGGAAATAAAGGTAAAAGGGAATATCTATAAAGGTAAAAGTGAATAGTGAAAAGTGAACAATTTGCTACCGCCATAGGGAACACCCATATAATATATAATATATATAATGTATAGGGCGGAAGAAGAAAGGACCCCCTAACCCCCTTAAGGGGGAATAAAATTACAAAATGATAAAATAGTAAATAAATAGTAAATAGTAAATAGTCAAATTGTAAATCGCCTTATGAGTACACAGAAACAACACCTTGAGACTATTGCCCTGCATGCAGGACAGGTTGCCGACCCCACAACAGATGCTTGTG
This sequence comes from Prevotellaceae bacterium UBA4336, assembly GCA_002394305.1. Taxonomy (GTDB): domain Bacteria; phylum Bacteroidota; class Bacteroidia; order Bacteroidales; family Bacteroidaceae; genus Physcousia. Next base: position 34,647 of record DGTM01000051.1, read on the forward strand.
CCGTGCCTATCTACCAGACGACCAGCTACGTGTTCCACAACTCGCAGCACGCTGCCGACCGTTTCGGCCTGCGCGACGCGGGCAACATCTACGGACGCCTGACCAACTCCACGCAGGGCGTGCTGGAGGAGCGCATAGCTGCCCTCGAAGGCGGTGTAGCAGCACTCGCCGTCGCCTCCGGAGCCGCGGCTATCACCTACGCGCTGCAGAACATCGTGCAGGCTGGCGACCACATCGTGGCGGCCGACAACCTGTACGGCGGCTCGTACAACCTCATCACGCATACCCTTGCCACACAGGGCATTGCGAACACCATCGTGCAGGTGAACGACCTCCAGGCTTTGGAAGCGGCCATCCGACCCAATACGAAAGTCATCTATGCCGAGACGCTGGGCAACCCCAACAGCGACGTCCTGAACCTGGAAGGCGTGGCGGAAGTGGCGCATCGGCACGGCATCGTCTTCATCGTCGATAACACCTTCGCCCCGCTCCTCATTCGGCCCTTGGAACATGGGGCAGACATCGTGGTCCACTCAGCCACGAAGTTCATCGGGGGCCACGGCTCGTCGCTGGGCGGAGTCATCGTCGATGGCGGCAAGTTCGACTGGAAAGCCAACGCCGACCGCTACCCTTCCATTGCCAAGCCCGATGCCTCGTACCACGGAGCCGTGTTTGCCGACGTGGCCGGAGCAGCAGCCTTCGTGACCCGCATCCGTGCCGTCATTCTGCGCGACACAGGCGCTGCCATCTCGCCCTTCAATGCCTGGATTCTCCTGCAAGGCGTCGAGTCGCTGCCCCTCCGCATCGAGCGGCACACAGAGAACGCGCTGAAGGTGGTGGAGTACCTCTCCAAGCATCCGCTCGTGGAGAAGGTGAACCATCCGTCCCTCGCGTCGCACCCCGACCATGCGCTCTACGGGCAGTACTTCCCCGCAGGTGCTGCCAGCATCTTCACCTTCGAGATAAAGGGCGGCGAACGCGCTGCCTGGCAGTTCATCGACGCGCTGAAGATCTTCACCCTGCTGGCTAACGTGGCCGACGTGAAGAGCCTCGTCATCCATCCTGCCACGACGACCCACTCGCAGCTCTCGCCCGAGGAGCTGGACCAGCAGCACATCACGCCAGCCACCATCCGCCTGAGCGTCGGCGTAGAGCACATCGATGACATCATAGCCGACCTCGAACAGGCCTTCAACGCAATAAAATAAGGTAAATAATCGTTATTAATAAGGACCCCTAACCCCGGACCCCCTAACCCCCTTTAGGGGGAAGGAAGGACCCCCTAACCCCCTTTAGGGGGAAGGAATAGTAAATAGTAAATTGTAAATCGTAAAATAGTAAATACCATTATGTCAATCTACAAATCAATCACTGACCTCATCGGCGGCACGCCGTTGGTCGAGCTTAACGCTTATGCTAAGAAGCGCAACCTGAAGGCGAACGTCATCGCCAAAGTGGAGTATTTCAACCCGGGCGGCAGCGTGAAGGACCGCATTGCCCTGAACATGGTGCTCGATGCCGAGCAGAAGGGAATCCTGAAGGCCGGCGGCACCATCATCGAGCCCACGAGCGGCAACACGGGCGTGGGTCTCTCCCTGGTTGGAGCGGTGCGCGGCTACAAAGTCATCCTGACGATGCCCGAAACGATGAGCATCGAGCGTCGCAAGCTGGCGCAGGCCTACGGCACGGAAATCGTGCTGACGCCCGGCAGCGAGGGCATGAAGGGTGCCATCCGCAAGGCCGAGGAGCTGCGCGACAGCACGCCGGGAGCCGTCATCCTGCAGCAGTTCGACAACCCCGCCAATCCCGCCATCCACGTGCAGACCACGGGCGAGGAGATATGGCGCGACACCGACGGCAAGGTCGACGTGTTCGTGGCTGGTGTAGGCACAGGCGGAACGGTCTCCGGCGTTGCCAAGGCCCTCAAGAGCCACAATCCGAACATCCGCATCGTCGCCGTAGAGCCGGCCAGCAGCGCTGTCCTCTCCGGCCAGCCATCCGGTGCGCACAAGATTCAGGGCATCGGTGCGGGCTTCGAGCCGAAGAACTTCGACCGTCCCCTCATCGACGAGATTCTGCCCGTCTCCAACGAGGATGCCTTTGCCACGGCGCGTGCCCTGGCCAAGGAGGACGGCCTCTTCGTGGGCATCTCGTCGGGTGCTGCAGCCTATGCTGCCACCATCGTAGCCCAGCGGCCTGAGCTGGCAGGCAAGAACATCGTCGTCCTGCTGCCCGACACAGGCGAGCGCTATCTCTCCACAGCCCTGCTGGAGGAATAGCCTCCCCGGGCTGCTGTGGTGTTTTGTAAAGTGAATTTTTGCGGAAGGCATCGACCGTTCGGTCCGGGTTACAATTTCTCGGCCACCGGTTCGATGTCTTTCAGCCATTCTGAGCCCGAGGCGGCGATGCGTCCGTCGGGTGTGACGAGGACGAAAAACGGCAGGTTCCTGATGCCCCAATCCCTGACGAGCGGGCTGGAAAAGCTGCGGAAGTCGCAGTAGCTGGGATAGTCGATGGAGTCGCGCTTCTCGATGGATGTGAGGCGTTTCGCGTCGACGTCGAGCGAATAGCTGATGAGTTTGACGTCCTTGCCGCGGGCTTTCATCTCGCGGCGGAAGCGCCGAGAGCGGTAAAGTGCGCTTTGGCTGCCGCTCTTCCATCCGGCCCAGAAGGCGATGAGCAGCAGTTGTCCGTCGTAGTCGCTGCGCCTGATGGTGCGCTCCTCGTCGCCGTTGCCGCCATGTCCGGGCGTCAGGGTGAGGGAGAAGTCGGGCAGCGGCTGGCCCACACGCATCAGTCCCAGGGAGCGGACGTGTACGGCAAGCTTCGAGAGCGCGAGGTCGTCGGGGCGTGCCCGGCTGAGGCTGTCGTAGAGCTCCTCGGCCTCGTTGGGTGTCGTCGTGCTGTCGCAGAGGAAAAAGGTCGTGAAGAGGTAGCGGCTCATGTCCAGTGTGGCGTGCCTGAGGATGAAGTCGCGAGCAATGGCCTTCTGTTCGGCAGCAGACTTGCCGAGCGTCTCCTTCCGGAACATGGTGTAGGCCTCGTTGTCCTCCGAGCCGCTGACTTCCACTTCGCTCAGGTTGCGTGCGTCGCCCTTGATGAGGATGTCGGCACCAGGGTTTGCGAAGACCACCAGCTCCGAGGCGTTGGGGTAGAGGATATGCAGGGTGGCTGTCTGCAGGGCCGGCAGGGTGTAGGAGAAGGCGCCGTCCTGTAGCTTCAGCGTGTCCAGGCGGTCCAGCTCCTCGTCGGTGCTGTAGATGAGGAATTCTCCCTGCTCCAGGTGCTCAAACTCGCCCTTGAGTCGTGCCTCGTTCGGGTGTCCGGTGCAGGAGAGAATAAGGAAAAGAAAAGACCCCCCGACCCCCTTTAGGGGGAGGAGGAGTCTCATCTTTCTTGTCATTCCCATTGGCATATTGTCTTACCATCCCCCCTAATGGGGGTTAGGGGGTCTTTACTTCACCAGGCTCTTCACGGCGTTTGCGTACTTGGCAAACTCCAGGTCGCCTGCGGCACGGGTGGCAAGTGTGGGGTCGAGGCGGATGGCATTAGCCAGAGCGCTGGTCAGCGTAGCAGCGTCGCCTGTGCGTGCAGCCAGGATGGCCTGCAGGTAGCTGGTGATGGCGTCGGCATTCTTGATGCCGGCCAGAGTTGTCTTGGCGCTGGTGTAGTCCTTGGCGAGAATCTGAGCCAGGGCTGCGCTGTTGCTCTTCACGCCGGCCAGGTCGCTGGCAGCCTGTGCGTAGTTGCCCTTGGCGATGTTCAGGTTGCCCATCACCTCTTTGAAGGTGTCGGAGCCGCTGCCCTTTGCCAGATAGCCCTCAGCCTCGCTCACTTTGCCGTCCTTCAGGGCGAGCAGAGCCAGGTTGGTGTTCACTTCGGGAGCACTCTTGTTGATGCTGGCAGCCTGCTTGAGGAGGCTCTGTGCCACTTCGTTCTTGCCATCGGCGATAGCCTGCTGTGCCATATTGTTGATGGCGCGGTAGTCGCTGGGATACTGCTGTGCGATGGTCTCGTTCCACTGCTGGCGTGTGGCATTGTCCTTCACCAGGGTGTTGGCGCCGTAGACGAGTTCCTCGACGCTAAGCTTGCTGGGGTCCTGCTTGTACTGCTCCAGAATCTGGTCGTCGCTGCGGCCGATGATCTCGTAGTTCACGATGAGGCGTGCACGGCGCAGCTCGGGCAGGATGCTCTCCTTGATGTCGGTGAAGACCTCGCTCATGTTGCGGATTTGCTGCTCACGCTCTTCGGGGTCCTGGTACATGGAGAGGACGCGCAGGATGACATCCTTGTCCTGCAGGTTGCTCTTGCTGACGAGTTCCTGGAAGCCGTCCCAGTCCTCGGCGGTGAACTTCGTGTCCACGTCGGCATTCATCTTAATCTTCTTGAGCTCACCCTTGAGGTAGTTAGCGCTGACGTCCTGACGCTTCTCGGCCAGCTTCTCGTTGATGGAGAGCTTACCGTCGGGGCTGGCGTATGCGCTCACCTCGATGTTCTGCAGGGCACGGGTCTCCTCGTTGTCGTTAATCTCGCGCAGAATCTTGCCCAGGTCCTTGATGCTGGCAGTGCCGAGCTCGCTGGCGCGGAGGTTAGCCTGATTGATGAGGAACTTGATGTTGGCTTCCTGCTTCTGTGCGATGATGCGCTGGTAGGCATCGGGAGCCGTGGCGCCGCTGATGGCGCAGCGGTTCAGGAGCTGGCTTGTGGCAAGCACGCCGTAGCCAATCTTCACCTCGGGGATGCTCACGGTCTTCTTGCCGAGCTTAGCATCGAAGCGTGCATAGAGCTCGCTCTGGAGCATGGGGTCGACGTATGTGAAGTTGTTCTTCATCGTGTAGACGGCTCCTTCCTTGTAGAACACCTTGGTGGCATTGCCTTCCACCTTCTCGCCCTGGAACGTAGCGCTCTGGCCCACAGCCTCGCCGCCCTCGTACTTCAGCACGGGAGTCACGGTCACTACGGCCTTCTTCTTCATGTACTTCACGGGGATTGTGCCGTTGATGGTGACAGGCACTTCGCCGCCTATTGCCTCGAGGGGAGTGGGGGTTACGGTGAAATTCTCGTTCGTCAGCTTGCCGAGCTTGCTGCATGATGACAGCACAGCGACAGAGGCGGCTGCCATAAGAATAAACTTAAAGTTTTTCATTGATTTTTTGTGTATATTTTATGTGTTCTTTGTTTTTGCGGGCGCAAAGGTACGACTTTTAATTCAAAGTTCATAATTCGTGATGCATAAATTTGCCCTATGAGCTGAAAAACGCAGCCGGCAAGGCCAATAATGAATTATGAATTGTGAATTATGAAGCAAGGCTCGACGTAAATCAACCATGAAGCTTTAGCTCGACGTAAGTCAACTATGAAGCTTTAGCTCGACATAATTCAATTATGAAGCAAGGCTCGACGTAAGTCAACTATGAAGCTTTAGCTCGATGTAAGTCAACTATGAACTATGATGAACTGTTGTCAGACCAGCGAAAGGATGTCCTGTGGCGTTTCGGCCAGCGTAGTGGCCCCGTGGGCGATGAGGAAGCTGCGGGTCCGGAACCCCCAGAGGACAGAGATGCAGGGCAGGCCGGCAGCTGTTGCCGTCTGTATGTCTACGTCGGAATCGCCTACATAGACGGCTTCCGCAGCCGTGACTCCGAGCCGACTGAGCGCGGTCTCCACCATCAGGGGGTCGGGCTTGCGCGGGATGCCCGGCTGTTCTCCGATGGCAACGTCGATGATGCCGTGGAAGAACGTGCGTGCCAGTTCCGTCACACCGGCCTGCATCTTGTTGCTGACCACCGCCATGCGGTAGCCGCGGCTCTGCAGTGTGGTGAGCAGCGTGGCGATGCCCGGGTAGAGCTTCGTGTGGTCCTGGCAGTGAACGAGGTAGTGGGCGCGGAAGGCGTCGAAGCACTTCTCTGTCCGGGCCTTCGGGGTGCCTTCGGGGACGGCCCGCTCGATGAGTTTCCGCACGCCGTTGCCCACGAAGCGCCGCACCTCGTCGAGCGACCGCTCGGGGAAGCCCTGGCTGCTCAAGGCGTAGTTTGTACTGAGGAAAAGGTCCTCGAGCGTGTCGGTCAGCGTCCCGTCGAGGTCGAATATAATGGCTTTGTTCTTCATTTGCTTCTATTTGCCTGCAAAGGTACGGCAACTTGTGCAATTTTCCTTTGATGTAGGCCGAAAAATACCGAAAGAAAGCGAATAATTAATAAAGGAGCATAAAATTTTGCACGATTTTGCACGTAATATAAAAAACATTTGCTAATTTTGTCGTGGAGAACGGCATGAAGTGTCGCAAAACAGAGAGAACCATGGGTAAGAATGTAGTATATAATATAATTATGTGTCTGCTGTCCCTGCTGTGGACACAGCGGGCCTTGGCCGACCTGACGTTCAGCCAAACCGGTGGCGGCTTCCCGCTCGTTGCGGACGAAGGCACGGCCGCCTTCCTCGTCGACGAAGGCGATGCCGAGGTGGTCCGCACGGTGGCACGCTGCGTCATCCGCGACCTCAAGACCGTCACGGGCCGTCAGCCGGCTCTCCTGACTGCTGTAAGCCTGCCTCGTCTCCTCACGGCGAGAGGGGAAGCGGCGCACCGTGCGTCCCTCTCTTCCGGAGAGGGTGGTGGAGAGGCCCTTGTCATTGCAGGCACCATCGGGCAGTCCGCCATCATCGACGGCCTGATAGCCGACAGCAAGGTGGACACCACGGGACTGACCGGCGTGTGGGAGGCCTACGCCCTGCAACTGGTGCATGAGCCCGCCGAGGGTATCGCTCAGGCTCTCGTCATCATGGGCGGCACGCCTCGCGGCACGGCCTACGGCCTCTTCGAGATAAGCCGTCGCATCGGCGTCTCGCCCTATGTCTGGTGGGCCGACGTGGAGCCTGCCCCCATGCCGGCCATCTATGTCGACGGCGACCGCACCCCCGTGGAGAAGCCCTCCGTGCAGTATCGCGGACTCTTCATCAACGATGAGGACTGGGCGCTGCTTCCCTGGGCACGCAAGACCATCGATGCCGCCTACAATAACATCGGTCCGGGCACCTACGAGAAGGTGATGGAGCTCTTGCTCCGCCTGCGTGCCAACTGCCTCTGGCCTGCCAAGCATGGCAGTTCGAAAGCGTTCTGGGCCATGGAGGAAAACAAGCGTCTGGCAAAAGCCTGGGCCATCGTGATGAGTTCGGGCGACAGTATGCTGCGCGACAACCTGTGGGAGTGGCCGCGCTTCAAGAGCGGTAACAACAGCAGCAACTTCACCTTCGCCACCAACCCCGAGGGCTGCTACGACTATTGGGCCAAGCGTGCAGGCGAAGCCCGCGGCTACGAAGGCATCTACGACATTGGCATGCGCGGCCTGCAGGACGTTGCCTTGCTCGGCTACAACGGGCAGGAGGCACAGCTGAAGGGTTTGGCAGACATCATCGCGGCACAGCGCGAAATCATCACCGACTCGCTGGGCGGCGACCCGACAAAGGTGCCGCAGATATACATCCCCTATAAGGAAGCCCTCACACTCTACAATGCGGGACTCCGGATTCCCGACGATGTGACCATGTGCTGGGTGGACGATAACTATGCCTTCATACGCCAGTTGCCCACGGCAGCCGAGCGGCGGCGCAGCGGAGGCCACGGCATCTACTATCATCTCTCGTACCTCGGCAACCCGTGCTCCTATATCTGGCTCAGCACCATCTCGCCCTCTCTAATCAGCTACGAGCTGTCGAAGGCCTACGAGAACGGCATGACGCGCTTCTGGATGGTGAACGTGGGCGACATCAAGCCAGCGGAGGTAGAGTTTGAGTTCTGCATGGAGCTGGCATGGAACGTGAACGCCTGGACACCGGACAAGGCGTGGCAGTTCAGCCGCTGGTGGGCGGCGAAGACGTTCGGCGAGGACCTTGCCGACGAGATAAGCGACATCCGCCTCGAGCACTACCGCCTGGCGGCACAGAGCAAGCCCGAGACCATCTACGAGGTCACCTTTACGCCCCGCGAGATGGAGCAGCGCATCCGCGACTACCAGGCGCTCTCTGCCCGTGTGAAAGCCCTCGAGGGCAGCATCCCGGAGCGCTTGCAGGACGCCTACTTCGAGCTGATGGCCTATCCCATCCTTGCGTCGGCCGGGCAGAACATCAAGGCCCTGGGCGCCAAGCTCAGCTTCTGGTATGCCGGCATCGGCGACCATATCCGCAGCATGCGCTATGCAGCTTTGGCCCGCCAGGGCTATAGCGACATCGTCCACCTCACGAACATCTTCAACACGCAGACCGCCGGAGGTAAGTGGAACGGCATGATGAACCGATCGCCCAACGCGAGCAGTACGGGCATACAGTTCGGCATGCCCTACACCGCGACAGCCGCCGAGGTGAACGATGCCGCGGGCGAACTGCCCGACGAGGGCAGCGTCTGCGTCCCCAGCGACAGCTATACCGCCAGTCGCGGCACGTGGCAGACGCTGCAGAACCTGGGCGTTGGCGGCAGCAGCATCACCGTCTGGCCCATCGACTACACCACCTATTCCACGACAACAGCACGCAGCAAGGGGCCTTACGTCGAATATACCTTGCCCCTGGAGAAGGGGACGTACCAGATTGTCGTGCGCTGCCTGCCCACCTTCCCCGTGACGACAGCCAACGACCTCTGCGTCGGCATGGGCATCGGCGCGGGCACCGTCACCTCGAAGAGCATCAAGTGCAGTGCCGAGACGAACGTCTGGAGCGACAACGTCATGCACGGCTATGCCGAAGCCCGCTTCTCGTACAAGGCCACGACGGCAAGGGACGTCAGCTTCCGCTTCTACGCCATGAACCCGGCCCTCGTGATAAGCCAGATTGTCTACCGCCGCACGGATGCCGAGGACCTTGACCTCACCGACCAGCTCCTCGTGAATCCCGACTTCGAGCTCTACAAGGCAGGCTCTTCCGTCCGCACCAATCCCACCGGCGGCATACAGCGCGGCGTGCCCTACGGCTGGTCGCTCGACGGCACGATGAGCGGCAACTCCTATGGCATCTCGAACAGCGACGGCTCCATCAACTGGCAGGACGGCGGCTCCGTCTGCTGGTTCAAGGCCAAACCCATGCCCGAAGACTTCCGCCTCTACCAGACGATACCTGCCGCGAAGCTCCAGCCGGGCGTCTATGAAGTGGGCTGCTGGCTCTGGAACCAGACCGGCAAGCGCGGTTCGTGCCGCCTCTTTGCCAACAACCATGTGCAGTACTACGCCCACAAGAGCGACTACGACAACATCCTCCGGGCCGACGAGGTGAGCACCTTCGCAGGCTACAAAGCCGGATACGAGAGCCACACCATCATGCACCCCATGCGGGTTGTGCTGCCGGTCCGCGAGGGCGAGGACCTGACCGTCGGCATCAAGACCGGCTGCATCAGCAATGCCGGGCGGCAGACCGACGAGACGGGCTGGTTCAAGGTGGACCACTTCACCGTGCGCCGCCTGGGCGACCTGCCGAAGGAGGACACAGACTCCCTGACCCGCGAGCTCCTGGTGAACAGCGACTTCGAGTACAAGTCGGCCACTGAGCTTGCCGCCGGAGCCACCGTGAAAGGCATTCCCTACGGATGGAACCTGTCCTGCTCCGACACCTACAGCACCACCAATTCCGGCATCTTCGGCAAGGGCGAGGGGATGCACGGGCAGAACTACTGCGCCTTCACGCCTGCTGGCTACAAGCCCATGCCCAACGACTTCTGCCTCTACCAGACGATACCGGCCGCGAGGCTGCAGGCGGGAACCTACCGCGTGAGCTGCCGCTTCTGGAGCGAAGCCGGACTGGAAGGCCAGGGGCGCCTCTTCGCGAACAACGAGGTGCAGTACTACGGCTCGGTCCACGACTATGAGCAGAATCTGACGACAGGCGAGCACAACACATTCGCAGCCTACATCAGCGAAGCCGTCGATGGAAAATCCATGCAGGAGCTCAGCGTCACCGTCACCGTGGCAGCGGGCGAGGACCTGACCATCGGCATCCGCTCCGGCTCCATGAAGGGCGATGGCACACAAGTGACGGGCACCAACCGAACAGGCAAGTTCCGCGTCGACTACTTCCGCATAGAGCGACTCTCGGCAGACGACCCCGATGGCATCACCGCCCCGAGCGACGGAGCCTATAAGACCTATGAGTCCTATAAGACCTATAAGTCCCATGGGACCTACGACTTGGCAGGGCGGAAAGTGTCAGGCGGCCGACTGCCGAAGGGCATCTACATCAGGAACGGACGGAAGGTCGTGGTTCCGTAAGCGGCACGCGCCTGTCCGCGGAGCGACAACAGAGACAACACAAAAAACACCATAACTAACCAAAACAAATAACTATGAACCGAAAACTTTACTCCATCGCCCTGGCGTGCATCCTCATGCTCGTCCAAGGGCAGACAGCATGGGCAGCCTTGCAGCAGAACGAGAAGGGTGCATACCTCATCGGCAGCAAGAGCGACCTGCAAGCCTGGACAGAAACGGCAGGCTACGAGAGCTCGGACGTCCTCCTCACGGCCGACATCGAGGGCCTCGACTTCATGCTCTGCACAGGCAACACCTCCTACTCCGGCACCTTCGACGGCGCTGGGCACACCATCACCCTCGACTACGACTTCCAGGGGAAGCAGACCGCCATGTTCTACAACTTCGCCGGCACGGTCAGGAACCTTATTGTGGGCGGACACATCCGCGCCAGCTTCAAGAACTGCGCCGCACTGGCCGCTTGGAACAACAGCGACAATGCCCGCTTCGAGAACTGCGTCAGCGTGGTCAGCATCGACGTGGACTACGACGCCAATGCCTCCGACGCTGGCTTCATCGGCTACACCAGGAACAATGCCACCTTCCGCAACTGCATCTCCGCCATCAAGGTGAAGGGCAACCAGAACTACAACCACGGCTTCGTGGGATGGGTGGCAGGCGGTAAAGCGATGAACTACACCAACTGCATCTCCATAGCAGAGGTGGAGACGATGAACACCTTCGCCTGGAACAACCCGGCCGACCGCGCCTCCTTCACCAACTGCTACTGTCTGCAGCAGGATGCTGACGCAGCCACAGCTCCCGGCGGCTGCACCTACATCACCTACGACCAGGTGGCAAGCGGCGAGCTCTGCTTCAAGGCCAATGGCGACCAGAGCACCATCAACTGGTACCAGACGCTGGGCGAGGACGACATCCCCATGCCCTTCAGCACCCACAAGCAGGTCTATGCCGTGGGCGAAGTGAACTGCGCAGGCGTAGCCATAGGCGAAGTGACCTATAGCAACGACGACTCGACACCCGCACCCAAGCACAACGATGTCGATGGCTGGTGCACCGTCTGCGGCAACCTCATGACCGACCACCTCACGCCCAATGCCGACGGCTTCTACGAACTCGGCTCCGTGGCCGACGTGGAGTGGTTCGCCGCCATGGTCAACGATGCCCACCAGGTCACCATCAAGGGCCTGCTCACCGCCGACATCGACTATCAGGGCGTGGAGAACGCACATACCCCCATCGGACTGAACACCACCTATAAGTACAACGGCGTCTTCGACGGACAGGGGCACCGCATCAAGGGCATGGTCATCAATGGCACAAGCAACTTCCAGGGCTTCTTCGGCGTCGTACGCGGCGCAACGGTCATCCGGAATCTCATCATCGACAGCTCCTGCTCCGTGACCGGTCCCTCCGGCATCGGCGGCATTGCAGGCGCTGCACAGGTCGATGCAGGCTCGCCCCTCGTCATCGAAAACTGCGTCAACGAAGCGACGATTACCGCCACCAGCGGCTCGGCAAGCGGCATCCTCGGCGTAGGACAGAGCGGCTACCCCACGCTGCAGATGAAGAACTGCCTCAACACGGGCGACGTCACCGGCGCTCCCGCCACAGCCTTCTGCGCATGGCTCAACAAGGGCGGCAGCTCCCTGACCAACTGCGTCAACCTGGGCAACATCACGGGCGCCGACAAGGCAGGCAACAAATTCAGCTGGTACTGCCAGCTCATCCGCTTTGAGCCCGGCACCATGACCCTGACGAACTGCTACGACTTCACCGACTTCGACGACCAGGGCGAAGGGTATCAGGGCACCGACGGCAACTGGTTCACCGACGATCCGCTTGGCGGCGGCGAACTCTGCTTCACGCTCAACGGCGACCAGACCAACATCGTCTGGAACCAACGCCTGGGCACCGACCCCTATCCCGCACCTTATTATATAGAGGGTGGCCACGTCTATGCCGGCGGACAGCTCAACTGCGACGGCACACCCCTCGACGTCTCCGGCTACAGCAACACGCCCAGCGGAGAGATTCCGCCGCACGAGTTCGAGGACGGCTTCTGCATCAATTGCGGCAACCCGCAGCTCGACTATGCTCCCCTCGAGGGCGACTTCCACATCATCAGCACGCCCAGCCAGCTCTACTGGTTCGCACGCATGGTCAACGAGTACGCCCATAGCGACTGGAACGCACGCCTCGCCCAGGACATCGACATGACGGAGTACAGCGACCTGTTCGAGCCCATCGGCAACGGCACGAATCCCTATCGCGGACACTTCGACGGACAGCAGCACCGCATCAGCGAGCTGCACATCAACTTCACGGGCAACTACGTCGGCTTCATCGGGCGCTGCGCAGGCGGAGCCCTCATCGAGAACCTCCTGCTCGACGAGACGTGCTCCATCAGCGCCACGGGCGAATGTGTCGCCCTCGTGGGCGGAACCTACCAGATGGCAGGCACCGTCACCCTGCGCAACCTGGGCAACCTGGGCAACGTCTATGCCACGGGCGTACAGGCCGCAGGCATCTTCGGCGGCAACACCGGCAGCCAGACGACGCTCCTCATCGAGAACTGCTTCAGCACGGGCGCCGTCGAGGGCGGCAGCGACGCAGCGGCACTCGTAGGATGGGGCGGCAGCGGAGGCAAGGCCACCGTCAACAACTGCTGGAGCTGCAGCGAGGTGACGGGCTACAGCGAGAACAAGGGACTGTTCTTCGCCCGCGTCACCGACGGACATCTCTCCAACAACTATTGCACCAGCGAGATTGAACAGCAGGTCAGCCTCATTTCCTACGACGAGATAACGGACGGCACGCTCTGCTACAAGCTCAACGGCGACCAGACGAACATCGCCTGGTTCCAGAACATCGACAACGGACAGACCGACGACCAGCCCTTGCCTTTCTCCAACGGGCACGCACAGGTCTACCCCAAAGGCAAGATGCTTTGCGACGGAACGGTCGACCCCTCCGGCATGACCTACTCGAACAACAACGAGGTGGTCATCCCCGAGCATAAGTTCACCGACGGCTTCTGCTCCGTCTGCGGACAGGAGGACCCCGACTACACGGGCTTCCTTGCCGTCATCAAGAACGCCAACTTCACCAACGACAGCAACTTCTGGACGGGCGACGAGTTCAGCGTCAGCAACGGTGTCGCCGAGCAGGGCGGCAAGGCGTTCAACACCTATCAGGACATCACGGGCCTCGAGAACGGCGTCTACAAGCTGCGCTTGCAGGGCTTCAGCCGTGCTGCTGCCCTCGACGGCGAACGCTACGAGACCTACGAGGAGGACCTGATGCGCAACACCTACTACTATGCCGAGAGTGCAGGCAAACGCCAGGCTCGCCGACTCATGGACATCACTGCCGACGGAAAGGACACCAAGATGACCGACGGCGCAGGCGAGGTGGAGCTGCCCTCCGGTGCCTTCGTTCCCGCCACCACCGCCGCGGCTGCCGTCTATATGGGCAAGGGCCACTACTGGAACGCGCCGCTCTACCTGGCCGTCACCGACGGCACACTGCGCATCGGCCTGAGCAACCAGATTGAGGGCGCTGGCAGTTGGAACGTCATCGACCGCGTCCGCATCGAATACGTCGGCAGCGATGCCGCAGCCTATGCCCTCATTGCCCAGCAGATTGGCGACGAGGCACAGGAGCTGGGCGACGTCGTGGCACAGCAGACGCTGAAGGAGACCTATCGCGACGTCGTGGACGAGGCAGGGAAGCTCACCGAGCCGGAAGCCATCCTCGAAGCCGCCGACCAGGCCAGCCGCCTGCCCGACCAGATCAAGCTCAGTGCCGTGGCCTACGAGAACTACTTTGCCGCCATTGCTGCCATCACTGCCGAGTGGGAGAGCCGCGACGACCTCGCAGGCGAAGACGCCGACAGGCTGGAGACCTACCTGACCGAAGAGGAGGAGCCCGGCGAAGTCTATCCCAATGGTACGTTCCTGTATATTAGGGAGAACTGCGAGCTCGATGCCGAGGCGCTCGTCGCTGAGGCCGCCTTCGCGCAGCAGCTCTTGCAGGCTGCCATCCTGAACAGCGCAGCCGAGGGCTCCGACCTGACGTCCCTCATCGTCAACCCCAACTTCGACAGCGCTACGCCCTGGGAAGGCTGGACCGTCACCCAGGGACGTGCCGAGAGCGGCAACAACATGGTGCACGGCGGCGGCTTTGCCGACATTGTGCCCGTGGCAGCAGCCTACAACATGGAGTTCGAGGTCAGCCAGCAGCTCACGGGCCTTGCTGACGGCATCTATGCCCTTACGGCTCAGGCCTTCTACCGTCCCGGTGCAGGCCGCGAGGGTCTCTACGACGGCACCGACGTGATTCCCGCCCAGCTCTTTGTGGGCGAATACACGGCTCCCGTGCTGAGCGTCTACGCCGACCAGGTGAGCTATGCCGATGCCGTGAACGGCGTGAACTGCCGCTACGATGCCACCGAGGACGAGACGGCTCCGCATAACGGCGAGCAGACGGGCAGCGTCGACGTCGACACCGAGGAGGGCTTCGTGCCGGACAACGTCTATACGGCCAGCTTCGCCTTCAACGGCAAGCGCTACCAGCAGACCGTCTATGGCATCGTGAAGGACGGCAAGCTCAGCATCGGCATCCGCAACACGGGCAACCCCTGGCACGGCAAGAACCTGACCATCTGGGCCGGCTTCCGCCTCACCTACCTGGGCCAGAGCGACAGCGCCATCGAGAGCATCCTGGAGCAGTACACTCAGCGCGTGGACCTCGTGGACCAGCAGCGCCTCGACCAGGAGTACTACATCAGCCAGTCGCACATCGACGCCATCCGGGGCAAGATAGACGAGGCACGGACGGCCGAAAAGGACCGCCAGATGGAGCTCATCGCAGAGATTAACGCCGAGTTCCAGGCCATCCCGGCCAGCGCCGACGTCTACAAGCGCCTGCTCGAAATCATGCAGTTCGCCGGTGATATGGCCGACGGCCTCGAGGCGGGCGAGCAGCAGGACGGCATGCTGAGTGTCTACGAAGAGCTCTCGGCCATCGTCGTCGACGGCACGCTCACCGACGAGGAGGCCGAGCAGAAGATAGCCTCGCTGATGACGAATCCGTACATCGGCGGCGTGGTCTACGTCCAGGGCGACCTCTACGACGAGAACAGCGCGAACGGCGAGTGGCCCTACAGCCAGATGTGCGGCCTCTATCCCCTCACGCTGAACGACGAGGGCAAGTTCGTGGGAACCGTCACCCTGCAGGACCGCAGCCAGCGCTCCAACGGCTACCAGCGTGCCGGACTCTACTTCCGCCGCATCAACACCGTCTACAAGAGTGCCAACACGAACCGCAGCTTCATCACACCGGGCCGTCAGCACTTCGACGTGCAGGAGGGCGGCAGCGACTTCCAGGCACTGAACGGCACCTACAACATCGTGCTCGACCTCGATGCCATGACCGTGGACTTCGAGCTTCTGGACGACTACAAGTGGCCCAATGCCGTCTTCGTCACCGGTACGCTCAACAACCGCCAGGGCAGCCTGATGCGCTGGAAGAACGACGAGCAGGTGCCCCTGCAGCACCTCGGCAACGGTAAGTACGCCGGCGTGGTCGACCTCGTGAACGACAACGCCAACCCCTTCTGCTCGTTCGGCATCATGGCATGCCGCAGCACGGAGGACATGGTGAACTACAGCCAGACCGTCCGCAGCAACTGGACCTCCGCACGCTACGGCAGCGAGGAGCAGTATCTTGAAATCAAGAGCGGGCAGGAAGTGGGCAACCTCGTCCGCGACCTGGACCGCACATGGCGCATCTCGCCTGCCGGCAAGTACCTCATCGAGTTCGACATGGACAAGGCCTCGATGACGGCCACCCTGCTCGAGACGAAGGGCAACGGCACGGAGAGCAACCCCTTGCGGATTGCCAACAAGTACGACCTGCAGAGCCTGCGCGACCGCATGACCAGCGGCGCCAAGCTCTACGCACGCCTCACCTCCGACATCGACATGCAGGGCGAAGGGTGGTGGCCCCTGAACAGCACCTTCTGCGCCAACAGCTACGACGAGGGTTATGGCAAGGCCATCTCGCTGGACGGCGCGGGCCACGTCATCAAGAACCTGACCGTGACGCCCGATGACTACGAGACCGGCTTCTTCGGAGCCCTTGTCGGCGAGGTGAAGAACCTCGGCTTCTACAATGCCACCGTCCACGGAGGCGAGGCACAGAGCGCAGGCATCCTGGCCGGTCGCATCGGCGACGTGAATGCCGAGACGGACCAGAACACCGTCAGCGGCGTGTACGTCAACGGCAAGGTGACGGGAACAGGTTTCATAGGCGGACTCGTCGGCGAAGTGGACCGCTATGCCCAGATAGAGGACTGCTACACCAACGCAGCCGTTTCCGGCTCGTCCGACATGATAGGCAACGTCCTCTCCGACTTCACCATGCAGCAGAGCTACTCCGCCGGCAAGGTGAACGGCAGCCAGGCCGACGTGCTCACCGACTGGCCGACGTCCATCACAGGACCTCATCCCATGTTGACCGACGTCCTCTTCTACGACGGCACGAACCAGCAGGAAATCTGCCAGAAGGCCAGCCAGTGGGACGGCTGGCACGAGGACGGCACCATCGGCTCGGGCTGGCCCCTGCTCCAGTGGCAGGTGGAGCGCGGTGACCACCTCCAGCTCTGCGGCTTCGGCACACCGGGCGACCTGAACCACGACGGCAAGGTGGACATTGCCGACGCCGTGACGGTCCTCAACTTCATGGCCGACGGCAGCAACGATTCCTCCGCCGACATCAACAGCGACGGCAAGGTGGACATCGCCGACTTCGTCAGCATCCTGAACATCATGGCCCAGTAAGCCCCATCCCCGAGCTCCACCCCCATCCCTGAGCTCATCCCCCCAGTCCCCCCTCCGGCCCGTTTCCCACGGCTCCGGAGGGGGGATTTTCGTCGCCACAAATCCCTCGCCTCGCAGCCACTTTCCCCTCGCCTCGCAGACACTTTTCCTTCACTTCGCGGTCACTTTTTCCTCGCTTCGCAGCCACTTTTTCTTCGCTTCGCGGTCACTTTTCCTTCGCCCCGCGGCATAAAACTTTTTCAGTGACTCGGAAATATATTTCAAAGCCTTGGAAATATATTTTAGTGGCTCTGAAATTTATTTCAAAGGCTTGGAAATAGTTTTGCACCCTGTGGCGAGGAGTTTTGCTCCTCGCATCATCGGCTTTTGCTTCTCGCATCAACGGCTTTTGCTCCTCGCGTCGACGGCTTTTATACCCTGCGGAAAGGCAAAAGCCGCTGTGTGCCATGGGGGGTCGCCACGAGGGGGCTAAGAGGATGCTGCCCTCCCCGTCGGGGTGAAAGGATGGCTTTCCAGCATGTATTTATACATAAAATGATGTTTCTTAACACAATTTAACGGGCCTTGGCAACGTATGTGCAGTAGTTGTTGTAACTTTGCATGCGAGTTTATTAAGGTGAAAAAGATATTCAGTTATGAGGAAATCACTACTTCTTACAATTTTGGCTTTTGCCCTTTCGCAGGCATCTGCTTTCGCGCAGCTGCCCGCCGTCACCCTGAAGACAATGGACGGCACCGAACTGCGCACCGACACCCTGAGCAACGGGGGCAAACCCTTCATCATCGACTTCTTCGCCACATGGTGCAAGCCCTGCAATCGCGAGCTGGATGCCATCAGCGAGGTCTACGAGGAATGGCAGGAGGAGACGGGCGTGAAAATCTTCGCCGTCAGCATCGACCAGGCGCAGAACATCAACAAGGTGAAGCCCCTGGTGACCGGTCACGGCTGGGAGTACGACGTCCTGCTCGACCCGAACGGTGACTTCAAGCGGGCCCTGGGCTGCCAGATGATTCCCTACACCCTGATCGTCGACGGCAAGGGGAACATCGTCTACAAGCACAACGGCTACACCGACGGCGCCGAGACAGAGCTCATAGAGAAGGTTCGTCAGCTGCTCAAGCAATGAAGAGGGCGCTGACATACCTGGCCGCATGGTGCTGCATCCTCAGCGCCGGTGCATGGGACTGGAAGGGCAAGGGCATCACCCTCTCGGGAAGCGTGCAGAGCGAGATGCTCGTTCCCAGGCACGACGAGGCGACGGGGGCCGAGAAGACGGGCTCCTTCCAGACCAATACCTATGCCGAACTCATGCTGCAGAGCAAGCACGTCGACGCCGGAGTGCGCCTGGAGTTCCTGGAATACCCGCTGCCCGGCTTCGAGAAGGACTTCGAGGGCTGGGGCGTACCCCACTTCTGGGTGAAGGGAAGGGTAGGGAAGTTCGAGCTCACCGGCGGCACCTTCTACGAGCAGTTCGGCTCCGGATTCATACTCCGCACCTACGAAGAGCGCTCGCTGGGCATCGACAACTCCCTGCTGGGCGGCCGCGTCATGGTGAAACCCCTCAAGGGCGTCACCCTGAAGGCCCTTTCCGGCGTGCAGCGTCGCTACTGGAAGTGGAACAAGTCGGTGGTGAGCGGCGCCGATGCCGAACTGCACGTCGACGAATGGTTCCCCGGCATGCAGAAGGCCGACGTCAGGCTCATGACGGGCGTCTCATGGGTGAACAAGTACGAGAAGAAGGAGGACATCTACGCCGACCCCACACACCGTTACAACCTGCCGCGCTTCGTCAACGCCTGGGACTACCGCATCGGCCTCGACAAAGGCCCGTGGAACCTCCTGGTGGAGTACGCACAGAAGTCGCAGGACCCCTCGTTCGACAACGGATACGTGTACGACAAAGGCTATGCCTCCATGGTCTCCGGCTCGTATTCCGAGAAGGGCCTGAGCCTCCTGCTGCAGGTAAAGCGCAGCGAGAACATGTCCTTCCGCAGCAAGCGCACGCAGCTCGGCACATCGTCCTTCATCAATCATCTGCCAGCCTTCACCCAGGACCAGACCTACGCCCTGGCCGCCATCTACCCCTACGCCACGCAGCTGGCCGACGGCGAACTGGCCTGGCAGGCCGAGGCCGGCTACAACTTCAAGCGCAAGACGGCCCTGGGAGGCAAGTACGGCATGAACGTGAAGGTCAACTTCTCGCACGTCCGCTGGCAGGGCACCGTGAACTACCAGGACATCGACGTGCAGGTCACCCGAAAGCTCAGCAAGAACTTCAAGCTCAGCCTGATGTATCTGAACCAACGCTACAACCAGATGGTCGTGGAGGGGCATGGCGACATGGTCTGCTCCAACATCTTCATAGCCGACGGCAAGTACCAGTTCTCGCCCAAGACCACGCTCCGCGCCGAACTGCAGTACCTGACCACGAAGCAGGACCAGGGCGACTGGGCCTACGGGCTGCTGGAGCTCTCGCTCGTGCCGCACTGGATGATCACCGTCAGCGACATGTGGAACTGCGGCGAGACAGGCCTGCACTACTACCAGGGGCTCGTCACCTACAACGTGGGGCAGCACCGCATACAGGGAGGCTACGGGCGCACACGTGCCGGATACAACTGCGCGGGAGGCGTCTGCCGCTATGTGCCCGCCTCCACGGGATTCACACTTTCGTACAACTATAACTTCTAAGTAGAGAGATGCTCCACAGATATACATATTATATAATGTGTCTCGCCTGCGCCGCCCTTGCGCTGGCAGGCTGCGAACACATCGCCGAGGACGAGCGCCTGATATACGAAAAGCCCGAACCCGCACAGCGCGTCGTCCTGCTGGAAGACTTCACGGGACAGAGATGCTCGAACTGTCCGCTGGCAACCGACATCATCGGGCAGCTGCACGAGACCTACGGCGACGCGCTCGTGGCAGTCGGCATCCACGGCGGTCCGCTGGCCTTTGCCGGCACAGCCAAGGTCCTGGGCCTGAAGACGGAGACGGGCGACGAGTACTACAACCACTGGAACCTGGAATATCAGCCCGTGGGAGTGGTGAATAGGCAGAAGGCTCCGGTCAACTACAGCGACTGGGCCGCCGTCGTGAAGGAAGAGCTGCAGAAGCCCGCCCCGTTGCGGCTCGAAGGAAACGCTTCTGTCGCAGACAACACGCTCAGCGTGACGATAGAGGCAGAGGGCACCGACGGCACTGTCACGGGCAAGCTCCAGGTGTGGCTCCTCGAGGACAGCATCACGGCCCTCCAGCTGATGCCCGACGGAAAGGCCAACCAGGAATACGTTCACAACCACGTGTTCCGCACGGCCGTCAACGGCACCTGGGGCGAAGACTTCAGCGTCGGGGAAGGTCTGAACGAGCGGCGCGAGATGTCGCTCCCCTTGCAGCCCGAGTGGAAGACGGAACACCTGAGCATCGTCGCCTTCGTCTACAACGACAGCGGCGTGCAGCAAGCCGTCCAGTTCCACGTGTCGGCGGATTAGAGATAAGGAAGAAAGGAAAACTATATGCCTATGAAAAAGATATTTACGCTATGCGTCGGACTGACGATTGCCCTGTCCTCCTGGGCACAAGGCTTCGTGTTCCAGTTCCAGGGAAAGAACCTCGCCGACGGGGAGACTGTCGTCATCGCAGCCGAAGAGGACTTGTTCGGCGACCTCTCGTGCGAGACGAACAGCGCCACGAACCCTAACGACGGACTTGTGCTTCGCACGCTTGGCAGCATGGCAAGTTCAGGCTCTGCCACGTTGCAAATCACCAGCAACGACCTCAACCCGAGCAGTCTGCAATGGTGCATGGGCGGCGCATGTATGACGCTCGGCAGTCAGACATCGCTCACCAAGCGGTTCTCGGCAGGGGGAGTCACCCTTGTCCAGTTCGATGCTGTCGGCATCACCAGCGAAGGCCTGCTCACCGCTACGCTACGCGCCACCATCGGATTGGAGTCGCACCAGGTGAACATCGTGTTCGTCAATGGTGACTACGACAGCATCGGCAGCCCGCGGGCATCGGCAGCCCGCGCCGCAATCTGCCGCGACCTGAACGGCAGAGAGGTGCAGGGCCGTCTCCTGCCCGGCATCTACGTCGTGACCGATGGCACCAGCGTCCGCAAGATAGCCGTCAAGTAACATTTTCCAACATAAAAAACAGAAGTATTATGAAGAAACATTTACTCATGTTGGCCGCCGCCCTCCTGCTTGTAACGGGCGTGCAGGCCAGGGTCATCACTCCTACGGAGAACCAGGTTTGGTGGGGCTATTTCAACGAAGCCGACTTCACCACCGCTGACTACACCATCGGTACGGGAACAGCTATGACGCTCATGGCGGCCATCTACGTCCCGGCCGGCCACGAGCAGCTGGCAAATGCCTCCGTCGTGGCAGGCCGCGTCTACCTGGCTTCGAACGTCGTGTCAACGCTCAGCGGCATGAAGATCTGGATATCGAAGACGTTGCCCGAGAAGGTGAGCGACGCAGACGTCGTGCTCTCCACGCTGGGCACCCTGACTGCCGGAGCCAACGACTTCAAGCTGCGCACTCCCTACGAAGTGGGGGGCGAAGGCTTCTACATCGGCTACAGCGTGAAGAGCACCACGGGCTACTTCATCCGCTGCGGCGGCACCGACGCACCCAATGCGTTTTTCGTGGGCAATCCCGAAGCAGGCATGAACTGGACCGACCTCAACGGTAACGGCCTCGGAAAGCTGGCCTTCCAGATTCTCGTGGAAGGCGGCAACTTCCAGGACGACTGCGTTTCCGTCGACGACTTCGGTCAGCACGTCGTCCTCCAGGGGCAGGACGTCTCTGTTCCCGTCACCGTCACCAACATGGGCAAGAGCTCCGTCGAGACCATCTCCTACACCATCGCCACAGAAGGCGGCAGCACGACGGAGGAGAAGACGCTTTCCGTCGGACCGCTGGCAATGGGCGGATTCAAGACCCTCAGCATCCCCTTCACATCCGACACGGACGCCAAGAAGCTGCAGAAGACGTTCACCGTCACTCAGGTGAACGGCAAGCCCAACACTGCCACGAAGGGCAGCGGCCAGGGCTTCCTGATTACGCTGAAGGACAAGCAGCCCGTCACACCCGTCATCGAGGAGTTCACCGGCACATGGTGCGGATGGTGCCCCCGCGGCATGGTCGGCATGGAGAAGGTGCACGAGGCCTATGGCGACCAGGTGGTGCAGATTGCCGCACACTACGGCGACATCATGGCTATCAACGAGTACCAGCCTGTCATCAACACCTACACCAGCGGTTTCCCGAACTCCATTACGGACCGCCAGTTCGAGGCCGACCCGTCGTTCTCCACACTGCAAGGCGCCCTGAACAAGTCCTTTGCCCGGGTAGCGCCGGGCTCCATCGAACTGAGCGCAGAATGGAGCAGCGCCGCCAAGACGAGCGTGGTGTTTAACACGACAACCCGCTTCTCGTACGACGACAACGACGGTCAGTACGGCATAGCCTGCATCCTCGTGGAGGACGGACTGACGGGCACGGGCAGCAACTGGGCACAGCAGAACTACTACAACGGACAGACCGTCGGCGGCGACATGGCCTGGTGGTGCAAGGCCGGCTCGCCCGTTTCCGGCATCACCTTCGACCACGTCGTCGTCGCAAGCTGGGAGCCGATGGCGGGCATCAACGGCTCCGTCGACCCGAAGATTGTCGCTGGCGAGGAACAGGAGTACAGCTATACGGCCAGCATCTCCGGCAAGCCCCTGATACAGGACAAGACGAAGCTGACGGCCGTCGTACTGCTCATCGACCGCACCAACGGCACGATTGTCAATGCAGCCAAGTCCGCCATTGCCGACTTCGGAACGGCCATTGGCAACGTGCACGACGCAGGGCAGAGCGCTCCGAGCGACGTCTACGACCTCAGCGGCCGCAAGCTCACCATCTCCCGGAGGGGCATCAACATCATCCGCACGAACGACGGAACGGTGAAGAAAGTCCTTGTGAAGTAACCACAGGCTGAGGCCCAGAGCCCAGACAAAGAAACAACGGATTGCCCCGACACTCCGGACAGACAGCTTCGCTGGCCGTCAGCAAGCTCAGCTTCCCGGACATCGGCGCAATCCGTTGTTTTGCTATCCCTTCCGCCCCCGGCCCCAGCTCCCCCAGGACAAGCGTCCCTCTCTCTCGGGACAAGCGTCTGTCTCTTCCAGGACAAGCGTCCGTCTCTCCCAGGACAAGCGTCTGACGGGGCACAAAAAAAAGGACATGCATGTTTTGCACGTCCTTTTCTCTTGTCTGCTGTAGCGCCTACGGGAATCGAACCCGTGTTCCATGCGTGAGAGGCATGTGTCCTAGCCGCTAGACGAAAGCGCCATTTACATTTACTATTTGACGATTTACTATTTACGATTTGAATCGTTCGCTAGTGTCTCATCGTGTTGCGGAAGCTGGGGGATTCGAACCCCCGGTACGGTAACCCGTACGTCAGTTTAGCAAACTGGTGGTTTCAGCCACTCACCCAAACTTCCTTGCCTTATAGAGCTTCAAGTGGTGTAGAAACCGCTATCTTTCTCAATTGCGATGCAAAGGTAGAGTTTTTTTGCCAACTGCGCAAGCTTTTAAGGAAAAAAAATCGTAACTTTGCAAAAAATATCACTCAGAATGATTTCAGCTAAGGAAACACAGCTTCCTGAAGGATGCTTCATGGTGCAGCTCCCGAAGATTAGCGACCGCCGCGGCTGCCTGGCCTTCGGCGAGGGGGAGAGGCACATTCCGTTCCCCATCAGGCGCGTCTTCTGGACCTACGACATACAGGACGACTGCATGCGCGGCGACCATGCCCATCGCACCTGCGAGATGGTGCTCTTCCCCATAGGCGGCAGCTTCGACATCGAGATAGACAACGGCCGCAGCACCTGTCTGCTGCACATGGACGACCCCAGCCGCGGGGTCTACATCCCGCCGCGCGTCTGGTGCAGGCTGGGCGCCTTCACGCCGCATGCCGCATGCATCAGCCTGGCATCGGAGGAATACCGCGCCGAGGACTACATACACGACTACGAAGAATTCAAGGCCCTGCTTGGCCTGTAGAAGAAATCAAGAACCGGACTTCGTGCCTGTCCGCCCGTGTGCTGGCGGAGCGCAGGGAGCCGACAAAAAACAGTAAATACGCAATGACCATCATACCATATTCCGTTTATCGCCGGGAGACGTGGGATGCGTTCGTGGAGATGTCGAAGAACGGCACCTTTCTCCTCAAGCGTGGCTTCATGGACTACCACTCCGACCGCTTCTTCGACTGCTCGCTGCTTATCTACACCGGCATCTCGCCCGACGGAGACTTCAAGGAGAAGAGCCTGACGACGAAGGACCTGGTGGCCGTGCTGCCTGCCAACTGGGACAAGGAGCAGCGCACCGTCTACTCCCACCAGGGGCTCACCTACGGCGGACTGCTGGTGCTGCCCGAGGTGACGCAGAAGGAGGTGCTCGACATGATGCAGGCCGTCCTCGGCTACTATCGCGACATGATGGGGGCCGAGCGCTTCGTCTATAAGCCTATACCTTATATATATAGCAGTGTCCCGTCGGGCGAAGACCTCTATGCCCTCTTCCGTGCCGGCGCACAGCTCACGCACCGGCTGGTGAGCACCTGCATCTCTATGCGGAACCCGATGAAGATGAGCACCCTGCGCATCCGGCAGGCGAAGAAGGCTGTGGAGCACGGCTTCTACATCGACCGCATGACGGAGGGCGACACACAGACCTTGCATGAGTACTGGGAGCTGCTGGAGCATGTGCTGAAGACCTACCACAATGCCACCCCCACCCACACGGTGCAGGAGATGGAGGTGCTCATGGAGCACTTCCCCAAGAACATCCGTCTCTACATCGTGCGGCACGAGAGGCGCATCGTGGCGGGCTGCATCGTCTTCGAGTGGCGCAAGGTGGCACACATGCAGTACATTGCCAGCGGCGAGGAGGGACGCACCTACGGCGCCCTGGACCTGCTCTTCCGCCACCTCGTCAGCGAGCGGTACAAACAGTTCGAGTACGTCGACTTCGGCACGTCCAACGAGGACGGCGGCCGCTACCTGAACGAGGGGCTCATCTTCCAGAAGGAAGGCTTCGGCGGCCGCGCTGTCTGCTACGACACGTATGAGGTGAACCTAAGCCTCCAGACCCTCTCTAACTCCCCCTTAAAGGAGGAGAACTCGGGAAAGAAAGTCTCCTCTTTAAGGGGAGATGTAGAGGGGTCTGTCCCCTACCTCGACCTCCGGCGCGTGAACAACAGCTTCGAGCCGGAGCTGACGGCCGAGGTGTCGCGCGTGGTCAGGGGCGGGTGGTATCTGCTCGGAAAGGAGAACGCGCGCTTCAGCGAGGCCTTCTCGGCATACTGCGGCGCGAAGTACTGCGTGCCGACGGGCAACGGACTGGATGCCCTGACGATGATTATGCTCGCCTACAGGCGGATGCTCGGCTGGAAGGCGGACGACGAGGTCATCGTGCCCTCCAACACCTACATTGCCAGCATCCTGGCGGTGAGCCGTGCCGGCCTGCAGCCTGTGCTGTGCGAGCCGCGCCTGGAGGACTATCTCATCAATCCGGAGGGCATCGAAGAGCTCATCACGGAGCGTACCCGCGCCATCATGGTGGTGCATCTCTACGGGCGTGTCTGCGACATGAAGCCCATAAACGAGCTGGCGCAGCGGCACGGCCTCAAGGTCATAGAGGACGTGGCACAGGCACATGGCGCCTGCTACGAGGGCGTCCGCGCCGGACATCTGTGCGATGCGGCGGGCGTCAGCTTCTACCCCGGCAAGAACCTCGGCGCCCTGGGCGATGCCGGCTGTGTGACGACCGACGACGGCGAGCTGGCCGAATGCGTACGCTCCATGAGCAACTACGGGAGCCGGAAGAAGTACGTCAACGAGATGAAGGGGCTGAACAGCCGCATGGACGAGCTGCAGGCCGCCGTGCTCTGCCTGAAGCTGAAGCGCCTGGATGCCGACAACGAGGCACGCCGCCGCGTGGCCCGGGCCTACGACCAGGGCATCACGAACCCCCTCATCACCCTGCCCGCACCCACGGCCGACCCCTTGCGGAACGTCTACCACATCTACCCCATCCGCACGCCGGAGCGCGACCATCTGCGCGAGTATCTGTCGGCAGCCGGCATCGAGACGGGTGTACACTATCCCATTCCGCCCCACAAGCAGCAGGCCTACAGCGAGTGGAACGACCGCACCTACCGCATCAGCGAGCGCATCCACCGCGAAATCCTCTCCCTGCCCATGTCGCCCGTCCTGCGGGACGACGAGGTGCAGCGCGTCGTCGAGGCCCTCAACGCATACAGCATATAGGCATCCGGCGCTCCCCCCTGCTCTCTCCCTCTTTCGCCTGGCGACGGGCTTATACCTCGTCTTCCCACATTTCCCATTCCTCCTCTTTTGTCAGGATGGGGCTGTCCGGGTCCGCGTCCGTGCTGTCGATGATGGACACAGCCACCATCATGGCGCATTGAGTCCTTTCGACCTGAATAGTTGGCTTAATGTATTTCATGCTGTTTCCTTATTTTACTATTCTCTTCTTTCCGCCCCTGATGTAGATTCCCTTGGACAGTTTGCCATTTACTGATCTACCATTTACCATTTGCCCGGCAAGGTTGTAGATGGCAACTCCCTCCAATTCTTCATTCTTCACTCTTAATTCTTCATTCAAAGAGGTCGCATCCTCGGGGAACACGATGTTCAGCACCTTCACGTCTGCCTCTGCCTGCAGGTAGCAGCGGCCTGCAGGCACGGTGAGGGGCTTCTCGGGGTTCACGGCGTAGAATCCCGTCGCGCCGCCTTGCGTCTGCAAGACATAGCCCGCCGTAATCGTCTCGGCCTGCATTACGCCTGTCAGCAACCCGCTCGTATAGGAGGCACTCCCCCCATGCTGCGGCGTACCCATGAAGGTGTATGTGCCCGGCTCGCCTTGCAGCAGCACAGGGACATGGGCGGCAATGCCCTCCTGCTCCTCCAGCACCACCGTCGACTCCCGCAGCGAGACGCACCTGTAAGCTCTCACCCCTTCGGGCAAGGCAGCGTCGTAGGGGAGGATGAGCGTCCCGACGCCTGCCTCCGAGAGGGTGTAGCTAATCTCGCCTTCGCCCTGCTGCCCTCCCGTCACGGTCATGGCCGCCTTGACGGTCTCGCCGGGAGTCTCTGCTGTGGCATCCAGACGGATGAACTTCACGTCGGAGAGGTAAATCTCGTAGATGCCGTTTGTCATCGACGGGTCGGCCTTCAGCCCCAGCGTGAAGAGCTCTTCGATGGTCTCGCCGCTCTCCGAGTCGGGATAGTAGCTGTCCGCACCTGTGTTCAGGGTGGAGATGCTTATCAGGCCGGGCGAGGCAGCTATGGCAGGAGAGACGTCAATCCCCTCGAAGCGTTCCGCGTTCAGGGTGAAGTCATCCACATCCTTGCGCCCCACTCTTTTCGTTGCCACCGAGATGCCATTGGGCACATGCAGCCGCATCTCGAACTGCGCATACAGGTTGTGCGAACCGTCGGCATTGATGTCGGTTTGACAGACGGTCAGGTAGGTTGTGGTCGAGCCGTCGGCCACCATCGTGGGCTGGCTCATCCACACCTTCAGCGTCTGTGCCTGTGTCTGCACCCCAGCCAACAACAGGAGTGCAGCGAATAAAATCGTTTTTCTCATAATGCTTTATAACTCTTAGTACGTTTTTTCTTTAGGTCTGCCTTGGGTTCCCCATCTTCGGCTCCTGCATTCAGCCACGTGTTGATGATGGCACGTGCGTCCTGTCCGTCCAGCACGCCGTCCTCCACCATGTCGGTGATGACCATCTCCAGCTCGTCCGTCCCCGTGCCGAGCCAGTCATTGACGATGAGGCGTGCGTCCTGCCCGTCCACATCGTCGTCGCCATTGGCATCGCCGGGCTTGAAGATGCTGAGCAGACCGTTGCGGGTGCGGGCCGTGACAGCCGTGCCATCGGCCATCGTCATGGAGATTTGGTTAATCTTCACCTGGTGGCGATGGCC
This sequence comes from Prevotellaceae bacterium UBA4336, assembly GCA_002394305.1. Taxonomy (GTDB): domain Bacteria; phylum Bacteroidota; class Bacteroidia; order Bacteroidales; family Bacteroidaceae; genus Physcousia. The sequence goes on from DGTM01000051.1 coordinate 62,757, forward strand.
TGTGTCGATGGTGTCGGGCAGATAGACGTTGAACGTCAGCAGTGCCTGCGTGGCAGGCTCTATGGTGCCGCCAATGAAGGTGAAGTCCCACAGCTTCGCCCCTTCCTCGATGATGGAAATGGTGTCGACGGCCTCGCAGATGGTGATGTCGTAACCGGTGGCCTTCTCGCTCAGCGTGTAGTCGGTTGGCTCCACAACTACGCCTGCGGGGAAGGTGAGGCGGATGTTCAGGTCCTTCACCACATCCGTGTTGACGAGGTTGATGGCATACTGCACCGTGTCGCCCGGTCTGCCGCAGACGGTGGGCAGATAGTAAGAGTACAGCGAGAGGGCTGGCATGTTGGGCTCGCCTGGCGAACTGGGATTGAACACAAACCTGGCATAGAAGTTCAGGTTCTCCTTGCCAACGGTATAGCTGAATGAACGCAGGTTGGTGTACAGCTCGCCGTTCAGGTACCATCCTGCAAACTCATAGCCTGTATTGGCATAGGCTGTCAGGGTGTAGGTACTGCCCTCCAGGAAGCGGCCGGTGCTGCCGCTGTAGTAGCCGCCGTCGGAGCAGGTGGCCGTGACGTTGTGCTTCAGTATCGGGTCGTTGGGTTCTGCGGGGGAGCCCGGATTGAACACACAGTTGGCTGTCAGCGTGTCGCCGTCAACAGGCACAGTGTAGTTGAACGACGTGCTGTTGGAAACCGTCTCACCTTTAAGGTTTGTCCAACCAAGGAAACTGTACCCGCTCTCCACGGAAGCACTAACACGCACACTCGTCCCAGCCAGGTATCGGCCGGAACCGCTGACTGAACACCCCTGCGTGGCACGAAGCCCAAGACGGTAGTAGAGCGTTGTGCTGGGTTCACTTGGCTCGCTGGGACTGCCTGGCGTAAAGGCATAGTTGGCAATGAGCGTGTCTGTGTTCTCGGTATTCACGAAACCGAAAGAAGTAGACTTGCTCAGTTCGTTGCCCTTCGTGTCCGTCCAGCGGAGGAAGGTATAGCTGGAGTTGACATAGGCATAGACATTCACAGTGCTGCCCACAGCATACCTTCCAGCCCCGGAGACACTGCCGGCCTCGTCTATGTTGCGCAAGAGCACTATCCTCGAGTAGATAGTAGGTGCTCCCGGCTCAACAGGCGACGGCGGATTGAAGTCGTCCTGCGCGTGGGCAGTGACGAACCCCGCAAGGCACGCCACTGCTACTGTTAGAAATCTTATCCGTTTCATACGCTTACATTATATAATATGTATATGTTAGCGCACAATGACCTTACTTGCCTTCTTTCCCTGGCGGACAACATAGATGCCAGCTTCAAGGCGACTGGCATCGTTGCCAAGGAACTTGCCGTCCACGCTGTAGATATCAGCCTTGCCCATGATGGCATCCTTTTCTACTTCCCTGACAGCAGTCGGGTCGTTGGAAACGAAGCTTAGGGTGAAGCGCGTGTTGTCTGTGCCTGCCTTGGCAGAGAAGGTGTATGCGCCGTCGGTGATGTCGGTGGTTGTGCCTGTCAGGTTGTCGGTGATAAACACCTTCTCGGCATCGCAGCGACTGGTGGAGATGGTGTAGTCGCCGTCCTGACCGGTATAGAAGCCAAGGGCAACGTAGCCTTCTGCGAAGGGACGCTCGTTGATGGCATACTGTGTACCCTCTGCGTCCAAGGTGTATATCTGCGGCACGCTGCCGTCCATGCTCATGAACTTGCTGGCATCGCACGATGTCTCGTACGCCAGACTTGCCTCCTCATTCAGCACCACGCGGGTCAAGTCCTCCATCTCGCCGCTGGCAACAGTGAGGTTCACCACCTGGCGTGTCTTTGCCTGAGGCGCAAATTCTTTCACCGCATTCTGGCTTTCGATGACGCTTGTCAGTTGACGGCCCTGCAGGGGGAAGCCGATGGTGTTGTACTCCTCGTTGGGGCACTGCACGAAGAAGGCCTCATTGGGACGGATGGCGTAGTCATCATCAGTCAGCGAATAGGCTGTGTAGGTCTTGTTGTCGGGGTTCCATACGGTGATTGGAGCCGTAAAGTTCAGGCAATGGTTATTGTAGAAGCACTGATAGGGGTTGCCCACAAGGTTCCAGCCCTTGTTGCTTGCTGTCTCGCTGGCATTCACAGCAAGTGTCTTGTTGAACTCTGTATTCCGCAGTGTGCCATACTTGTTCTCCGTATCGGCCGCGTAGAAGTTTGACCATGTGCCAATGTTTGTCTGATAGATGAAACCCGTACCAGCTGGAATAATACTTGTGCGGTCAACATTCTTCCAGTTGCCGGACTTCCCGTTTGCTGCACGGCCTGCTCCGTCATAGTAGCGGATGGCATACTGCGCATCATTTTCTACGACAATGTTTGATAGCGCCAAATCAAAAGGCAGTGAAATGAAATACCATTTCTTTGCTTGTGTATAGTAATCAAGACGGTTTTCTCCGATAGCTGTAACATTATCACAGTTATTCAGCAACTGTCCTGTTGTGCCATTGACGATGTTTGTGGCAACCCATAAATTATTAAACTTTTGTTCGTTCTCCCCATTTATTTTCAAATAACAATTCCCTGAACGAACTTTTATGCTTGGCTGTCCACCAAAGCGCTCGTGATTCAGCGTCAGTTTCCCACTAATAGGAATAAAATCTATAGTGCTGTAGTCGAAAGGCTCTATGGCCTTGGCATTGTACCAATAGCTATGCAGCTTATACTCGTTCACCAGATAGTGCGGCACTTGCAGGACCGTCTTGGTGATGTCTGAAAGAGGATATTTGCTACTGATGGTTGTCACGGTGGGCGACTTCAGCTTTACGGTGTCGAGCTTGCTGCAATCTCGGAACACGCCGTTTGCCAGTGAATACTGGTATACGCTCAGTTCCACCTTTGTCAGATTAGTGCATTTGTAGAAAGCATATTCGCCGATGCTGGTTACGCTTTGTGGAATAACTAAGGATTTGTATCCTCTGGCACTTTGGAAAGCATATTCACCAATAGTATTTAATGTCTCGGGTAAAGGAGATTTGATAGTAGGACAATCTGCAAAACCATATCTCTCAATAGTTTTCAATCCTTCTGGTAAAATGGTCTGCATATTCCAACATCCATAAAAAGCATATTCCCCCACGGTCTGCAACTTCTCTGGCATCACAGCCTCAGTGATGTAATAGCAATTACAAAATGTATTAGCAGGTATCCTTGTCAGATTCTTTGGCATGACAAGTTTCTTGAGCCAGTACATATTGCTAAAGCAGTAGCCATAGTCACTACCTCCATAGAAGTCTGTCATGTCGTCTGGCATTATCAGCTCCTTGACGTGGCTACGGTTAAAGGCAGATTTACCGACTCTCTTCATTGTAGAGGGCAGATTTATATCTTCCACAAAGGAATAATAGAATGCCTCGTCGCCAATTGTGGTCAGTCCTTCGGGCAGCACAATCTTGTGCAGGAAGTTCATTGTTGTGTCGCTTGATGAAACCTTGAACTGATTGGCGGGAATCTCCGTGAACTGAGCCTCGCTGAGGTCAAGCTCCAGCAGCGTGGACATCATCTTGATTCTTCCCCAGTCGTCACCGTTCATCGCTCCCTTCACTTTAAGGCGGCGCACGTTCTTGATGTGGTCGGTATTGTAGAGCACCTCAGTGCCCAGGCTGCCAGGCTCAAGCAGATTCACAGATATTTGTTGCTTCGACATTACGCCTACATAACGCAAATAATAGTTGGTGTACGAAGAACTCCCATTCTTGTATGTCCATGTTATCGTGTGCAAACCTGGCTCCAGCTCTTCAAAGAAACGTGCGTATGTTTTGTCTGAAGGGTAATTGTTGTGCTGCGAATTCTGCAAGTTTCTAACTTGTACGCCATCAATAAAGACCTTTACTCCACCAGTTCCCCCAGACGTACTATATACTAACGTGGAAGGCTCCTCAACCAAGACCGTGGCACTGATAGAAGACTGAGCACCTGCACTAATATATCTATCAAAATATGTGCCTGTAGTGAAGTTGTTGCTTGGCAAAGCCCATGTATTATAATCATTTTGCCCGAAGTCGCCATCTGCGGTGTAGAACAGGATGGGGCGCTCGTTCCACCAGGGAGCTTGATAGCCTTGTGACATGCCTATGGATTTCTCCAAGGCAATTGCGGCTGCCCAGAGGTCTTCGGCTGTCTGGTTGGCACGGTCGGCATAAAGAGTCTTGTAGTTCTCTATGTACCACTCTTTGCCGTAAGCCTCTATGGTATTCAAAGCTTTGTAAAGGTGCAACTCAGCACGGTAGCGTAATGCGTCCTCTGTCGTGAAGAACTTCCAATGCACGTTATCCTCCAACGAGCAGTTGTGCTTCAATGTAGATTCGCTAGTAATACCCAGATACTCTGTCTCGTTGTAATAACTGGAATTATAGGAAGAACACTGAATGAGTGACATGCCATCACTGGCTTCTGCAATAGTCCAGTAAGTATACGTGCTACTGCCTGTATTCCAATCCATATTGCCATTTGACCATGCACTCATATAATTTGAACCAATCTTGAATTGCGTACCACGTCCTTCTGTGATAGTAATCTGCACTGCTGTACCTGCTACGTTGATGGCATTATAGTTGCTCAGGAACAGCTCTGCGTCGGTGTTAAACATATAATATGTTTGTCCCGATTCGGGTGTTACACCAGCAGGCATAGTGGGTGCCTCGCGTTCTGCCCACGCTGTGAGCGAACACATACTTGCCAAAAGGGCAAAAAACAAAGAAGAAATCTTTTTCATTTTGGTTGATGTATTAAGTTAAACATATAATATAATGTACGCGCGTAAGGCGAGTACTTAATACACAAGCCAGCGAAAGCTATGCACGAATATAAAAAAACGTGGAGACTGGCTGTTGCCCGTTCCACGCATAGAGGCCCTGAGATTGCCCACCCTGTCAGAACGAGCAACGAAGAGACCCCACGCCGATATGTACAACATACCCCTACGATGATAGGGAGTATGCATATATACACACCCATGGGCATCTACCGTTGCATTGCTCTATGACAGGATTTGAAATTTCTCAGGTTTCTATGCGTCAAGAACAAAGCGTCGAGTAAACGCCTTTATTATGATTTTGTTCCCATCTGCCCACCCTTTTGCATCGGGGCCTACTGCCCTTCCGCCCGGCGCAGGTAAGTAGCCGTCGCTACGGCCACTATGGGAAATCAAGTGCAAATATAACTATTTTTGGAATACAAAAGCAGGAAAACGGCAAAAAAGTTTATAAGATATCATCTTTTGTTCCATTTTTTGCTGATTTCCTGCGGGCAGTGAAGCAAAGAAGGATAACAGGCAGGCTATTTTCGCCTTAAATACTCTATACGGCACGGGTATCTGCAAAAAAAGGCACGCAGGGGTTGCTGCCATCCCCCGCGTGCCTACAGCTAATGTATGAGTCAGGCAGGAACCTTTCAGAGGGCATTTACCTCTGAGACGCTCAGTCCTGTGTATTTTGCTATCATCTCTGCCGACAGGCCGTCGGCCTTCATCCTTCGGGCCGTTTCGAGCTTTCCTTCCGCACGGCCTTTGGCAATGCCCTCCGCACGGCCTTCTGCACGACCTTCCGCACGGCCCTCCGCACGGCCTTCCGCACGACCTTCTGCACGGCCTTTGGCAATGCCTTCCGCACGGCCTTTGGCAAGTCCTTTGGCAAGTCCTTTGGCTTCGCCTTTCCTCTCGGCTGTCTCCAGCGTGCTGTTGTAGTCCCAGTACTCTTTCCGGCTCTCCTCGTACTGGCGGCGCTCTGCATCGGAATAGCTTGCTATCTCAGCCTGCTCGAACAGCTTCCTGAAGACACGCTCCTGCAGCGGGGCAGGGCGGTCGAGAAGGCGGGAGAGGTTGTGAAGCACGAACATCCACTTGTCAAGCATCGTCACCAGCTCGTCCTCGCGCTTAGTGAACTTCGGCATCTCAAGATAGAGGAATGTCAGCTTGTTGTAGAACACATGGTTGTCCTCCACATCCTTCAGCATCACCTCGTGGCGGTAGCTGTCGGCGGGGTATTCACCCCGGGGGAACTCGAAGTTCAGGATGCCAATCGTGCAGACATCGTCTAAGTGATAGTCCCAATTGCCCTTCGGAGCCTGGTGGCGGATGGCTGACGTGGAGTAGTAGATGCTGCGGTCCTTGAAGTAGGTCTGCTCGGCCTTCTGCATCTCCACGATGAAGCGCCCCCCGTCCGCCGTCATGCAGTAGACGTCGAAGATGGAACGGCGGTCGCCGTAGCGGTCACCGAGGTCCTCGCCGTTCAGGTACTGAACGTCCTTCACCTCCTGGCGCTTGCCCATGAAGAGGGCGTTCAGGAAGCTGATGAGCAGATCCTTGTTCATCTCCGTACCGAACAGCTTCTTGAAGCCGAAGTCGGTATAGGGGTTGATGTACCGTTCCCTCGTTCCGTCAGACATGGTGCTTGTTTCTTTTTGAAATATCCTTCAATGCATCGTTCTCACTGCAAAAGTAGGAAATATAATCCGAAACGCCAAGAGATTCAGTGAAAACTTTAAGAAAAAAAGGAGCTTTGGGGACTTTTGCTCTGTCTGGATTAGTCGGACTTATTGCATTTAATGCCGTCTGTTGCTCACTCCCTGCCGAAAGGGGGGGACAAAAGAACAAAATGTCCCCGTGCTTCCGCTCTTGGGAAGCGCTTCATGTTTTGTCAATGCTTTTTGTCTGTTTGTTGGGAAAAACATCCTGATTGTTTTTCTTGCCACGATTCTTCCATCATGAAGTTCATCTGTGGGGATGCAGTGCCGGGCGTACAAACAATATGAAGGGCATTGCCTCACGGCAACGCCCTTCTGTTTTGGTTGGTTGGAAAAAGTCTAATTGAAATAATGGTTTGTGATTGATGTTAAGCTTCTGCGGGAGTTTCAGTCGTTTCACCCTCAGCAGCCGGTGCAGCTTCTGCTTCTGCTTCAGCTTCTGCCTTGGCAGCTGCCTCGGCTTCAGCCTTTGCAAGAGCCTCTGCGGCCTTCTTGTCTGCTACTTTCTTTGCAATCTCTTCGTTAGCCTTCTTCTCGGCCTTCAGTCGTTCTGCATCCGCAGCCTTCTTGTCGGCTTCGTTCTTGGCTGTTACCTGATTCAGGCCCTTCTGCTTGTCGGCCTTCCACGCTGCAAATCTTGCCTCGCAGGCAGCCTTGTCAAAAGCGCCCTTCTTAACACCGCCACGCAGGTGCTTCATGAGATACACACCTTCGCGGGAGAGGATGTTGCGGACCGTGTCGGTGGGCTGTGCGCCACACTCTACCCAGTAGAGGGCACGGTCGAATTTCAAATCTACAGTGGCGGGATTGGTGTTCGGGTTGTACGTGCCAATCTTCTCTGTAAACTTACCGTCACGCGGTGCTCTTACATCAGCGATTACGATGCTGTAGAAGGCATAGCCTTTACGGCCGTGACGCTGCAATCTGATTTTTGTTGCCATAATTTTAATTAAACTTTTAATATAGGTTTGAAATGTGCCGCTAACTCGTAACGGCGGCGCAAAGGTACGATAAAAAGTGAAAAGAGGAAAGTGAAACGTGAAAAATTATTTGCTAACGTGCTGTTTTTTGTTCTTTTCGCTCTCTTTTGCCGCAGGTTTGCTGCCGTTTCTCCCCTTGCCGTGCCGGACGGGGCCGTTTTCCGCCGTTCCTACCGGACTGCTATTTTCCTTGTCGAGCCGTCCACTCTTACGAGATAGACACCGCCGGGCAGGGGAAGTGACCTGTCAGCGGAGAGGGTTTCGCTCAGGAGACATTCTCCGAGCGTATTGTATATGCCGACGTGACGGCCTGCGGCGCCGACGATGTGCAGCGACCCGTCGGAGGCAAAGAGTCCGACGGGGACGCTTTCCCGGCTTGTGATGCCGTCGGGGTCGGGAAGCTTTGTGTACAGCTGCGACTGGGGGATTGTGCTGTAGTAGCTGAACTTGCCGTTTATCTGCCAGCGCAGGTTGATGTGTGCGCCGCCGGCGTTCTCGAAGTAAAGGAGTTCCACGTAGTAGAATTCTCCGGCCTCGAGGGAAGCGGAGAACTTCCAGCCGGGCTTGTCCCAGTTGAATCCGAAGCCCGGCTTGCCGATGTATTCGTTGTCGTACTTGCAGATGGGGCTTGTCAGTCTGTCGGGCTTGCAGAGCTTGAAGGAGAAGGCATCGTCGCAGCGCGTAAGGCTGAAGTTGTACTTTCCGGTGACGGGTGCGAGCAGATAGCCGGTCCATTTCACCGAGAAGCTCTCGTCCTCGTTCGAGTCGTTGAACGGGTTGCCGTTCTCCCAGTCGAAGTTCACCACGGGGTCGACGCGGGTGAACCGGTATTCTCCGGGCTGGTCTTGCTGTGGCGACTTGTGGAAGTCGGTGTTCCGGTAGATGCTGGGGATGGGGTTGCCGAAGTCGGAGCTGCCCTCCCAGTACTCGCCTGTCAGTCCGTCGCCCTCGCCGTTGCAGATGTCGTCCAGCACCTCTTCCTTGTCGCCGCAGTCCGCCGATTGGCGTAGGGCATACTTGCGGTCGAGCTCCCGGAGTTCGTCGATAGGCAGGGCCGCCGCCTTCTCGATGTCGGGCGTGCCGTAGGCGTCCATCAGTCGGTTCATGGGGTCGAGGTGTGCGGCGAAGTTCCAGGTCAGGGCCTCAAGGACGCATCCCATGCGCCGGGGCTTGTCGGAGGTGCGCAGAGTGGAGGCCTCCAGCTGGAGGCCTTCCTGCCGGGTCGGGTACAGCTTCTTGTAGAGGTTCATGGACTGCTTGCTGTTGTGTGCGGCGATGCGGGCCACCTTCAGCCAATGCTCGTTGCCGGTGATGACGTAGAGCCTGAAGTAGTGGAACGACGACCAGGCAAATCCCAGGTCGACAGCCGAGTGGGCAGCGGCGATGTAGTGCTGTCCGACGACCGATCTGTCGCGCGGCCACTCGGTCTTCGCCTTTTGGTCTGTCTCCACGGGCACTTCGTGCATGAAGGTGAACGTTTCGGTGTACTTGGCAGCCTGAATGGCGGCATCGAGCCATTTCTGTTCCTGCGTGGCATCAAAGAGGGAGAGGAATCCCTGCATTGCCTGCTGTCCGGACTCGGAATCGACGCATTCGGGGTTGTCTATCACGCAGGCCACGTAGGCATAGTTCAGGTGGTTGTTTGTGTAGGCCCATTCTGCAGCCCGCTTTGCTGCGTCGAGGTATTCCGGCTTGTCCGTGGCGAGGTAGAGCTCAACGAGGTATCTGACGGCACAAATCGTGAGGTTCTTGTTCTTCTTCGTGGCGGGATGCTTGCCGTCTGTGACCACGTTTGGGTCGTATTCCATGTAGAAGCTGCCGTCCTCATTCTGGTTGCGGACCAGCCAGTCGCCAAACCTGCGGCATGCTTCTATCCATTTCGCCTTGTTCGTGCCGTCGTGCTTGCGATAGTAGCACCATGCCTCGAGCACCCCGGTAAGGCCCGAGCACGCCTGCCGCATCGAGCAGGGGAACTTGTCCCAGCTCTCGAAGTCGCTCCGATACCTGCATTTCGGGAATCCCAGGCCCGAGAGCCCCTCGTTAGCCCAAAAGTCGATGACGTTGGCACCGCGCTTCTTCCTGAGCGTCTTGCCGGCATCGAGCCCAGCCCGCATCAGCGAGAATCCCGATGCAGGCTGCGAGCCGACGAAGCCAAGCTCGTAGGTCGTCCAGTCGATGGAAAAGTCGGTCAGCTTGATGCTCCAGGGGAAACCCGGAGCCGACGCAGCAACGCGTTGTGTCGTCTCGCTGGCTATGGGCGACAGGTAATAGTAGTCGAGGGTGTTGAGCAGCGCGTCGTAGGCATGCGTCTGGTCGGTCTCGTAGACGGTTGGATTGTAGAGGTCGAAGGCCTTGTCCCAGGCCTTTGCGATGCTTTCGGCGTAGTCGCGGGTCTTCTCTATCTTGAAGTAGACGTGGTACTGGTGGAACTTCCCTCCGTTCACAAGGGGGTGACGGCGTATGCCCTTGCCTCCGGCGTGCATGTCGTTTCCGGGCCATGTCGCCACAGCCGCATAGCAGTCGGTCTGGGGGCGCTTGGTGATGCCCACTCCTCCGAACTGATAGTCGGCGCTTGCCAGCCTGTTCTTCACGTCGTCGAGTATCGTGGAACACGGACTGTCGGCAACGATTACGGTGAAAGCCACGCCGGTCTGCCTGTCGCGCAGCATCACGACGGGCAGCGTGGTGCGGTCGTCGCGGTAGAGGAAATCGGTGTCGCTCGCCTTGATGCTCCCGCTTGGCATGTTGCCCTGTTCGGTGAAGCAGACATTATACAACACGCCGGGCACGAACTTGTCCAGGTCCTCGAAGCTGTTTTTCACGGCGTGTTGCAGTCCGAAGCTGGAGTAGAAGCCGTCCTGCTCGTCGTCCGTTGCGGTCCGGACATCGACGGAGCGCCACAGGGAAAAGGCGCCGTCGCCCTCCGGCTGGAAGCGGTCTGTCACCAGAAGCGTCGTCTGCTCGTCGTATTTCACCGTGGCGGTCAGCACCAGGCAGCTGTCTCGGTCGTCTGCGGAATCGTACGTCGGGTAGAATTCCTGTCCTTTGCAGTTGACGTAGAGCGTCGGGTTGCGGGCTGTCCCGGAGTTGAATGTCTGGCCGAAAGCGGTGAAGCTGATGCTGTATGTGCCGTCGCTGTTTTGGTTAGCGTTGAGCGTCACGTCGCCCGATGCAAGCGTTTCGTCGGCAAGGGCCGTCAGGCTGCCCAGCAGTGCCAGAAGAAGGAGAAGCTTTTTCATGTGTTGCAGTTTTAAGATGGGGGTGGATAGAATGTTTGTCGCCCGTCAGAAGGGATAGCCGATGGCGAAGTGGTAGCCCAGGGAGCGCCCGAAGCTCGGCATGTTGTAGTAGCCGCTGCGCCCGGTGTCGTAGGGCGCATGGATGCCAATGCCGAGGTCGAAGCGGATGACGAGGAAGTCGAGGTCGTAGCGCAGGCCGGCGCCGGTGCCGAGGGCAATCTGTTCGCCGAAGTTCCTGAAGCTGAACTTCCCGCCCACCTGGCTGGGGCTCTCGCGCAGCAGCCACACGTTGCCGGCATCGATGAAGGCGGCGCCTTGCAGCTTGCCGATGATGGGGAAGCGGTACTCCAGGTTGACTTCAAGCTTGAGGTCGCCCATCTGGTCGATGTAGGAGTACTGCGAGGAGGCCGGATGATAGGAGCCCGGGCCGATGCCCCGCATGCCGAAGGCACGGATGCTGTTTGCGCCGCCCACGCTGAAGAGCTCGCTGTAGGGGGCGGAGACGGCGTTGCCGTAGCTGTAGACGACGCCGCCGAAGAGACGCATGGCGAGGAGGCTGCGCTGCGTCAGCGGGAACTGGCGTGTGTATTGTGCGGTGGCTTTGACGAACTGGGCGAACGGTACGCCCAGGAGCTTTTTGCCTTCCTCGCCGTAGGGCCTGCCGGCAATGGCGTAGATGCTGGAGACGATGGCCGATGCCTCCTTGACCGAGACGGTGAGGGCCGAGGGATGCTTGGGCGAGCCTGCCCACGAGAAGGTGTAGGACATGCTGGGCACGAACTGGTCGCGCATGGAGACGTAGAGTGCCTGGTTCGCCTGGACGATGGAGTCGAAGCGGGCCGTGCTGTGCAGCAGCTGGTCGTAGCTGATGGTCAGGGGCGAGAACTCATGCTTGATGCGCTGGCCGCGCCATAAGGCATAGTCCACGCCGGCGCTCCACGAGACGCGGCCGAAGTAGCCTGCGCGGTTCATCCAGCGTGCCTGCAGGTCAAGCGTGGTGGACGAGACGAAGCGCCGCGAGAGCTTGCGCCCCAGGCCAAGGCCGAAGAAGCGGAAGCGCGGATAGAAGAGCGAGCCGCTGAATCCGTACTCATAGGAGTTGAGCAGGGAGCTCTTCAGGGCGGTGTTGGCGCCGGTCTGCCACTCGTAGGAGCCCCATACCTTGAGCGTCAGCGTCTCGGCGCTGCGGAAAGCGTTGCGCTTGGAGAAGGAGAAGCTGGCGCCGGGGCCCACCTGTCCGCCCGTCTTGGTGGTGACGTTGCCCTGGAACTCTGCGTCGTAGGGCTTGTCGAGCGTAGCGTTGACCACGATGTCGAGGGTATCGTTGTCCGTAGTCCGTTGTCCGTTGTCCGTAGTCCGTAGTCCATTGTCCGTTGTCCGTTGTCCGTTGTCCGTTGTCTCTCTTGGCACGTAGTTGATGCGCAGCGACGAGAAGATGCCCGTTGCGGCCAGCCCTTCTTGCATCAGTTCGCCGGTCGATTGGCGGTAGAGGTCGCCGCGGCGGAAGAGCAGTGAGCGCCAGAGTGCCCTGGGGCGCAGCAGGACGCCCCGTCCTCCCTTCGGCGGTGCGGTGGCCTCCTTCCACTTCTGCGGGAGGGGCTGGCTGTAGCCGAACGACATTCCCCCGCGCATGACGAGGCTGTCCACGATGCGGCGGTCGCCATATTTATATATGTTCACGCGCGTGTTACCTATATGATATGGTCGCATGGCCTCCGTGGGGGCAGTCGGCGAGGGGCGCACCTGTATCTTTGCCATGAGGGGTGTCTGCAGGGTGTCTGCGCGGTAGGTGATGTAGTCGTGCCGCTGGTAGTAGTATCCTTGCTCGCGCAGTGCGTCGGCTATGCGTTTGCGTTCGGCCTCGAGGGTCACGACGTTGAAGGGGTCGCCCCGGTGCAGGAGCGAGGCTTCCGCGGTGCCTCGGATGATGCTGTCGGCTCCCGGGGGAAACATCTGGTAGGCGATGCTGTCCATGTGGTAGAGCGGGCCGGGGTGGATGTTGTAGCGTACCCGTTGCTTGAGGGTGTCGCGCTGGGGCAGCACTTCGTAGGAGGCGTCGGCACGGAAGTAGCCGCGGCTGCGCAGCGTGTTCTGTGCCACCTTGGAGCGCATGTAGGGGTTGACGCTCGACATCAGCACGGGCGAGCCGGCGAAGTGGTTGAACATCCAGCGTCCGAAGCGGTGCTTGCTGCCGGCATAGCGGTTGTAGATGAGCAGCTTGATGGGGAAGGGGTGGGTGATGAAGCTGCTCCCCATGAGTGCGCCGTTGGGTGCGTAGGAGAGGACGGCCTCCACCTCTTCGCGTGCTGCGGCGTAGGCTTCCTTGTCCTGCTGCGAGATGCGTCGCAGGCTGTCGCGCACGGCCTTCTCGTCCTGCCCGGCGTCTGCGGCCGGCTTCAGTGCCGAGGCGTCGCCGCTGAGCAGGCCTTCGACGGTCGTGTAGGCGTCGGCCAGGGCGGTGATGACGCCGGTCTCCTGGCCGTCGGCTTCGGCTTTTTGCGGTTTGTCGTAGTCGATGCTCTTGATGCCGCGGTAGAGTTTCTCGCCTTCGGGCAGGTTCTTCGTGATGGAGCAGGCCGATGCGAGCATGCACAGCAGAAAGGTCGCTGCCAGGTGGGACTTATGGGACTTATGGGACATATAGGACTTATGGGACTTATGGGACTTATAGGACTTATAGGACTTATGGGAGCTGCTGTTTTTTGCGGAAGATGAAGAGTTCTCGGAGTTTGTCGGCCTTCTTGCGCAGCACGATGCCGCCGCCCATCTTGGTGACTTGTCCTTCGAGCAGCGACTCGTAGTTGCGGTCGTAGAAGAGGTTGACGTAGCGCGAGGCACTCTTGTCGAGGCGGTACTCTATGGAGATGTTGTCGATGATGGTCTGCCCGGTGTTGACGGCGTCGGACCCCGTGCTGACCCTTCCGCCCACGATGACGCTGATGCGGTTGCCCCAGAAGCGCTTGGCGAAGCTGAAGCTGTAGTCGGTGGTCTTGCCTCCGGTGCTGGACGTGCCCTCGGCGATGCCGAAGTTGACGTCGACGGTGTTGAGTGCCTTGCCTGCCACTTCGTTGATGGCGCTCTGCAGGTAGGCGTTGAGCGTGTTGGTGTAGCTGTAGCCGCCGTTCGTCTCGCTGTCGTCGGTGACGTACATGCCCGTGACGAGCATCGTGACGGCCACGCGTCCGCGCTCCTCCTGCGTCATGGCTGTGAGCTGGTTCTGCACGGTCATGTCCTCGGGGGCCTGCAGGGTGAACTCCAGCCCCATGTCTTCGAGCGTGCGGCTCAGCTTCAGCCCCACGTCGAAGGCGACGTTGCGCGGCGTGCTGTTCTCCGTGACGGTGGAGCGGACGCGTTCGCTGGCACCGATGTTGAGGCGCGGGTTCATGATGTTTCCCTGGAACTCCACGTAGCTGCCCTGCTCGATGCGGAAGTCGTTGAGGGGGATAGCCATGATGGAGTAGCGCATGGTGCCCTTCTGGATGGTGTAGCGCCCCCAGAGCTGCAGGTCGTTCTGCACGTCGTAGGTCAGCGTCAGGTCTCCGCCGCCCTGCAGGTCGATGTAGTCGTTGCCGCCGCTGCTGAGGAAGCAGTGCACCTGTGCTCCTTCGGCTATGCCGACGTTCATCTGCACGTCGATGTTCTGGCGGGCTATGTCGACGGGCTCTGCCGGAATGGTGTCTGTGAAGTCGGTGAAGGTGACGATGTCCGAGAGCTGGTCGTCGACGGTGATGGGTGTGTCGGTCAGCACGACGCTCACGTCGGTGTTGCCCAGCACGTCGAGCCGTCCTCGCATCTTCAGGTCGGAGAGCGTGCCCCACAGCCTTCCGCCCACATTGACGAACACCTTGCCGTAGGCCAGTGCGCCCTGCCGCTTCGGAGCGTTGATGAGCTGATAGTCGTTGGCACGCACGTTCAGGTCGAGCTCTACGCGCTCCAGGTCGCTGAAGTCGATGTCGCCGTCGAGCACGAGGGGTGTCTTGCCTGCTGCATAGGCTTCCACTTTGCCCAGGTTGATGTGGCTGTTGTCGATGGCAAACGTGTGGTCCGGTATCTGCAGGTTGACGTTGTAGCTGTCCACGTCGATGCGGAGCGAGTCAGTGCGCAGTTCGCCGCTGAGGATTGGGTTGCTGGCCTTGCCGCTGACCTCCAGGTCGCCCCAGGCGTAGCCGCTCAGGGAGGCCGGTCCGTCGGGCATGAAGGCGTTGAGCAGTGCGAACGGCATCCGCTGCAGGGAGGCCTGTGCGTCCAGCATCCCCTGGTCCTTCGCGTCGTGGTACTTGCCGTTGAGCAGGAGTATCTCGCGCTTGTTCTGTGTGATGATGCCGTCCACGTAGTGCGAGCCGTCGGCATTGGGGAAGTAGATGCCGTTCAGGCCGATGTCGCCGAGCAGGACGCTGTTGTAGGCCATCTTCTGCACCACCATGTCGGCCGAGACGGTGCTGGTGCTGTCGGCCTGCATGTAGTGGAAGTCGCCGTGCAGGAAGCCGGTGATGTCGGGCATGAAGGGGATGACGTGTGTCAGCTCGCCCACGTTGAAGCGGTTCACGCTGAGCGAGATGTCCTGCAGGGCCTCTTCGTTGGGTGTGGTGTAGAGCTTGATGCCGGTGCCGTCGTCGGCCAGCAGGTCGACCAGCGCTTCGAGGTGTCCGCCTCCGGAGAGCGAGATGAAGTTGTCGGCGTTGAGCGTGAACCGACGGTAGGCGATGATGGGGTTGAGCGGTGCGAAGTGTACCCGCATGCCGTCGGCGAGGAGGTCGAGCACCAGCCCGAAGTCCACGCTCTTCTTGCCTTTGGCATCGAGGAAGAGCAGGCTGGCCTCTGCTCCCGTCGAAGTGAGGGAGGCCTGGAGCTGCGACTGGAAGGTGACCATGCGGTTCTTCGGTCCGTTGGCAATGCGTGCGTCGAGTGCGATGCCGCTCTGCTCCTGCCGGATGCGCCACATGATGCTGTCGAGCAGGATGGCTCCGGTGTTGAGGGCGTGCATGTGCCCTTGTCCCCTCAGGCCCTCGGCGGGCGAGGAGTTGAGGTGGAGGGCGAGGTCGCGGAAGGTGTAGCCCGTGGCGTGGCGCAGGATGCCCGCTATGGGGTTCTGCTGTCCGCAGTCGAGCTTCACGGCGAGGTGTGGCAGCAGGGTGCGCAGGGTGTCCTGCCGTATCTGCAGGCTGTCCACTTGGCGTTGCACTTCCTGCCGGAAGGCGTCGATGTGTGCCAGCAGCGAGTCGAGCCCCTGGTCGGAGGAGAGGGAGAGCGCGAGGTCGCCGGCTGCGGCCTTCATGTGGATGAGCTGTGGCGTGAGGTTGGCGTCGACGGTGAGGTCAAGGGGGTGGTAGACGCTGTCGGCTGTCGTCAGCTCCATGGCCTCGATGCGTGCGGCCAGCCGGTGCGTCTGCTGGAAGTCGGAGGCGCCGTCGACGTTCATCACCATGCTGGCCGAGAGCGGTTTGCGAGCCAGGCGGAGCGCATAGAGGTCGATGCGGTTGAGGTCGAGGTTGAAGGAGGCATCCTGCACCTTGCGTTCGCCGATGACGGCATCGATGCAGCCTTGCAGCTCGAGCAGGTCGTTGCGGCTGTCCAGCTCCACCGAGGCTTGTCCCTTTTCGAGGCGGGCGTCGGCATGGATGCTGTCCAGGTCCCACGAGGCATAGCCCAGGTGGCCGATGTCCAGCTGTGCCAGCATCTTCGTGTGCGGGCTGAGGAGGTCGGTGCCGTGGCCCGAGAGTTGTGCCTCGGCGGTGAGGAGGTAGAGCGAGTCGTGCGGCAGGAAGTCGTGGAGCTGCAGGTCGGCGATGCGGGCACCTGCGCGGTAGGTCATCGTCTGCAGGTCGAGGTTTCCGTTCACGTGGGCCTTGCCTTTGCCCTCGGTGAGCAGTGCGTCGGCTGTGAGCTGCGAGGCCCGGCGCAGACGGGTGTCGGCGTGGAGGACCATCTTGGGGAAGTGCACCTTGTCGAGCCCGAGGTAGCGGCGGACGCATCGGAGGTCCATCGTCGTGACGTCCCACCTGAGGTCTGCCCCGAGCTGCGTGCTGTCCGTGACGTTGAGCAATGCGCCGCTGACGCGGGCATCGAGCACGCCGGGCATCGCCACGTTGCAGGTCTGCAGGGCCAGGCTGTCCAGGCTTCCTGCGGCCTGCAGGTCGATGCTGAGCGGCTCGGCCGGGTAGCAGGCGGCCAGGCCATCGGGCATGTAGGCTCCGGCGAGCAGGAGGATATCCTCGCTGCCCAGCGATGCCTGGAGGGCTCCCTCGAGGTTACCCTTCAGGGGGGAGGTGCCTTTCCTGTCGAACCCTAAGTTGCCGGATGCAGAGCTGTGGGGCGTCTGCAGGTCGAGGCCGCGCACGTCGATGCGGGTGGAGTCGAGCTGGAAGTTGACGGCAAGCCTGTCGAGCCGGAAGCCGCTCTTCTCGCGGAAGGCGAGCCTGCTCAGCTGACCGCCCAGCGTTGCGGTCTGAGTGATGTAGGAAAACTTGTCGAGGTCCAGCCCTACGTCGTAGAGGGCCACGTGGTTTGCATCAAGTGCCTTGCCGGAGAGGGTGGGGGAGCCGGGGACTTCGTACGTGAGGCTGTCGGCCTCGAGGCTGACTTGTCCCACGCGGTATGCGCCTTCGCCGAGATGGATGTCGCCGGCATCGAGGCTTGCCTGGCGGATGGCGGCAACCAGCCTGAAGCTTGACGGGCCGTCCCTGACGATGAATTGTGAGTGACGGATTATGAATTGCCTGACGTCTATCTGCCAGTTGACGGGCGCACTCTCCGTCGTGTCGGGCGGTGTCGGGCGGAGCGTGAGGTCGAGCACGCAGCCGTCCAGCATGGCATCCGATACGTTGACCTTTTGTCTGCGGAGGTCGATGTCGTCGGCCTCAAGGCGTATGCTGCCCACCTGGCCGTTCAGGGCGAGTGCCTCCACGAGCCTGTCCATGCGTACGTTGCCGCCCGTCAGCTCCACGGCCTCCACGCCGATGTGCAGCGTGAGCAGGCGCGTGAGGTCGAGGTCCACGAGAAGGTGTTCCACGTCGATGGCGTCGGTGGGCGGCTGTGCTATGTGAACCTGGCCGAGCCGAAGGTCGAGCAGGGGCGAGAGGTGCACGCTGCCGATGGAGACCTCCAGGCCCGTCTCCTCCTGCAGGTAGGCCGTCAGCCGATCCACAGCCCACCGCTGTACGGGCGGCAGGTAGAGACTGGTGGCGAGCAGCACAAGGAGCAGGAGCAGCACCAGCGTGGTCTTGACAAAAATTTTCAGTGCACGTTTCATGTCTCGGCAGCGTAAATACGCTGCAAAGGTACGAAATAAAAATAAGAAATAAGGTGTTTTCGGGGGAATATGTTTCGCTATTCAGCGAATCGCACCCCGCGCTTGTCCCGGAAGCGGCACACGCTTATCCCGGAAGAGCCTAACGCTTATTTCGGAAGAGCCTAACGCTTATTTCGGAAGAGCCTGGGTCTTATTCCGGAAGCGCACGGCTCTGCATGAGTTCCTGCCAGAGGCGTTCTTCGGGCAGAGGCGCTTCGATGGTGATGTCCTGGTGCGTGACGGGGTGCTCCAGCCAGAGACGCCAGGCGTGGAGCGAGATGCTGCCGTCGGGATTGCTGCGCGGCGCACCGTACTTCAGGTCGCCCCGGATGGGACAGCCTATCTTGGCGAGCTGGCAGCGTATCTGGTGGTGTCGGCCCGTCAGCAGCTCCACCTCCAGCAGGAAGTACCGTTCGGACTCAGCCACGAGTCGGTAGCTGAGCACTGCCCGCTTGCTGCCCGGCACCTCACGGTCGTAGGCGCGGGCCGTGTTCTGCTTCTCGTTGCGTGTGAGCCAGTGCGTGAGCGTCGCTTCGGTCTGCGGCGGACGGTTGGCAACGATGGCAAGATAAGTCTTCTTTACTGCCTGATGCTCGGCAAACATCTTGTTGAGCCTGGGCAGGGCCTTGCTCGTCTTGGCAAAGAGCACGACGCCGCTGACGGGGCGGTCCAGCCTGTGCACCACGCCCAGAAAGACGTTCCCAGGCTTCTGGTACCGCTCCTTCAGGTAGGCCTTCACCATATCGGACAAGGGGACATCGCCGGTCTTGTCGCCCTGCACGATGTCCCCTGCCTTCTTCGAGACTGCTATTAGATGATTATCCTCGTAGATAACATTTACCATTCCGCCATTTGTTCCCCCTAAAGGGGGTTAGGGAGTCTTTACATATTCATGCCGCCATCCACCTGGATGACCTGTCCGCTGACGTAGCTGCTCATGTCGCTGGCGAGGAAGGTGGCAACGTTGGCAATGTCCTCCACCTGTCCGCCGCGGCGCAGGGGTATCTTCTTCTTCCACTCCTCGCGAATCTCTTCGCTGAGCTGGGCCGTCATTGCTGTTTCGATGAAGCCGGGAGCGATGGCGTTGGCGCGGATGCCCTTGGGGCCCATCTCCTGTGCGATGCTCTTGGCAAGGGCTATCATGCCGGCCTTCGAGGCTGCGTAGTTGGCCTGGCCTGCATTGCCGTGAACGCCCACGACGCTGGCCATGTTGATGATGCTGCCACCGCGCTGCCGCATCATGATGGGCACGCAGGCATGGGTGAAGTTGAAGGTGCTCTTCAGGTTGACGTTGATGACGGCATCCCACTGCTGTTCGGTCATGCGCAGCATGAGGCCGTCCTTCGTGATGCCGGCGTTGTTGACCAGGATGTCGATGGTGCCGAAGTCCTCCTTTATCTTCTTCACGACTTCCTCGGTGGCGGCAAAGTCGGCAGCGTTGCCTGCATAGGCACGGCAGGTGACGCCCACGGCCTCAATCTCCTGGCGCGTGGCTTCCATGCCGGCAGCCATCTCGTCGTTGAGCACGAGGTCGGTGAATGCTATGTTTGCGCCTTCCGAGGCGAACTTCAGGGCAATGGCCTTGCCGATGCCCCTCGCTGCACCCGTGATGAGTGCAGTCTTTCCTTCAAGTAGTTTCATGTTTATATCATTAATTTCAGCCCCTCTCCCGACCTCCCCCAAAGGGGAGGAGACAGGCGGTAGCAAATTTTTCATTTTTAACTCTTAACTCTTAACTCT
>DGTM01000051.1:82599-111031 GCA_002394305.1 Prevotellaceae bacterium UBA4336
CCCAGGGCCTTGTGGATGAGCTTCTGCACGATGCCGCGGCTCATGCCCTGCGGCATGCCGTCGGCCAGACGGCCATATATATAAGGTATCTCCAGCCCCTTGATGCAATAGTGCAGGATGTCGGAGCTGAGGGGGATGCTGTCTATCTCGAACCGTCCTTGCTGCACGCCCTCGGCCATGATGGCTGCGAAGAGCCGTTGCTCCACGCGGTCGAAGTTCTTGCGCACCTTCTCCACCATGATGATGTTGCGGAAAAACTCGGCACGCAGGTTGCCGTTGCGTTGCACCGCCTCCTTTATCATGCTGAGGTGCGTGTAGATGATTTCCACCAGCTTGTCCTCGGGCTCCATAGGCTGCTGCGCCACCTCGTTCATCCTCCCGGCCATGCGTTCCAGCTCGCCTTCGATGACAGCCCAGTAAATCTCCTCCTTATTCTTGAAATAGGTGTAGAGTGTGCGCCGACCCTTGCCCGATGCCTGGGCAATGTCGTTCATAGTGGTATTCTCCAGCCCGTTCTTTGCAAAGAGCTGACGGGCCACGTCCACAAGTTTGTTTCTCGTCTTTACTACTGCCATAGCGAAGGCAAAGTTAGCACAATTCTTTTGATTTGTGCAATTCCTGAGTGTTAAAAATGCACAAACACCCCTGATTTGTGCCAAAAGACATAAAAAAGGGGGCAAAACAATGAATTTTGAATGTAATAATTTTGTGTTTTGAATAAAATGTCGTACCTTTGCACCCACAAAACGAAAAAACATCGCGGGGTGGAGCAGTTGGTAGCTCGCCAGGCTCATAACCTGGAGGTCGCTCGTTCGAGTCGGGCTCCCGCAACAAGAGGGTGGTGACAATCCGGTAGCTTCGTGCTCCGGGTTGTCTTTTTTGTGTGGAAGGAGGCTATTCAGCTCCCGTTTATGATTTCCATCGCCAAGTTTTCCTGACGATAGCGGTTAATGCATGGCGGACTGTACGCAAGTGGAAGTTTTTGCCCAGCACTATCAGAAGTACGGCTGAAAGGATGAGCACGATGCCGACGAGGAGACGGAAGGTGAGCGATTCGCCAAACACCATCACGCCAATGGCAACCGCCGTCAATGGCTCCAGGGCGCCCATGATGGCTGTGGGCGTGGCTCCCACCTCATGGACGGCAACAGTCATCAACACAAGCGAAAGGACCGTTGGCACCAGCCCCAGCCAGCAGGCAAAGAACCATGCACGCGGCGACGGCGGCAACATCAGGTGCAGGTCGGGCGAGGTGAACGAATAGGCCAGCAGCGAAAGCATGCATATCAGCAGGACGTAGAACGTGAGCTTCAGCGATGACATGCGGATGCTCGACTGGTTGACCACCACGATATAGACGGCGTATGTCAGCGACGACACCATGACCAGAAGGACGCCCATCGCGCTGACAGGCACGCCTGCATCACCTTTGTACAGCAAGCCGATGCCCGCTAAGGCGAGGGTGATGGCCGCAACCGTTGAAGCCGTGACCTTCTCCCTGAAGCACGTAGCCATGATGACAGCCACCATCACGGGATAGACGAACAGAATGGTGGAGGCAATGCCGGCGTCCATGAACCGGAAGCTCTGGTAGTACGTGATGCTCGATGCAGCAAAGAGCAGTCCGAGCGAGCCAAGCGTCTTCAGTTCTCTGCCGCTAATCTTGAATGATTTACGCTCTGCAAGCAACATGACAGCCAGCATCAGCACTGCCATGGAGAAACGGTAGAAGAGTACGGACGACGTGTTCACGCCCTCCTCGTAAAGCGGCAAGGCCCCGAACGGGTTGGTACCATAACAGACCGCCGCCAGTATGCCGCAGATAATTCCTTTATGCTTCATTTTCCTGCCTCATGGATGAGGCTCACGATAGAAACGAGTACGCCCAACACGCCTACGAGCAGGCAGATTAGGTCAAAGTTCTCTTTTGTCCAAGACATTATTGTTTCCAGACAGATGCCTGATTGTCTGTTGCCACATGATTAGCGGCTGGGCTATTCGGTCAAAGTCCTCCGTCTCTGCCTTCATGTCGTTGTTTGGCGAAGTGGCGTTCAGGAAATGCCCGACGATGCAAAGGTACGGCTTTATTTTGGAAGCGCCAAACTTATCAGAAGAAAAAGAATCGGTGCTGCTGCCCCGCCACGGTGTTTTCCTGCCGGCGACACACAAGGGCATCCAGGGGAAGGCATCCATCTGCGGTGAAGGCGGGTCCCAAATCAGGGACTCCGGGGCAACAAATCTCTTGCCGCAGGGTGCAAAACTATTTCAGAGCCTTGGAAATATATTTTACTGGCTCTGAAATATATTTCCAAGGCTTTGAAATATATTTCCGTGCCACGGAAAAAGTTTTTGTCCGTGGCGCGGAGGGAAAGTGTCCGTGTGGTGCGGAGAATCAGAAGCTTAGCCCGGGGGAAAGTGCGAGCGGGGTGTGCCGTCTCAGGCGTCGGCGAACACCTTGCCGTCGCCGAGCACGACCTGCAGCATGGTGTATTCGCTGTGGAAGTCGTGCTGCAGGCGGTCCAGGTAGCGAGCACTTTCCCACTTGCACATGGGCAGGTCGTGGAGCAGGCAGTTGCCGCAGGTCTGGGGGGTGGTGGCAGGCACTTCGGTCTGCTCGAGCACCCATTGTAGGCAGCGGATGGTGAGGCGTCGCATGTCCTCTGCGGTGTATGTGCCCGTCATGATGACGTACATACCCGTCAGGCACCCCATTGGGCCCACGTACACGACGTCGTCCTTCACCTCGCTGTTGCGCAGCCACGTAGCCATCAGGTGCTCCATGCTGTGCATGGCGGCGGGGGCCACGGCAGGCTCGCGGTTGGGCTCGGTGATGCGGAGGTCGAAGGTGGTGAAGCCTTTGTCCCTGCGCGAGACGTAGATGCCGGGCTTGAGGCGGGTGTGGTCGATGGTGAAACTCGGTATGGCCTCCATCAGAATTCCAGCTTTTCAATCTTCATCTCGCCGCAGCTCTCGATGATGCCGACGCACTCCTTGAACTCGGGTGTGGCGGCATGACGGGCAAGCACCTCCTCGTTTTCCCATGTCTCGCAGATCATGAAGATGTCCTTGCGTGTTGCGCTCTCGAATACGTCGTACGCAATCATGCCCTCGTGCTTCTGGGTTTTTGCTGTGAGCAGGATGGCGGCTTCGAGTGCCTCGTTGTACTTGCCTCTTTTGGCTTGGAAGAAACAGTTAAGTCTTAACATAGGTTTAGAATTTAAAATTAAAAATGAAAAATTAAAAGTTAAAAATTGATTGTGGGGGGCTTTTGGGGGTTAGAGGTTAGGGATTAGTGGTTAGGGGCAAGGGGCAAGAGGATTGCTTGGGATGCTGGGGGTGTGGGGTTTTCAGTGAGTAGTGGTATTCTCTAACCTCTAACCTCTAACCACTAACCGCTAAAAATCCACTAACCTCTAACCACTAAAAATCCTTTCCACGATTATCTTTGCTGCTCTCTTAGGTGCTCCGGGGGAGCCCAGGCGGGCTGCCATGCGTTCGTAGCCGCGCAGCTGTGCCTCCCTTGCGCTGCCGCCGGGCAGGATGGCGGCGAGGTGGCGGCGGACGTTCTCGGGCGTCATCTGTTCAGCCACAAGCTCGGGCACGACCTCTTCGCCTGCCACGAGGTTGACGAGCGATATGTAGGGAACTTTCAGGAAGAGCCGACGGGCCAGGGATGCCAGCCGGCCGGCCTTCATGTGGTAGCACACTACCTGCGGCACGCCCATCAGAGCCGTCTCGAGGGTCGCTGTGCCGCTGGTGACGAGTGCCGCCGTGCTGTGCTGCAGAAGGCGGAGGGTCTGACCGCTGACCACCCGCCACCCGCCATTGACTATTGAGGATTGGAGGTTGCCCTGCTTGTCTCCTCCCCTTTGGGGGAGGCCGGGAGAGGGGCTATAGACCGCTTCGTCGAGGCCCGGGGCGGCGGCAACCACCAGCTGATAGTCGTCGGCGAAGGGCGCTGCGGCTTGAAGCATGCGGGGCAGGTTGCTGCGAATCTCCTGCTTGCGGCTGCCGGGCAGCAGGGCGATGATGGGCCGGGAGCCTCCCTGGTCCTCCCCTAAAGCGAGGGAGGCCTCCCCTTTTAAGGGGGATTTAGAGTGGCTCTTGGTCCACTCTGCCACCTCGTCGACCGTTGGGTTGCCGACGTAGTGGATGGGGTAGTGGTGCTTCTCCTGGTAGTACTGAACCTCGAAGGGCAGGATGCTCAGCAGACAGTCCACGTCGCGCCTGATGTCCTTGATGCGGTGCTCCTTCCATGCCCATATCTTGGGCGAGATGTAGTAGAAGACGGGGATGCGCGTGTGCTGCTTGACGTAGCGTGCTATCTTCAGGTTGAAGCCGGGATAGTCCACGAGGATGACCGCATCGGGCTGCCAGGCGAGGATGTCCCTCTGGCAGCGCCTCATGCCCCGCACGATGGTGGGCAGGTGCATGAGGACCGGGATGAAACCCATGTAGGCAAGGTCGCGGTAGTGCTGCACCAGCTCCCCGCCCTCGGCCTTCATCATGTCGCCGCCGAAACAGCGGAAGCTCGCCCCGGGGTCTTCGTCCCTGAGCGCCGCCATCAGTCGGCTTGCATGCAAGTCTCCGCTGGCCTCTCCTGCTATGAGGTAGTATTTCATCGCTTGCGGTTAGGGGTTAGAGGAATGTTTGTGATGCTCTCAGTTCTTCCAGCCAGGCACTCGCCGTCATGTCGAGCTGCAGGGGAGTGATGGAGGCGTAGCCGTGGTCGAGAGCCCAGTAGTCGGTGCCCTCGGCATCGGGCTCCAGGTTCTGGAAGTAGCCGGTCAGCCGGAAGTCTCCCTGGGTGATTGTCCGGCCCTGGAGCGTCGGTTCGCCTACTGGCTCCATTTCCTTCATCCAGACGCCGCGGCTGGTGCGGCACACCTTCGTCCCCTTCAGTTCGTCCACCTCGGGGAAGTTCACGTTGAGCAGCACATCCTGCGGCAGTCCGTGCTCCAGGACGTAGCGTGCCGTGCTGAGGATGACCTGCCTGTAGGGAGCGAAGTTGCACTGCTGGCTGCGGGTGCGGAGGCTGTAGGCGATGGCCGGCACCTGCTTCATGCAGGCCTCGAGCGCCGCCCCGACGGTCCCGCTGTAGTGCAGGCTGATGGAGGCATTGTCGCCATGATTGATGCCGCTCACCACGAGGTCGGGCTTCCTGGGCACCAGGGCCTCCAAGGCCAGCTTCACACAGTCGGTGGGCGTGCCGCTGCACTGGTACTCCAGCAGCCCCTCCTCCTGCCGCAACAGCTTCACGGAGACACCGGTGATGGGCGATATGCAGCACGACGATGCGCTGCGCGGTCCGTCGGGTGCCACCACGATGACGTCGCCCAGGCTGTGCATCATGGCCGTCAGCACGTGGATGCCCTGTGCCTGCACGCCATCGTCGTTCGAAATGAGTATTAAGGGTCGGTTTGACATGGTTCTGTACGTTTTGCAGCGCAAAGGTAATTAAAAAAACTTAATTGGCAGAGCTATTTGAAAAGAATTTACTACCTTCGCGCATAATTAGGCATAGGTTATCAACAAAAGGGGCAGACTTATCAACACTTCGGGCATTCTGCCGACAGGAAAGAGATCCCGTTTCGCATATTTTGCTTACCTTTGCAAAATAAAACAACAAGGAAAGAAGTAAGTATGAGCAAGACCATAGCCATCGTCAACCAAAAGGGAGGTGTGGGCAAGACCACAACCAGCATGAACCTCGCCGCCTCTCTTGCCACGCTCGAGAAGAAAGTGCTCCTCATCGATGCCGACCCGCAGGCCAACGCCTCCAGCGGCATGGGCGTCGACACGAGCAAGATAGAGCACTCCATATATAATGCCTTGCTCGGGCAGGTGGACATTCGCGACATAATATACACCACGGACATCGAGGGGCTCGACATCGTTCCCTCGCACATCAACCTCGTAGGCGCCGAGATAGAGCTGCTGAACTTCAAGAACCAGGAGCGCATCCTCCGGAGCCTGCTGCAACCCATCGTGGCCGACTACGACTACATCCTCATCGACTGCAGCCCCAGCCTCGGCCTCATCACGGTCAACGCCCTGACCGCAGCCGACAGCGTCATCATCCCCGTGCAGTGCGAGTACTTCGCCCTCGAGGGCATCAGCAAGCTGCTCAACACAATCAAGATCGTGAAGTCGCGCATGAACCCGCAGCTCGAGATAGAGGGATTCCTGCTCACCATGTACGACAGCCGCCTGCGCCTCGCCAACCAAATCTACGAAGAGGTGCGCCGCCACTTCCGCGAGCTCGTCTTCAAGACCGTCATCCAGCGCAACGTCAAGCTCAGCGAGGCACCCAGCCACGGCGTGCCCGCCATCCTCTACGATGCCGATGCGGCAGGCTCGAAGGCGCATCTGGCGCTGGCACAGGAAATCATCGAGAAGAACAAATAGTACACACACAAGTACACACACAGTATGGCCATAAAGAAGAAATACCAAGGGCAGGCACTTGGCAGAGGCCTCGACGCCTTGCTGCAGACCGAAGAGATAGAGACCAACGGCTCGTCCAACATCTGCGAGGTACGCATGGACGACATCCGTCCCAACCCCAACCAGCCGCGCCGTGACTTCGACGACGACAGCCTGCAGGAACTGGCAAACAGCATTCGGCAGATAGGCGTCATACAGCCCATCACCCTGCGCGACATGGGCGACGGCACTTACGTCATCATCGCAGGCGAACGCCGATGGCGTGCCAGCCAGCGCATCGGGCTCGTCACCATCCCGGCCTACATCCGCACCGTCGACGACGAGAACATGATGGAGATGGCGCTCATCGAGAACATCCAGCGGCAGGACCTCACGGCACTCGAAGTGGCATTGGCCTATCAGAACCTCATCGAGCAGTACAACCTGACGCAGGAGCAGCTCAGCGAACGCGTGGGGAAGAACCGTGCCACCGTCACCAACTACCTGCGCCTGCTCAAGCTCCCCGCCAGCGTGCAGGTGGCCCTCCGCAACCGCGAGATAGACATGGGGCATGCCCGCGCCCTGCTCGCCCTCTCCGACCCCGAGGCGCAGCTCAAGGTGTTTGCCGAGATGAAGAAGGACCACCTGAGCGTACGCAAGATAGAGGACATGGTGAAGCAGCTCAGCGAAGGCGGTTCCGTCAGGACAAAGGCAGGCGCCCGCATCCGGCAGAAGGGCTCCAACCTTAGCGCCGACTACAATGTCCTGCGCGAAGGACTGCGGAAAATCTTCAAGACCCGCGTCGAGATGACCTGCTCGGAAAGCGGCAGGGGCAAGATAAGCATCCCGTTCTCGGGCGAGGCCGAGTTGGAGCGCATCGTGGAACTGCTCGATAAACTGCGCGACTGATGACTCGCCGACACATTCTCCTCATGCTCTTCACCCTGTGCTCCCTGACGCACCTGTCGGCTCAGGACGTGGAGGATGTGTCCGTCCCGGACTCTGCAGGCATGACCGCCGATGTGCAGGAGACCGATTCCTTCGCCATCGACACGGCCGCATTTCGCGCCATCACGAAGGACATCCTGCAGCAGAAACGCATCCGCCGCGACCTGTCGACCTTCCGTCCCGACCCCATCCGGGCCATGTGGCTCGCGCTGGTGCTGCCCGGAGCCGGTCAGTTCTACAACCGCAAGTACTGGAAGCTGCCCATCGTCTACGGAGGATTCCTCGGTTGCGTCTACGCCCTGACATGGAACAGCCAGATGCTGTCCGACTATTCGCAGGCTTATCTGGACATCATGGACAGCGACCCGAGCACGAAGAGCTACGAGAAGATGCTGCCGCCGAACTACAGCATCGTGGGCAAGGAGGAGCGCTTCAAAGGCATCTTCAAGAGCAAGAAGGACAATTTCCGCCGCTTCCGCGACCTGAGTATCTTTGCCTTCGGAGGCGTGTACCTGCTTTCCGTCATCGATGCCTATGTCGATGCCGAGCTCTCGACGTTCGACATCACCCGCGACCTCAGCATCCAGCTGCTGCCCACGATGCTGGAGACAGAACGAACCGACATGCGCCATCGCCAGACGACCCCTGGCGTCCAGTGCGTCATCAACTTCTAAAGAAGACCCATAAGACCTATAAGACCCATATGACCTATATGACCTATAAGACCTATATGACCTATAAGACCCCAAAGCTCCTTTGCACCCTGCTGCTCCTCTTTGCGTGGTGGTCGGTGGCTATGGCCCAACAGGAGACAGACGACAGCCTGGCACTTTCCGCCGAGCTGCCCGAAGGCATGCAGACGCGCGAGATAGACAGCCTGCTTGCCAGCTGGCAGACGAGCAAGTTCCTCCTCTTCGACGAGCATTGCGAGACGACGGGGGAGAATCCCGACTTCGATGCCGAGACCTATGCCAAGCGCCTGAGCCGACTGCCGAATGTGGTAGACATGCCTTATAATAATGTAGTGCAGCAGTACATCAATCTCTACAGCGGTCGCTTGCGGCAGTCGGTCTCCGTGCTGCTGGGCGCGAGCAACTTCTACAATCCCATCTTCGAGGAAGCCCTCGAGAGCTACCAGGTGCCGCTTGAGCTGAAGTACCTGCCCGTTATAGAGAGCGCCCTCAACCCTACCGCTGTCAGCCGGGCAGGGGCCGTCGGCCTTTGGCAGTTCATGATTGGCACGGGCAAGCAGTACGGCCTGGAGGTGACAAGCCTTATCGACGAACGGCGCGACCCCATCAAGTCCAGCTATGCAGCAGCCCAGTATCTGCGCGACCTCTACGGCATCTTTGGCGACTGGACGCTTGTCATTGCCAGCTACAACTGCGGCCCGAACAATGTGACCAAGGCCATCAAGCGGGCGGGCGGCGCCAAGGACTACTGGACCATCTACCCCTATCTGCCTGCCGAGACGCGCGGCTATGTGCCGGCCTTCATCGCTGCCAACTACATCATGAACTATTACTGCGACCATAATATATGCCCCATCAACACGAAGCTGCCGATGGGCACCGACACGATACAGGTGAGCCGCAACGTGCGCATGGAGCGCATTGCCGAGCTGTGCGACATCAGCCAGGAGGAGCTCCGCGCCCTCAACCCGCAGTATCGCACGTCGCTCATCCCCGGCGAGAGCCATGCCTGCACCCTGCGCCTGCCCACGGCTGCCGTCAGCGCCTTCCTCGAGGCCGGCGACTCCATCTATGTTTCGGCCGGCGAGATAAAGTCGGTGCCCGATGTCCCCGTGGCTACTCCTTCCAAGCGCAGGGACCGTGGCCGTGCGGGCGGCACCTCCGTCACCGTTCGCCGCGGCGATACGCTCGGCGAGATAGCCCGTCGCAACCACACGACCGTGTCGCGGCTGAAGCAGCTCAACGGCATCCGAGGTACCAACATCAGGGCCGGACAGAAGATAAGAGTGAAATAATCCAAATCCCCCCATTGTGCTATGGAAGAACTAAGCATCCGCGAGCAGGAAGACGAGAAGCTGGTGGCCGAAGCCTATCAGCGCCTGGTGGACAGCTATCTGGCATCGCGCCACCGCAAGCATGTTGACATCATCGACAAGGCCTTCAACTTTGCAAAGGAGGCCCACAAAGGTGTGCGCCGTCTCTCGGGGGAGCCGTACATCATGCACCCCATCGCTGTGGCGCAGATTGCCTGCAGCGAGATAGGGCTGGGCAGCACCAGCATCTGTGCCGCCCTGCTGCACGACGTGGTGGAGGACACGGACTATACGGTGGAGGACATCTCCAACATCTTCGGTCCGAAGATAGCACAAATCGTGGACGGCGTGACGAAGATATCGGGTGGCATCTTCGGCGACAAGGCGTCGGCGCAGGCTGAGTCCTTCAAGAAGCTGCTGCTCACCATGAGCGACGACATCCGCGTCATCCTCATCAAGATTTCCGACCGCCTGCACAACATGCGCACCCTGGGCAGCCAGTTGCCGAGCAAGCAGTACAAGATAGCCGGCGAGACCCTCTACATCTATGCGCCCCTGGCACATCGGCTCGGGCTGAACAAGGTGAAGGAGGAGCTCGAGGACCTGAGCTTCAGCTACGAACACCCGGAGGAGTACCGCCACATCAAGGAGCAGCTGGCAGGCGTACACGAACAGCTCACCTCGATATTCGAGCAGTTCACGGCCCCCATCCGGCAGAAGCTCGACGAGGCCGGCATACGCTACGAGATAAAGGCTCGCATCAAGAAGCCCTATAGCATCTGGAGCAAAATGCAGACGAAGCACGTCACGTTCGAGGAGGTGTACGACATCCTGGCCGTGCGCATCGTCTTCGATGTGGACGAAGGAGCCGACGAGACGGCCGAGTGCTTCAAGATCTACGCCGTTGCCTGCAGCATCTACAAGCCGCATCCCGACCGCCTGCGCGACTGGGTGTCCAATCCCAAGGCCAATGGCTACCAGGCTCTCCACACCACACTGATGAGCAAGGCAGGCAAATGGGTGGAGGTGCAGATACGCAGCCGCCGCATGGACGACATCGCGGAGAACGGCTTCGCTGCCCACTGGAAGTACAAGGAAGGCGGGACATACGACGACGATGACGGGGAAATCAGCGAGAGCAACGAGAACGAGCTGAACAAATGGCTGCACACCATCCGCGAGATACTCGACGACCCGCAGCCCAACGCCATCGATTTCCTCGACACCATCAAGCTCAACCTCTTTGCCAACGAGATATTCGTGGTGACACCGAAAGGCGAGTTCAAGACGATGCCGGCCGGCTGCACCGTGCTCGACTTTGCCTTCAGCGTGCATACCTTCCTGGGCACCCATTGCATCGGAGCCAAGGTCAACCACAAGCTGGTGGGCATCAGCTACGTCCTGAACAGCGGAGACCAGGTGGAGATACTCACTTCCAAGAACCAGAAGGTGGAGAAGTCCTGGACCAGCTTCACCACGACGGCCAAGGCGAAAGGCAAGATAGAGGCCATCCTGCGCCGCGAGGAACGCGAAAAGCAGAAGATAGGCGAGGACATCCTCGTGGAGTTCTTCCAGCAGCACGAGAAGGAACCCAACAGCGTCAACGTCGAAAAGCTGTGCCGCTTCCATGCACTTGCCACACGCGAAGAGCTCCTCTCTGCCATCGGCGCACAGACAATCGTGCTGGGCAACGCCGACCTCAGCGTGCTCAACGAGAAGGTGCGCAAGGGCAGAAAGTGGAAGAAATACCTGCCCTTCTTCAAGCATCGGCCCGAAGATACGGCGGTCGTGCAGGAAGAAGGAGAGGACAAGCCGGAGAACACCCTGCAGATAGACAGGAAGAAGCCGCTGATCCTCAACGAGGAGACCATCAACCGCTACATCATCTGCGACTGCTGTCACCCCATCCCCGGCGACGACGTGCTCGGCTACCTCGACGACGAGCAGCACATCATCATCCACAAGCGGCAGTGCGACGTGGCAAAGCGACTCAAGGTGAGCGACGGCAACCACATCCTCTCGGCCCGGTGGGACACGCACGGCAGGCTCTCCTTCCCTGCCACGCTCCACATCGTGGGCTTCGACCGCATCGGCGTGCTGCACCAGATAACGGGTGTCCTCTCCCAGCAGCTCAACATCAACATGCACAGCCTGCACATCGAGACGAACGACGGACTCTTCACGGCCGACATCAACCTCGGTGTCCACGACGTAGGCGACCTTCAGACCATTTTCCAGGACCTGAAGAAGATAGAAGGAATAGAGGAAGTGAAGCGCTATTAGTCCGCTTCCTTCAGCACGGGGAACTTCCCGCGGAAGGTGCGGAGGTGCTCCATGTCGATTGTCTGTGTCAGGACGGATGCCTCATCCTCCGGGCACGTTGTCATCTCGCCGTAGGGATTCACGAAAGCCGTCCCGCCCGAATAGTGGCAGACAGGGTCGTCGCCCACACGGTTCACCCCCAGCACATAGCATTGGTTCTCGATGGCTCTTGCCTGCAGCAGCACGCGCCAGGCATGCATGCGCACCGTAGGCCACGACGCCACGCAGACGAGTGCGTCGTAGTCGTCCCTGCAACGCAGCCAGAGCGGGAAGCGCAGGTCGTAGCAGGTGCACAGGCGCAGGCGCACCCCGCGCCACTCCACCGTCACGCGCTCCCCGCCCGGCGTATAGTGCAGGTGCTCCCCGCCGTACGTGAAGAGATGGTGCTTGTCGTACCATTGAACATTGACCATTGAACATTGACCATTTTCACTCGGTTTGATGAAGTACAGCCTGTTCCTGAATGAGCCGTCCGGCAACTGCACGGCGATGCTTCCTGCCACAGCCGCGTCCAGCTTGTCTGCCATCCGCTGCATCCACAGCAAGGTCCCGCCCCCAGCGCCGTCCTCTCCCGCAGCGCCGGCGCCGACAGTCGTCTGTCCTTGCCTCGGGAAGAGGTCCTCCGGCTTCGTGACGAACCCCGTGTTCCACATTTCCGGCAGCACGTAGAGGTCGCTCTTCTCGGCAGCGAGCATAGCTTTTTCAGCCGCCTCATGGTTCTTGCAGATGTTTCCGCGGAGCTTCTTGTCGCCCGCCCATGCCACGTCCATTTGTATCAAAGTCGCTTTCATCGTCGTTTTGCTTTCTTTTCCGCTGCAAAGGTACGAAAAACCAAGCAAAAAAGGATGCAGCCCATTCGTTTATTTCGTGTCTTTCGATGTTAAAAACAAAACCTTCCGAAGTTAAAGCAACAGAACAACAAATGCAACCACAAGGCGCCGGATGTAAAAATCGAACATCTAAAAACACGAAAGCCACTGAAGCGGCAGTGTACACAAGGCGCAGCCCATTCGTTTATTTCGTGTCTTTCGATGTTAAAATAAAAACCTTTCGATATTAAAGCAACAGAACAACAAATGCAACCACAAGGCACCGGATGTAAAAATCGAACATCTAAAAACACGAAAGCCTCTAAAGCGGCAATGTACACAAGGCGCAGCCCATTCGTTTATTTCGTGTCTTTCGATGTTAAAAACAAAACCTTCCGATGTTAAAATATAAGATGTGAAGTTTCTTTCCCCGCAATGACAAGTTCGTTTCCCCGTTGCGACATTTCCTTCGGCCCTGGGAGAGAAACTTTTTCAGTGGCTTGGAAATATATTTCAAAGCCTTGGAAATATATTTTAGTGCCGCCGAAATATATTTCCAAGCCACTGAAATTGTTTTGTTGCGTGCGGTGGGGAAGTTCATACTGCGTGGCGGAGAAGTTCATACTGCGTGGCGGAGAAGTTCATACTGCGTGGCGGAGAAGTTTATCCTGCGTGGCGGAGAAGTTTATCCTGTGCGTCCGGGAGGTTTATGTCGTGCGGCGGGGATGTTCGTGCTGCGGGAAGGGGGAAGGCGGTCGGAATGTTTTCTGTTCGGGCCGCGGGGACAAACCTTCTGTGTGGCAGTGCATTTTTGTGGGAGTTTTATTTGGTGGAACGGGAAATTATCTGTAATTTTGTAGGGGAAAACGCGATAATACAATATGAAAGAACGACATCCAAAGCTATCGTCCAGCCAGTTGCTGGCTTTTCTTCCTGCGCAAAGCGCATAACTTCCCATTTAACTTCATTTTATAACTCCCGAAATATAAAATCTTTACCTTATGAAAAGAACCGGACTCTTCTTTTTGGTTTGCGCTCTGACCCTCACGACGATGGCCCAGCGTGCCGACTACAACATCATTCCTCTTCCCCTGGAGGTGAAGGCCGACACGACGCAGACGCTGCGCATCACTCCTGCCACGGGCATCGCCTACGACAGCGGCAATGCCGAGGCGAGTCGCATCGCACAGTTCCTGCAGCAGTGGGTGAAGGAGACCACCGGCATCCAGCTCCGGCTGACGCCCGACGACAAGAAGGCGCAGGTGAGGCTGGTGCTGAATGCCAAGTTCAAGGCACCGGAGGCTTCGCAGACCGCAGCCGAGGCCTACACCATCTCGGTGGGCAAGAAGGGCGTCGAGCTGTGTGCCGCCGAGCCGGTCGGACTGTTCCGCGCTGCGCAGACCCTGCGCAAGAGCCTGCCCGTGGTGAAGGACGGGGCTGAGGCCGTGGAGCTGCCCTACGTGCAGATAGCCGACCAGCCGCGCTTCGGCTATCGTGGCGTCCTGCTCGATTGCGGTCGGCACTTCTTCTCCGTCGAGTTCGTCAAGCAGTTCCTCGACGCGATGGCGCTGCATGGCTGCAACCAGTTCCACTGGCATCTGACCGAGGACCAGGGCTGGCGCTTCGAGGTGAAGTCGCTGCCCGACCTGGCGAAGAAGGGCAGTGTGCGGGAGAAGACCGTCATCGGTCCGAGCCGTATGCGCATCTACGACAACATCCCCTACGGCGGTTTCTACACGCAGGAGGAGTGCCGCGACGTCGTTCGCTATGCGGCCCAGCGCTACATCAACGTGGTGCCTGAGATAGACATGCCGGGCCACATGCAGAGCGCCCTGCACGTCTTCCCTAACCTGGGCTGCACGGGCGGCCCCTATCCCGTGGCTCCCTATTGGGGCGTGATGCGGGAGGTGCTCTGCGGAGGCAATCCCGAGACGCTGACATTCCTGAAGACCGTCTTCGGAGAGCTCTGCGACGTGTTCCCCTCGCCCTACATCCATATCGGCGGCGACGAGTGCCCCAAGGAGCGATGGCAGAAGTGCCCCAAGTGCCAGGCAAAGATTAAGGAGCTGGGCCTGACGGACGAATCGCACATTGGCAGCGAAGGCGGCAGGGGCAGTCAGGACGGACGCAGCGCCGAGAACAAGCTGCAGACCTACATCAACCACGAGATAGAGCAGTTCCTGGCCTCCCGCGGACGCAGCATCATCGGCTGGGACGAGATACTGTCCGGCGGCCTGACGGAGAACGCCATCGTCATGTCGTGGCGCGGCACCAAGGGCGGTGTGGCAGCGGCCAAGCAGAAGCACCGCGTCATCATGAGCCCCAACGTCTATGCATACATCGACCACCCGCAGCTGAAGGACTACGGCAAACAGCCCCGCACCACCGACAGCTACATCGTCTCCTGCTCGAAGATGTACTCCTTCGAGCCCATCGTCCCCGAGGAACTGGCTGAGGACGAGCAGGACTACATCATGGGCGTACAGGCCAACCTCTGGACCGAGCAGGTGGCCTACCCCGAGCACGCCTTCTACCAGCTGCTGCCGCGCCTGGCCTCGATGAGCGAGGTGCAGTGGTGCCAGCCCGCGAGGAAGGACTTCGAAGGCTTCAAGACACGCCTGCCCTGGCTGAAGAAGCTCTACGACAAGCTCGGCTACGTCTACTGCAACGAAGTGGAGTAGCTGCCCTAACCCCTCACCTCCCACCACTAATCTCTAACCCCTAACTCCTAACCACTAAACATGAGCAACGAACCAAGAG
Organism: Prevotellaceae bacterium UBA4336; assembly: GCA_002394305.1. GTDB lineage: Bacteria > Bacteroidota > Bacteroidia > Bacteroidales > Bacteroidaceae > Physcousia. The sequence goes on from DGTM01000051.1 coordinate 97,870, forward strand.
AATACCGGGACACACTGCCCGAGAACGCCTTCCGCGAACTGCGCGAAGGCGAGGAATACGAACCCATGATGCCAGCCCAGGGCACGCCGCGCGAGGTGAACCTGTGGTCGGTGTGCTGGGGCATCGTGATGGCCGTCATCTTCAGCGCCGCCGCCGCCTACCTCGGGCTGAAGGTCGGACAGGTCTTCGAGGCCGCCATCCCCATCACCATCATTGCCGTCGGACTGAGCAGCGCCACGCGCCGCAGGAACAGCCTGGGCGAGAACGTCATGATACAGAGCATCGGCGCCTGCTCGGGCGTCATCGTGGCCGGAGCCATCTTCACCCTGCCTGCACTCTACATCCTGCAGGCCAAGTACCCGGAGATGACGGTCAACTTCCTCGAGGTCTTCCTGGCAAGTCTGCTGGGGGGCATACTCGGCATCCTGTTCCTCATCCCGTTCCGCAAATACTTCGTCAGGGATATGCACGGCAAGTACCCGTTCCCCGAGGCCACGGCCGGCACGCAGGTGCTGGTGAGCGGCGAGAAGGGCGGCGCACAGGCCAAGCCCCTGATGATAGCCGGACTGATAGGCGGACTCTTCGACTTCGCCGTCGCCACGTTCGGCCTCTGGCACGAGAACTTCACGAGCCGCGCCCTGCTCTGGGGCGACACGCTGGCCGAGAAAGCCAAGCTCGTGCTGAAAATCAACACCGGAGCCGCCGTCCTGGGCATGGGCTACATCGTCGGACTGAAGTACGCCTTCATCATCTGTTGCGGTTCGGCCCTTGTCTGGTGGGTCATCGTGCCCGCCATAGCGTTGCTTTTCCCCGGCCTTGAGGTGGCAGAGGGCATCACGGCCGCCGCCGCAAGCCCCGAGGACATCTTCCGCTACGCCAAGAGCATCGGCATCGGCGGCATTGCCATGGCCGGCATCATCGGCATATACAACAGCCGCAAGGTAATCGCTCAGGCCGTGAGACTGGCAGCCTCCCCCAACCCCTCCAAAGGAGGGGGGAATTGTTCCGCCGCCTCGCCGTTGGCTTCCCCTTCAACCGCTGTCTCGCCGTTCACCCCTCCTTTGGAGGGGACGGGGGAGGCTGTTCGCACCCAGCTTGACCTGCCCATGAAGTTCGTCACCTTCGGCATCGTCCTGGCCCTCGTGCTCACCTTCCTCTTCTTCCACCTCGATGTGATGGGCGGCAACTGGACCTTCAGCATCGTTGCCATTCTCGTGGTCGGCATCATCACGTTCCTCTTCACCACCGTGGCAGCCAATGCCATCGCCATCGTCGGCACGAACCCGGTGAGCGGCATGACGCTGATGACGCTCATCCTGGCCTCCGTCGTCATGGTCGGCGTGGGCCTGAGCGGCACCTCCGGCATGGTGGCAGCCCTCATTATGGGCGGCGTGGTCTGCACGGCACTGAGCATGGCGGGCGGCTTCGTCACCGACCTGAAGATAGGCTACTGGCTGGGCTCTACGCCCCGCAAGCAGGAGACGTGGAAGTTCCTCGGCACACTGGTCAGCGCGGCTACCGTGGCCGGTGTCATCATGATTTTGAATAAGACCTATGGCTTCACCGACGGCACACTCTCCGCACCGCAGGCCAATGCGATGGCCGCTGTCATCGAACCGCTGATGAGCGGCAACGGAGCGCCCTGGCTGCTCTACGGTATCGGTGCCCTGATTGCCCTTGTGCTGAATGCCTTCGGCGTGTCGGCCCTCGCCTTTGCCCTCGGCATGTTCATCCCCCTGGAGCTCAACCTGCCCCTGCTCGTCGGCGGTGCCATCAACTGGTTCGTCACCACGCGTAGCAAAGACCAGAAGCTGAACACGGTCCGTGGCGAGCGCGGCACATTGCTTGCCAGCGGCTTCATTGCCGGCGGTGCCCTGATGGGTGTGCTCAGTGCTGCGCTGAAGTGGCAGAACGTCAGCTTCGACTACAGCGCCTGGTGGCAGAACCCGCTGAGCGAGCTGCTCAGTCTGGGCATGTACTGCATTATTATAATATATATGGTACGTGCGTCCATGCGCGCGAGGGCGTAGGCCGCGACGGACTAAGCCGGGCCGAGCAGGTCGCCGCAGGTCGCCTCGGCACGCTTGAAGCGGTTCCATACCGTCTGTATCTTCGCGTCCATCACACGGGCCACCTGTGCCGGCTCCAGACCAATCTTCATCAGGCACATCGTGCGAATCAGTGGTTCGCGCAGATGTCCCTGTAGCCGTTCCTGCACCGCATCGTGGAAGCCCGGGTGGAGTGCCTCTACGGCTCCCATCAGCTTCCGCCACGAGTCCTGTTCCAGTTTGGCCTGACCGGCGGCGACCTTTTGGAAGAACTCTATCACCTCCTCCGCGTTGTCCGTCGTACCGCTCATCAGGGCCAGCTGCGTCAGCTCCTGGTTTATCCTCCGCCTTCGCATCAGCTCCTCCGAACGTTTCTGTATCTCCTTCTCGGCAGAGCGGAGCTTCCGGTCCTTGTCGATGAGCTCCTCTGTGTAGTGCCTCCTGCGGAAGCTGTAGAAGGCCAGGCCGCCCAGGACGGTGCAGAGCAGCGCAAGGCTCGTCGTGGCACAGTAGAGGACGAGGCGGCGGTTGCGGCGTGCTATGGTTTCCGCCTTCTGCCGGAGGTTCTGCTCCTCCTCCTTGTTGCGGAAGTAGACGTAGGTGTCGCGGGCACGCTCTGTCTGCTCGAAGGCACGTTGGGCGATGATGGAGTCGTTCGTGTCGTACAGTCGGCTGCCCCACAGGGCAGCCTGCCGGAAGTCGCCCTGCCGCAGGTAGCACCGTTGCAGTCCGGCTGCAGCCTCGTACCTGCCGGCGATGTCCTCCTCCTTGTTGTAGCAGGAGGCGTAGCAGAGGATGGCCGAGTCCGTGCGGAGCGCCTTCTCGTGGCACAGGGCCAGGGTCAGCCCGTAGTTGTGTGGCCGTTGCTCCTCGGGCAGCAGTGCCAGCTTTTGCAGCAGGGTGTCGACCGTGCCGAGGCGGCCGAGGCGGGCGTACGCGGACAGCATGTATGCCAGCGTCCTGCCGTACTTGGGGTGGTAGTGCTCGCGGCGGATGGTCCGGTGCGCCTCGTCGAGGTAACGGAGGCAGTGCAGCGTGTCGTTCAGGTTCTGGTAGGCCGTGGCAACGTCCGCCTGGTAGAAAGCCACGTTCGTCCGCGAGGCTTTTGCCAGCTCCATGGACTGCAGGGCCACCTTCAGCTCGGCCTCATAGTCCAGCATGAGCATGTAGAGGTGCCCCAGCTGCGACAGAGCGTTCTGCCACAGCAGCGTGTCGGCATCCTCGCCCTGCCTGGCGGCATCGACTGCCATCAGGAAGTAGCTCACGGCCTGCGGGTAGTCCTTCAGGTCGCGGTAGGCACTGCCCGCGTAGTAGCAGGCGCGTTCCTTGTCGACGGCATTGTCCCGTCGGGCAAAGAACTGCTGCACTCGCAGTGCCGAGTCCGGCGTGGACGGCACGATGTCGTTCTTGTCGCGCAGTCGGATGGCGAGCATGTCGTATTTCTGCCGCACGTACTCCGAGGCGCCACCGACGGATTCCGCCAGCTCCTCGGCCCGCGCTTGTGCCGCGGGCAGGTCCGTCTCGCAGAGCATCCACGCCTCTTCGATGCTGCCGAGCAGCTGCCGCTCCTCGCGGCTCTCTCCCTGTCCCCCGCATGCACCGAGCAGCGTCAGCAGGCACAGGGAGAAGAGTAATGTAGAGCTTTTCCTTTTCATAATATATACGGCCAAAGGTTGTCAATGTTAGCGCCTTGCTCTTTTTGGAACACCTCCACCCCGTCTTCCCCGATGGAGAAGGGGTTTCCGGGTGCAAAGGTACGCCAATTCTTATTGACATGCAAGCGTTTTTACTCCCAACTGCTCCCAAACATGTTGAATAACATAAAGTCTTCTTGCGGACCTAAAACACCTAATATACAACATTATAAAGGATTGGGAGTGAATTATATGAGTTCTTTTTTCAAATATTGGGAGCGGTGGGGAGTAAAATAGTTTGGAGGTTATTTCTAAAAACGATACCTTTGCAACAAGAAACTATTAAACAACACAACTATGAAAAAGATTGAACTATTGATTCTTGCTGTTTTATTGCCAATGATGGCAACTGCTCAGTACAACGATGCCATCATTGACGGCATCTGTTACAACTTCTCTGAGGATGAGGCAGAGGTAACCTTATCTAAAGAACGTTATTCGGGTGATGTCGTTATTCCCGAGACCGTTTCGTATAATGGAAAGACCTATCCCGTGACTAGCATTGATGCAGCTGCTTTCATGCATTGCAGAAGCTTGAATTCGATTACAATACCTAATAATATGAAAAGAATCGAATCGTTTCAAGGTTGCTTAGCTCTTACGGCTGTTCACATCAAAAGTCTTGAAGCATGGTGCAAGATTCTTTTCGGTGGCAGTTCGGCCAATCCCCTATCTTTTGCAGGTCATTTGTATCAAAACGGACAGGAGATAACTGAATTGACCATTCCGGAGAGCATAACCACTATCGGTGCTTTTTCTTTCAAGGGCTGTAAAGGCCTGACCTCTGTCACGATTCCCAAAAGCGTGATGAGCGTCGGTTTATCTGCCTTCGAAGGTTGCAGCAGTCTGACTGATGTATATTGCTATCCAGACAGCCTCCCCGATACACCTACCGTCTCTTTCCCCTTGAGCACCATCGGGACAGCCACGTTGCATGTTCCTGCGAATTCTGTCGAATGGTACAGCGCTCAGTCACCTTGGAAGGATTTCGGCTCTGTGGTTGCTCTGCCGAATTATACAGAGCCCATCGCCTTCACTGCGGGCCAGATGGCAACGATTATCCTGCCGACGGAGCCGGATGCGGGGAAGGGGAAATACTACCGCTTGGCGGGATGCAAGGATGGTGAGATTATCTTCGAGCAGGAGCTGCAGCCTCGCGCACACGTACCTTATATTATTGTGCCGCATGAGGACTTCAGCATCGACCCGGCGGAGCTGGAACTGGCGGGGCTGACGGGCGACACGGTCTCCGTGGAGGGTGTCCGCTTCATCGGCACATACGTGAGTGAAGTTCTCCCCTCCCTCGGAGGGGATGGGGGAGGCTTCTATTATGACATCATCGACAAGACGCCCGACTGCAGCCTTTCCCCCTCGGGGGAAACGGGAAAAGGGGCTGTCGTCGGTGCCTTGCGAGCCTACTTGCTTGTGGACTGGAAGACGACAGGCTGGAACGACCCCTACACACAGGGCGGCACAAAGTCCCCGTGGGAGAAGATGCCGATTGTCCTTCGCGACAATGCCACATCCATCAGCGGCTGTCCTCAAACGGTACATGGTGAATCGTCAAATGGTAAATGCTACGACCTTCAGGGCCGCCGCATCAGCGAAAAGCCTTCACGCGGCATCTATATAGAAGGCGGTAAGGTCAAGGCACGTCCTTAAAGAGCATGGTTCAGGCGCGTACTTGACAAACACCCCTCATGTCGTTTATATCCAGAACGACACCATCACAGGAACAGAGGTTATATCCGCTGACAGCATTTATGTAGGGAAGGATGTTACCAACACAAAAGAGTACGGAGAAGTAATCCTCGGTCAAGGTGATATCACGCTGAAAGCAAAATCTGTCACAATCAAGAACTCCACGATAGTGCCATTAGGCACAAAGCTTAGAATAAATAACCCATAGACTCAACAATATGAACTCAATAAATATGAAGTCACTTAAAATAGCTTTTCCCGTTATCTTAGCATTCATTTCAATAAGTGTGAATGGGCAGCTGTTTCATCCCCTTGGGTTAAACATAGAAAAGGAGGAACAAAAACGTAATGAATTCCATCCTCGGATGCATGTCGAGGAGAATACTCTCTATGTCTGCACCAGCCGAGGCCTTTATTCCAAGGATCTGTCCAATGATGGGAGTGAATGGCAGCTTGCTGGTTTCGAGGGTATTCCTCTTCAAGACTATGCCAGATGTGGGAACGACATACTTGCCTTGCGCCATAACGTCGGCGAGGAATTCCTTCTCTTGTCGCATGACGGAGGCAAGACCTATGAGGACGTTACGCCAGAGCCATTCAAACAGCACTTTTACGGGTCTCACGTGATGGTAAGCCTCGTTCAGCATCCTGACAATCCGAATATGCTACTTGTCTCGTCCTATTATTTGGGTATCTACCAATCCACCGACTTCGGCAAAACGTGGAGTCAGTTAACAGAAGCCATGGCTGGTACGTTCATAGGCTATCATCCTTCAAGGCCAGAGATTATCTACAATAGCGGAGAGACTTATACATGGGAACCTCTCTTATACACTACTTATGACGAGGGTGAAACATGGAGAGCGACTGTGCTCAATGGGGGCGGGGACAACAGAGTCTGTCGAATTTCCTTTAATCCTACGAATCCGGATTGTTGGATTTCTGGGGGATGGAATGTCATATACAAATCTGCTGATAATGGCTTCACATGGGATTCGCAGTTCTTGAGTGACGAGAGCTACGGGGCCTTATGGTCTTATTTTGCCTATGACACAGACAACAGCAATAATGTGTATGCAGCAGGAGGAAGTAGTAATTCCATCAAATTGATGTTTTCCCCCGATGGCGGAAAGTCATGGAGAAAGCCACTGTCTGAATCTTCACAAAATGGAGTGAATGACTTTTTGCAATACGGTGACAAACTTTTGATTTATGCCAATACGGAAGTATACGAAGTATCAAAGGCAGAGCTGCTTGCGGCGACTTCTCCCACCAACCCAGTCACCTTCACTGCGGGCCAGATGGCAACCATTATCCTGCCGACGGAGCCGGATGCAAGCAAGGGGAAGTATTACAGGCTGGACCGCGTGGAAGGTAATGAGATTATCTTCGAGCAGGAGCTGCAGCCTCGCGCACACGTACCTTATATTATTGTGCCGCATGAGGATTTCAGCATCGACCCGGCGGAGTTGGAGCTGGCGGGGCTGACGGGCGACACGGTCTCCGTGGAGGGTGTCCGCTTCATCGGCACATACGTGAGTGAAGTTCTCCCCTCCCTCGGAGGGGATGGGGGAGGCTTCTATTATGACATCATCGACCAGACGTCCGACTGCAGTCTTTCCCTCTCGGGGGAAACGGGAAAGGGGGCTGTCGTCGGTGCCTTGCGAGCCTACTTGCTTGTGGACTGGAAGACGACAGGCTGGAACGACCCCTACACCCAGGGCGGCACAAAGACCCCGTGGCAGAAGATGCCGATTGTCCTTCGCGACGATGCCATGCCCATCGCTGGCTGCCCCCAAATGGTAAATGGTAAATTGTCAAATGATAAACGCTACGACCTGCAGGGTCGCCGCATCAGCGAAAAGCCTTCACATGGCATCTATATAGAAGGCGGTAAGGTCAAGGCACGTCCTTAAAGAGCATGGTCAAGGCGCGTACTTGACAAACACCCCTCATGTCGTTTATGTTCAGAACGACACCATTACAGGGACAAAAACTATTTTCTCAGACATAATCTATGTAGGCAAGGATGTTACTGACAGAAAAAACTACGGAGATGTAATCCTCGGTCAAGGTGATATCACGCTGAAAGCAAAAACTGTCACAATCAAGAATTCCACGACAATTCCACTGGGTACAAAGCTGAAAATAGGAAACCAATAAAAAAATGTTTTATGCAAATAAATATGAAAACTATGAAACCACAAAGATTAACCATACTACTCGCCAGCCTCTTAGTTTCGCTGGTTACATGCGGCCAACTATTTCGTCCCCTTGGCCTGGGCGAAGAGAAATGCAACATATATGGCGAGAGTTTCTTCCGGCCGCAATTACATGTCGAGGGCGACATACTCTATGCCTGCACCAACCGTGGCCTATATTCAAAGGATTTGTCCCGTGACGATAGTGCGTGGCAATTAGTCGGGTTCGAAGGAGTTCCCCTACAAGACTATGCCCGCAAAGGGGATGACATATTGGCCATGAGCTTTAAGTATGGCGAAGGATTCCTGTTGTTGTCGCATGATGGCGGGCAGACTTATAAAGACTGTACGCCAGATAACATGAGAAGGAATCAGTTCACCGTGCCATTGAATCTTGACAGACATCCTTCCGACCCGAATACGCTGCTCATCTCAACAGCCCTGCTTGGCAGTGGCATATTCCGTACTGTCGACTTTGGAAGGACTTGGGATAAACTGACATCCTATACACCTAATTACATGGGCTTTCATCCTTTGGATCCAGAGATAATCTACGAATGCGGTGGCGGCGGGGATTACACAGACGAAGAGACAGATTTCAGGATAAGCTATGATGGCGGGCTGACATGGGAAGACAAATCATCCTGTTTCCCAAACTATAGCAGTGTCTTTCACATGGCATTTCATCCCACCAACCCGAACAGATGGATTGCCGGTGATTACTGGGGCGTGCACATAACAGACGACAACGGTCACACATGGAACACACAACATTTCAGCGGTAATTATACCCCTGAAGATTATGAAAGTCTGATTGAATGGCGATATGCATCATTCGATAACGAAAATCCCGACATTGTATATATGGCAGGAGGACATCATAATGAATACATGAAACTCATTTGCTCTACGGACGGAGGCAAGACATGGAACAGACCGTATCTTGAACCCATCAAGGCCAGTCCGACAGAAAGCGTCTTTGACATGAAGCAATACGGCGACATGCTGCTGATTTACTCCCAGTCCGATGTCTACGAAGTATCAAAAGCCGAACTGATTGCAGCGACATCTCCCACCGAGCCTGTCACCTTCTTCAAAGACCAGATGGCAACGATTGTCCTGCCGACTGAGCCGGATGCGAGCAAGGGGAAATACTACCGCTTGGCGGGATGCAAGGAAGGTGAGATTGTCTTCGAGCAGGAGCTTCAGCCTCGCGCACACGTACCTTATATTATAGTACCGCATGAGGATTTCAGCATCGACCCAGCGGAGCTGGAGCTGGCGGGGCTGACGGGCGACACAGTCTCCGTGGAGGGCGTCCGCTTCATCGGCACATACGTTAGTGAAGTTCTCCCCTCCCTCGGAGGGGATGGGGGAGGCTTCTATTATGACATCATCGACCAGACGCCCGACTGCAGTCTTTCCCTCTCGGGGGAAACGGGAATGCAGGCTGTCGTCGGTGCCTTGCGAGCCTACTTGCTTGTGGACTGGAAGACGACAGGCTGGAACGACCCCTACACCCAGGGCGGCACAAAGGACCCGTGGCAGAAGATGGAAATCGTACTCAAAGACGAGAGGACGGGGATGGATAGCCACAATGATATTAAAAATGAAGAATTAAGAATTAAAAATGACAGGGGCATCTACGACCTGCATGGCCGCAGAGTGAGTGGATCAAAGCTCCCTCGCGGCATCTACATCAAGGATGGAAGGAAGAAAAGAGTACGATAATAAACATCTTTAATAACAATAAGCAAAATCTGTAAAATTGATGCCGGGTACACTCATAAAAAGAGGCTCGCAGCTAAAAATAAATAGCAACAACTAAAACACAGAGCTATGAATAACTTTTTTAACAACAAACACTTATTCTCAAAGAGGATGTGTGTTATTGCCGCAAGAATTTCTTTTGTGGTTATTTCGGCTTTCGTGTGTGTACAATCATTCGCACAATCAGAGGCTCCTCACCAGCCCCTGCCGCTCCTCGAAGGCAATCCGATATGGGAATATAAGCATGAGCATATACCCACACCGCGTAGCGATGATTGGATGAAGTGTTGGATTGACACAGGCGCCAGAAGCTTCACCTACTATTTCCTTGGCAGGCAGAAGGAGATAGACGGCAAGACCTATACGATGATGGGTGAAATAGTAAGCAGGGGTGAAGATATTACCTTCAACCGCTGGTATCCAGTCCGTGAGGAGAACGGCATTGTCTATACTATCACGGACTCTTTGCCTGGAGTCGTTGAGCATGTATATAATGATGATTATGAAATCCCTTACCTGCAAGAGGGAAACGAATGCATACTCTATAACTTCGGTGCAGAGATAGGAGACAAATTGGATAAGAACAACGTGGTAAAATCCTTTGACACCTATCAGCTGATGGATGGTACGGAGTGCCGTGTCTTAAAGACGGGTACACACTATGACTTGTATGAAAAGATCGGGTACCGGGATGATTACGGGACAAGCGGTTTAATGGACCCGCTCGATGGAATCATAATACCCCTCAATGGACATGTATATGTTAGTTATCTCAACGCTTATTACCAAGACGACATGATGCTCTACAAGGCACCCGATGCCCGGGAGGGATTATGTATTGACGATACCATCTGGTCACGTGAAGATGCATACGAGTATGCGCGTTCATACAAAGTTGACCCTCGCAGGGAAGAGGTTTTCGCATATATTCAACAACTGCAAAAGGTTACAGCATGGGAAGTGAACATAGACGGATTGAGTTATCTTCTGGATCCCGATAAGCATGAAGCCATCATCAGCAACGGAAACAAATGTTCCGGCGAGCTGGACATACCTTCAGAAGTTGTTTACGAAGGACAGACATTTGTTACGAAGAGTATGTTATGGAACGCATTCTATAACTGTACCGGGCTGACAAAGGTGAGGATTCCCAAGACCATTGAAACCGTCATACATTATTATCCCGGCTCCATCTTGGAAGAACCGACATCAGTTACAATGCTCAAGGCCTCCGACTACATGAATATATTCAGAGGCTGTCTGTCTCTTGAAGCAATCGAGGTCGATGTGGATAATCCCATCATGTGCTCAGACAACGGCGTGCTTTTCAGTAAAGACAAGACATGCTTATACTGCTATCCGGCTGGAATAAGCAGAGAGAGCTTCACGATTCCAGAGACTGTGACACGGATTGGTGCTTATGCCATTTCAAATAACAAGTGTCTTGTCTCATTGACGATTCCCGGCAGTGTAACGCAAATCTGCGGCTATACCATCATGTATTGCCTTGCTTTGACCGATGTCTATTACCCTTCGGAAGAGGTTCCCGTTACAAGTAGGTTTGCATTTGCAGGTTCTAACATCCCTCATGCTACGCTCCATGTGCCGGCTGGGTCTGTAGATGCATACAAGTCAACTGCTCCCTGGGACTTTTTCGGAAACATTGTGGCACTGCAGAATCCTGTCGCCTTCACCGAAGGGCAGATGGCAACGATTGTCCTGCCGACTGAGCCGGATGCGAGCAAGGGGAAATACTACCGCTTGGCAGGATGCAAGGAAGGTGAGATTGTCTTCGAGCAGGAGCTGCAGCCTCGCGCACACGTACCTTATATTATTGTGCCGCATGAGGACTTTAGCATCGACCCGGCGGAGCTGGAGCTGGCGGGGCTGACGGGCGACACGGTCTCCGTGGAGGGTGTCCGCTTCATCGGCACATACGTGAGCGAGGTTCTTCCCTCCTTGGGAGGGGACGGGGGAAGCTCTTACTATTATGACATCATCGACCAGACGTCCGACTGCAGCTTTTCCCCCTCGGGGGAAACGGGAATGCAGGCTGTCGTCGGTGCCTTGCGAGCCTACTTGCTTGTGGACTGGAAGACGACAGGCTGGAACGACCCCTATGCCCAGGGCGGTACAAAATCCCCGTGGGAGAAGATGCCGATTGTCCTTCGCGACGATGCCACGCCCATCGCTGGCTGCCCCCAAATGGTAAATGGTAAATCGTCAAATGATAAACGCTACGACCTGCAGGGTCGCCGCACTAACAAAAACCCGGCACGTGGCATCTATATAGAAGGAGGAAGGGTCAAGGCACGACCTTGAAGAGCATGGTCAAGGCACGTCCTTAAAGAGCATGGTCAAGGCGTGTACTTGACAAGCAAGGTCAGAGCCCGTCTTTGATAAGGGTCGGACAGCTCTTGCAGAGGCGGGCCAGGCCGCAGCTCTTGCACTTCGGCCGCAGGGCGGTGCAGGTGTAGCGCCCGTGCAGGATGAGCCAGTGGTGAGCCAAGGGAATCTCTTCCTCCGCGAAGTAACGGGTGAGCATCTGCTCCACGCTGAGCGGCGTGGTGCAGGACTTCGGCACAAGGCCCAGGCGGTGGCTCACACGGAAGACATGCGTGTCGACCGCCATCCTTGCCTCGCCCCAGACGACGCTCAGCACGACGTTGGCCGTCTTGCGCCCCACGCCCGGCAGTGCCGTCAGTTCCTTCAGGTCCTGCGGCACTTCGCCCCCGTGCTTCTCCCATAGCATCCGCGCCATCTCCACCAAGTGTTTTGCCTTGCTGTTTGGGTAGGAGACGGAGCGGATGTAGTCGTAGATGACCTCGGGCGTAGCCAGCGCCATTGCCTCGGCAGTGGGGTAGTCCTCGAAGAGGCGAGGCGTGACCTGGTTGATGCGCTTGTCGGTGCACTGTGCGCTGAGGATTGTGGCTACGAGCAGCTGGAAGGGGCTGCCGTAGTGAAGCTCCGTCTTTGCCTCCGGCATAGCCTGCCGGAAGTAGGCTGCCACTTCGCGATAAAGCTGCTTGCGTGTCATTGTCGTTGTTTTCAGAGTGGTGCAAAAGTACAAAGATTATCCGAGATAACAAAGTTTTCCTTCCTTTATATGCAAAAGGAAAGAAAAAAATTATTGGCGTCCGCTAATAGTTGAAATTTGTCTTTCGGGACATCCCGCTGCAAACAACCATCTTTTGTCTATATCTTTCTGAATTTCGACACAGCTGTCAATACGTCGTTTTTAGGGTGCTTGCACATGAGGCAACGGTTTTTCGAGCGTTTTTTCATCTTTGCACTAACCTTTTTCGGAACAGAATATTTTTCGTCATGCAAAATTTTCGAAAACTACCTACATACCTACACAATGCCACTTAACGCACACTAATGCAGGCTATTACACCATGTATGTAGCCTACATAAATTCGGAGCTACCTACACAAAAAGAGGCATTTTAATGGCTTTTTGACGCTATTTGCATGTTATCTTACTGAGGCTCTGCTTGTTTCGTTTAACATATCCAAGGCGAAAAAAACTTTTTCGCAGGCGAAACAAAAAGTTTCATCGGGGGAAACAACACGTTTTGACGTGTCGTGCGATGTTGAAGTACCTGTCAAGGGGTTCTGTGCGGCCTGAAAACAGAGGTGATTAAGGTGAAAATCGGTGAAATGGCGGAATGATTTCAAAAATGTATGCAACATACATCGTGTAACATACAGAATGTTAATGTGTAAACATCGTTTGTGTAGGTATG
>DGTM01000051.1:111108-124168 GCA_002394305.1 Prevotellaceae bacterium UBA4336
TGTAGGTAGTTTTCACAAATTTTGCGCGAAGAAAATTTATCAGGAAGATGATTGTCGTGGTATTTCCCGATATTCCAGAAGACCATGGAGAATAGCATGAAAGGGGATTTTATTGTAACATCTAAATGCACGAAATAAACGAAAAAGGCTGTGCCTTTAGTGCCTGACACATTAGAGCATTTCGTGTCTTTCGATGTTTATATGACTTGACACATTAGTGTCCCGTTAAAGTGGACTAATCGTTCTTTGAAATCGCTGAAATAAAGTCTTTTACGAGCAGTTTTGAATGCGCGACGATTTGAATTGTTAATTTTGTGGTCTATTAATAGGACTGCAGATGAACAAAGACAAATATGTATTCGCGCAACTGATAGAGTTTCTGAACAATGACAAGTTCCGCCACCTTGTTGACAAGTATGACGGTAACCGTTATGTTAAGCATCTCACCTGTTGGAACCAGCTTCTTACTTTGATGTTCGGACAACTCTGTAACCGTGAGAGCCTGCGAGACGTGATAGTGGCTCTTGAAGCCCACAGGTCTAAATGCTTCCACCTCGGTTTAGGGCGAAAGCCCATCGCCAAGACGACCCTTGCTACTGCCAATCAAAACCGTGACTATCGCATCTTTGAGGAGTTTGCCTTCTACATGATGACGCAAGCCAGGGAGAAGCGGGCAACGGACATATTCAAGCTCGGAGGCAAGGTATATGCATTCGACTCTACGACGATACCGCTCTGTCTGTCGGTGTTCTGGTGGGCGAAATTTCGTAAGAAGAAAGGTGGTGTCAAGGCTCACGTCCTCTATGACTTGGAGGCACAGGTGCCAGCCTTCTACCACATCACCACAGCCTCCGACGTTCCGTAATAACGGATTGAATATCAGTCTAAGCACTCTAAAGCGTTGGTGCAAGGAAAACGGAATCTGCAAATATCAGCGTCTTTCCGCATAAATAACAGATTCTTTAATAATAAGACGTTTAGGTACTTAGTTGAGTATTTCTAAGGATAATTTTAAGAATTGAGGATGTACCATTTTTGTGGTACACCCCCATTTTTATTTTACCGTGTTGTACCGTCACCATGTGTACCAAAATCTATAGGGCTACTTCCACTACTCAGGGAATATATGTAGCCTTGTAGAAGTTCAGGTGCGTTGTCTCGATAGTTGACAAGCTTACCGCACAAAATAACCACATCACCCACCTTAATTTGGCTTTCTGACTCAAATTTTGTGTTGTCAGGGGCATAGGTATGGTATGCTTTCAATGTGCTTTCAGGGAACTCATAACCGTCATCTGAGATATTGAAGGTAGCGTTGCCATACGATAATGAGACTTCATCTATAGAACTAATTATTCCTTTTACATAAAAATTGTTTTCAGAGGTAGTGCTACCAAGTTCCTTACACTTTGCTATGGCTTCCTTTACGGTAAATGGCTCATCGGGTATATAGCCATTATTGCTAATAAAATCATACTCCCAAATGATTTCGGTCACTCTTTTTAACTCATAAGAACGACCATAAGGAATTTGCATATAGAAGGTGTTGCCGTCAGTACACTGAACATCTAAAATGTGCCGACCTAAATTGTCATACAGATGATTATTTTCATCTTTATAGGAAACTTTCCACAAAGGTTCTGACCTATAATCCTCTTTACACGTTGTTTTAAGAATGCCGTTGTCAAAAGTTCCCTCTATTTCATCCATAGTGATATTACCCGAATCATAAACCCTCAGAAGGTTCATTTTTTCAAGCGTTACGCCACGGGTTGTACTCTCAAATGCAATGAACACTCCATTAAAGTAGTAAGCTTGACCGTTATTTCCAATGAATGCAAGATTAACATCTACTGTAGGAGTGGGGTTGTCATTGTTGCCTGTATCATCGTAAGGATTTGTGTCTATACTAACAATTCCTTTTACTTTTTTCAGAGTTCCACCACCAACCTTTGTACTAACCATTTGGACTGTCTCACTATCAATGACAGTGATTCTTGCTACCTCCCAATCCTCATAATAGATACTGTTACCCTTAAAAGTACATTGATATTGTTTTGCTTCACTTATGCTACTGTCAATATAGAATTGAGGGTTCTTGGTTTTCAAATAGCCATCCACGTATTCACCTGTTATCGTTGTCCGTGAAATTTTACCGTCCGCTTTTATGATATACTGTACATAGGTTTCTATTTTATTATCTTTTTGATGAATCAGGGCCCAAGTGCCAACGAGGTTTACACCTCCTACGGTCATACCATCTTCATCATCACCGCTACACGAAGAGAGAGTAGGAATAACCAATGACAGCAAAAAAAGGATACAAACATATTTTATTCTTTCCATAATGTTTACAATTATAAAGTTGGAACTATTGCCTTTCATATACATAACCGTCTATACTAACCAATTTTCCATCGGCAATAGTGAATTGCAGCTTGTTATCTACATAAACTTTATTCCCATCAACATAATAGGGGCTATCAACATAGATAACGTTATTGTAATACCATTTACCGACAGCGTGTTTACTATGCCCTCTGTCTTGGTGGTCGAAAAAGTGGTATTCTCCCTCACATATTGTTGAAGAGAAAATGTAACCACTTGCCATGCCATCGACTTCTAATTCTCTTAACCATACTCCCGACAAGTTGCCCTTTGACAAGTTGAAACCGTCCTCGTCATCCTTGCTGCATGATGAAAAGATGGGGAGCAAAAATGAGAATATCAATAAAGCAAAAAGAGGTTTGTATTTTTTCATTTTGAGTTGTTTTTGGTTACAATAGTGTTTCTTGTTAGTGCGTGTTGAAGTATTCATCAGCTTCTTTGCCGCGTTCTTCTATTTGCCTATTCTTGATTTCCTGAACTTCATCCAACTCTATCCACATTTGCCTTATACGGTCAATGTCACTTGTTGATATGTAGCCGTTCTGTATGTCACACTTAATGGCATATTGAAATTCCTGTTCTGCTTTGGTTGCACCTATTTTCTTGCAGAAGTCATAGTACCTTACATGTGCCTCAGAGCATTTCCTAAAACGGACATTGCTTTCTGTTATTTTCAATGCGTTTTTTAATGCTGCCTCACATTCCATACACTCCTTAAATTCAGGAGAATCAACTCCAAAGTCATTACTTACTGCCTCGAAAATTTCAAATTGGCTTGCCTCCTTGTAATTGGGGGTACTGCTACAACCATATAAAAGGACAATACCAAATAGTGAAATAATGATACTTTTCTTCATTGTTTTATCATTTTATTGTTAGTTAATCGGTTAGTCCAAAGGGTTAAGGGAGACAGAAAAAGAAAACGTGGACTAATTACTTCATCTACGTTATTGGAGGTATTGGGGAAAACCTTATGCACTTAAATGAGTAAAAGCCCACGCCGAAACGTGAGCGATTAACTTCATCCTTGTGCATATTGTCTAATTCCCCAATTATCCAATAACAAGAATAGAAAGCTAACGCTTCTTATCTATTTGTCTTTAATACTGCTATGTCATAGGCAAAATGTTTTTAATTTGGTGCAAAGTTACACATTAAAATTGTAAATTGTTCAAAAAGTTGGCATTATCTTCTTTTGGCCGTTCAAAAACAGTGCAATTCAGCGTGTTTTACTTAATAATGGGATAATTTCTGAAGGCGTTTCAATTGAATATGTAGGATTTGCTGCTTGCATTTCCTCCCGTTCCTTTTCAGTTGCGCCCCAATGACAGGCTACGCTTTCAACCCCTGCATTATGAGCTGTTTGAATATCTTCTGCTGTGTTTCCGAATGATATAACGCTATCTGCCGTGGCCCCCATCTGCTCTATAGCTTTTTCAAATAGCCTTTTGTCAGGTTTGAGAATGGGAACACGCGCTGTTACCGAGTAACGCCCTATCATGCACTTTTCACTAACGGGAAGGTCAAACGCTTTTGCGCATACCTCAATCCTTCTTTTTACAGAATTGGTGACAATGGCTGTCTTTATTCCTTTATCTTGAATGAATTTTAGAACATCTGACATACCCTCATACATCTTGCATTGAGGTACTGCGTCATCATGCTCTTTCCAAAGTTCTTTGTTACCATCCGTACCTGACGGGGATAGTTGTATCTTATCAACAAAGGGCATAAGGATGGTGGTGTCAAGCAAAGTATTGTCGAGGTCAAATATAACACTCTTATATTTCTTAATCAGTCTTTTACTTAATGTTGATTTGGGCTGTGAAGGAATACGTGTGATACTCTCAAATTCATCACGACTATTGAAAAAGAATACCATCGTAGCCATTGTGTTCTTGAGCGATCCCACACGTGCCAGAAAGGCTGACTGCAGTGGTCCCTGCAGCTGAGAATTTACTGTGGTTAGGAAACCTATGATGAGGAAAAGGAAAACCATTGTCAGGAACGGAGCAAGATAGGAGGGCTTATCTCCTTCTGACTTCTTTTCTACCAGTGGAAGGCAAGAAGCTGCATCAGCATCGAGCAGTACCTCACAATGCGGATGACGTTGAAGGATAGAGGCTGGAACATCGGTACTGACAGGGCCTCGCAGGACTTGCTTCACAATCTCAGCTTTGGAAGTTCCCTTGACCACCAGTATGATGCGACGGGCTTGCATGATGTCAGAAAGGCCCAGCGTGACACCTCCAAGGGAATGTTCGGCAGGCACTCCCGTCTCCCTGCGTATACGGTTCTCCAACGCAGAATCCATACTACCTATGCCTACTGTGCTTTCGAAGGAGGTCCCTGGCTGATTGAATCCCAGATGTCCGTTCTCGCCAAGGCCCAGGATGAGCAGATCAATGCCTCCTCTATGCTGCAACTCATCGGAGAAATGCTTGCAGTCAGCATCCAGGTCGTCACTCTCTGTGGGCAACATCAGGAAATGATCTTCATCTACCCCCAAATCATCAATGATTTCCGTCTTTAGCATTGTGTAGCATGCGCCAGAATAGGAGCGAGGCACACCTGTCACCTCATCTATTCCAAAGAAAGTGGCACGACTGGCATCAAAAGGCTGGTCACGATGGATTTGGGGCACCAGCCGGTGCATATTACCCGTGGTGCGTCCCGTGGAGAGTCCTATCACACTTTCCGGCTTCTCTTTAATCTGCTGTACAATCCTTTCTGCAGCTGCGAGGTCGAAAGCCTGTTCGTTTTTTTCTATGGTTATTCTCATAGTGTCTATTAGAAATGAGGAGAGGCTTTTCTTTTATTTCTTGAATGGATCGCCCTGTGGGTCACGGCTCACCACCCAACGGAAGGCATTGACAAAGAGCAGGTTTTGGGAGGCATCAATGAATCCCTCGTCGCCATGTCCCATGTTTAAATAGACCATGCGGTACTTCGTGTTGGTCCAGACGATGGGAAAGTCACCAAACTTCACCACGTCTTTCAGACCGAAGGGATACATCTTGGGAGAGATGGAGAGGAGAACTTCCACGTCAGGGTTCTTCCTGGGACTTGGCTGCCACTGATAGAACTCGCTGGCTGGTACCACGAAGGACTGAGGCAGAGAGCAAGTGACGGGATGCTCCTGAGTATCGCATTCCACCAAAGCGGGCTGTGGAGGCCAGTTGTTGCAGTAGAAGGCTCCGCAGCCCAGGAACCGATTGAACCAGGGCCATTTCGTATTGCGGTCGTTGTAGGCCGAGGCGTGGAATCCAATCCATCCGCCGCCGTTCTCCATGTATTTCTCAAATGCCTCGCGCTGTGCCTTGCCACCTGGCGAAGCGTTCAGGCTGATAATGATGCTGTACTCCTTCAGCTTCTCGTAGGGATAGTCGGCCAGCGAGGTGGTGACATCCAGAATCCATCCCTCGCCGTAAGTCAGTTTATGAAAGAACTGTATGGCCTGTTTGTCGAATTGTACATGGGCCTCTTCGGCTCCCGGTTCGTAGTGCAGGAGGGCTTTGAAGCGTGGGGCACGGGCATAGTTGGCGGCGTATTCGCCGTTTTCCTGTGCGGTAAGGACTGCCGTGAAGCAAAGGGCTGCAATCATCAGCATGAGTTTTTGGAAATGTGTCTTCATATCTTTTATTGTTTATGTATTAATATTCGGATAGCAGGGACAGGAACTTACCGGCCGAGGTGAGCCACACCTCCTTGTAGCAGGCATTGTTGGTCCGCGGCCAATAGGGTTCGTCCGTATCGTCCCATGAGCGAATGCCTACTGGAATCTCGCCAGTTATCTCGCCCGAGGAGAAGCTGTCCATAGAGGGGTAGCGGTGGCCCTCGCCATAGATGAGCGACTGGCAGAAAGGGTTCTTGCCCACGGTCCAGTAGAGCTGTTCCAGGCCTATCTGGCGCAGGGCCTCATCGTTCAGGTAGCGTCCGCAGAGCGCAGCAGCCTTTCCGGTGGAGAGGATAATCGCCTCGTTGCCGTTGAATATACTGAACCAGACGGGGAAGCGGCGCAGGTAGTGCGTCTCGTCCAGCCTTACACCCTGGCTGAGTTGGCTGTCGAAGCGACGGGTGGCATCGGCCGGCGCAAAGAGATGCAGGGCATGGAACCCGGCCGAATCGGCATACTCAGCTGTGTGATAGATGCCCGAGGGAACCATGCCGTAGGGCGCGGTGTAGGGCATGAGGCGTTTCAGGTAGGCGGCATATTCCTCCAGGGCAGTCCGCCACTCTCCGGCAGAGGAATGTTCTGGCTGGCTCTGGCAAAGGGCGATGAGCGACTGGGCGAAGAGTTGGTCGCGCGACTGATGAATGAAATGAACCGGAACGCGCAACGTGGTGTCTCGGCAGAAGTAACCGCCCTGTTCGCCCCTGGCCTGGCTCTGCAGTACGTAACTGATATATTGGGCTGCCTGATGGGCATAGCGGGGCTCGTCAGTAAGTAGGTACAGTTGAGTTGCAGCCCAACTCATCGTTGCCTGGAACAGGGATGGCGAAACGTTATAGACATGCTCCATGATATGCGGGAAGTGGTCATAACCGTCTCGGCGGAACTTGTCTTCGGCAAAATGGAAGTCCTCTGCGGCGGCCTTGGCCAGGCTGTCGCGCAGGGCAGAGGGCGGCAGCACTCGGGCTGCGTATGCTTCGTAGGCAGCATATAGGAAGTTGTCGTAGGCGTTGTTCTGCTTGCGAACGGTATGGATATCATCGTAAGTCCCCACCTCGGAATCCGTCCAGTGGAGCAGACCCAGGCTGCTGGCGTGCCAGCCGTCGCCCAAGCGGCAACGCAGTACGAAGCGCAGGCCCCAAAGGGCTTCCTGCAGCAGGCGGTCGGCCAACTGGGGATGCGTAGTGCGCTGCCGCTCATAGGCCTCCAGCAGGGCGTAGGCCACATCGGCCGTCTGGAGGGTTTGTTGCGACAGGTCGCCTGCATCGTGCCAGCCGCCTCCGTAGCATATCTGCAGACCATTGTAATCGCAGAAGAGGTCTTGGTGGCAACGGCCGTGAATGCCTTCAACGGCATCGCCGCACCGCTGGCAGAAGATGTAGTTGAGTAATCGCCACTGGGCATTGAGGAAGGCGTCGTCGGAGATGAGGAACGGTTCCGTCCGGGTGCTTCCCAGACGCAGGCGGTAACAGCCGGGGCTGCGGAAGCTGGAGAAGTCCAGTACGCAGAAAGAGCCAAGGGTTGTGGACACGGGACGCACACCCCCTGTGAACAGAATGCGGCGGCCATGTTCATCGGTCAGCTGGAAGGTCTTTTCTGCCGTGCTTCCCACAAGGGCAGTCTTCTCTCCCCCTGGCAGATAGCCCGACATGGAGTAGGCTATCCGTCCGCGAGGCGGTGTCCATCCCCGCTGAGGTTCCACCTCTTCCATCTGCTCCAGTCGCAGGCGCCGCAGGGTGTAGGACAGCGTGTCGCCCAGTGCCCCGTTTCGCCCCTTCAGGTCGGTGTAGAACGTAATGCGTTCCACCTGTTCGCGGTTCAGGTTGCTGAGGTCGAAGATGACGGTATTCCACCTATTGGGCTGCAGGTTGATGAGGTGGGCGCCAATATCGTTGGGCTTCGCATTCTGCAAGACGGCATTCAGGTTCATGATGACCGTGCCGCGGCATTGGGGGCGCACCTCCATTACCAGGCGGTGGAAGGCACTTAGGTCGCGCCCATGCATATCCAGCGAGAGGCTTGCGCGGCCGAAGGTGGCATAGTCGGGATCGTCAGCCGGACCCTTGGCACGCTGACCTGTGGAGACAGGAACATGCAGGCATACACCGTTTCGGGGGAATGAAAGCCGCCCGAAGCCCCGATGGCTCCATTCCTGTGTATTGTAAGGGGAGAGATACTCCCTTTTTACGACCTTCTGCTGCAGCTGCTCTACCTCCAGGGAACGGCCGGTCTCAACGGGCAGCGGGCGGCTGAGTATCCCCGACGTACGCAACTGTCGCTCCAGAACCCGGTCTGGAGTGAGTGTCTGTGCCGAGTCATTCAAGCTACTCAGCAGGCACAACAATGCTGATATGAAGAGGCGATAGGTCATTCGCCGTCGCGCAGGGTCCATTGCAGAGCGTTCTCGAAAAGAGTGAGGAAGGCAGGGTTCTCATACAGCGACTTGCTGTGGCCGAACTGGAAATAGACGTTGCGGGCCCGCTTGTGGGGATTGGTCCAAATGACGGGGTGGTCGCCCATCTTGATGTCGGTCTTCAGCGTATAGCTGCATTCATCCACGTGAGCCAGCACATGCACGTTGGGGCGCGGGTCGGTCTCGTAGGTGTACCACTCGTCTTCAGCCACTACAAAAGTGCCTGGCACGTTCTGCATGACCGGGTGCTGGCGGTCTTCTACCTGCACCGTGCCGTCGCTCTTTTCGGCGATATAGTTCTTGTAGCGGATTTTGCCCATGAAGTCAGAGAACCAGGGCCACATCTTGTAGCCGTCGAACTCGCCCAGCAGACTGGCGTGGTGGAAGCCGATGTAGCCCCCCGTGCCGCGGTCGATATATTCCTGCATGTCCTTCTGCGAAGCCTCGCTCCAGGCGTAGGGCGGGTAGTTCAGCTGCAGCACCAGGTGATACTTCCTGAGCTCGCCCTGCGGAATCTCCTTGGCCGAGTTCAGAATCGTCAGTTCCATGTTGAGCCGTTCCTTTTGGTCCTCGAGCCACTGCAGGCCGGTTGCGGTGAATCCCTCGTGCAGTCCTCCGCGTTCGGCCAGTACCAGTACGCGGCGGGGCGGGATAGTGGCCTGGCGGTTCTTCATCAGGCTGAGGCAGAGGGTGCGGCTCTCATCGCCCTGCGGGTTGTCGCTGGCATAGTCCCAGTACATGCCTCCGCGCAGGTTGTTGTCGAGGATGAACTTACACTTCGCGGCCAGTGAGCGTGTGTTTTCATAGCCCCAGACGAATTCACCCTTGTCGTTTACGCGATAGGGCACCATGCCCTTCTCGTCCCATCGCTCTTCGTAGCCCTGAGGAAGATGCCCAGTACGGTTATACTGCCGTAGGCCTTCATCCTCACGCTTGCCTTTTCCGTAGAATGGCACGCCCATGACCAGCTTCTCCCGAGGCACTCCGGCCTGCAGGTGTTTTTCTACAGCTTCCGATGAGGTGCAGTAGCCCGATATGTCGGAGGGATAGAGGGCTGCGTGGTGGTGGCTGGGGTTACCCATGTCGTAGGCCATTACGTTCACGAAGTCCATATACTGGATGCAGCTCTTGAAGTCTATGAATTGTGCTGAGCTGACGGTTGCGGCAGTGAGCAGTTGCTTCTTGCCGAGTACTTTGCGCAGGGTAGCCATCAGCAGGGTGAAGTTCTTTGTGTCGTCGGGCGAAGAGGAGATGCCCGCTCCGCCCTGGGTGGGATATTCCCAGTCGATGTCAATGCCGTCCAGTCCGAACTCGTTCACCACGCGCCGGCAGTCGAGCGCAAAGGCCTGCCGGTTCTCCTGGGTGGCTGCCATCTCGCTAAAGCGTCCGCTACCCCAGCCTCCTACGGACAGCATCACCTTCAGGGCCGGATTCTGCTGCTTGAGACCGATAATCATACGCAGGCGGTCGGGATTGTCTATTCGCACGCCATTGAATGTGTCGTTGACATGCCCGAAAGCGTAGTTGATGTGGGTCATCACTGCGGGGTCGGGCACTTCGTTTGTCCAGGACGTTACGTAGGCCACTACAACCATGTCCTTAGCGTCTTTCTTCTTTCCGAAACAGGTTGCCGACAAACAAAATGTGGTCAGTAACAGAATAATTTTGGTGAGTGTTCTCATTTTTGAAAAGTTTATGAGTTTATAAGTGATTGCACAAACGTGTGATAAGTTTACTTCTTACATTTTGCATCTCTCTCCAGCCCGTCAATTGCTAGCTGATTAGCATCCACCCACAGGCTGATGCTGTTACCACCTGCCTTCACCTCCATGCATGCATTGTTGATAGTCAGGCGCTGTATGAGGTCTTCTCTTCCGACAAAAGGATTGGGGGAAAGTTCCACACGGACGCGACCGACTTTCATAAGCTGGGCATTCTCGCTCCATGCATCCGACTTGGCAATCAGAAACACCAGATCGCCATTCTGCTCTGTCCATGCGTTGACAGCAATGTCCCCATTGCCCAATGGCATGGAGCTGTTCTCATCAGTTCCAAGACCATTCCATATCACTTCTTCTTGCGATGCAGGCTGTGCCAATCCATCGGATGCGGCAACAAGGGTGATGCACACGAATACCCTTGAGAGAATCCTCCCAAAAAATCCTTTATTCATGCTTTATCATTTTATTCCTCCTTCAGTCTCATTGAACGGATGTAATCGGTTTGCGGCTTGCAGTTAGCATAGCGCACGTTCGCAAGAAACTGCCGCAGGATGCTGATGGCTTCTGCCTGTGAGAGATTCTGTCTGGCTTCGCGAATGGACTTGTAATTATCGCGATTGGCTTCAGCGAAATCGACGATACGCTGCCAGCCTTCAGGTCGCTGGACTCCCATCATGCAACTGCCGTCCACCTTTTTGTAGGGCCAGTAGGTGTAGCCCATATTGAGTGATTCCATCGTCTCACTGAATCGTGTCTGCCACTCGATGGAGCCATGTCCTATCTCGCCCATGAAAATGGGGCGGCCAGTACGTTCGCGCGTCTCCGTGAAATGACGTATAGCCTCAGCCGTCGGTTCGCCGCCGTAGCGATGGCAGGTGAACATCAGGTTCGGATCATAATCCCACTCGGAGATGAATTCGAAGCGCGAGTTCCAGTTGCCTCCACCGATAAGGATGATGTGGTTGCGATCCACGGCGCGTACGGCTTGCGCCGCCTTTTTATAGAGTGTGTCGAGCTGGTGCGAGAGCCGATTGTAGTCGTTGTTGAAATGCGTGGCCAGAGCCTCGTTCATCAGTTCGTAACCAAGGATAACAGGTTCGTTGCGGTAATGACGCGCAATCTTCTTCCATATAGCGATAAACTGTTCCTGCGGTGCACGTTCGGTGATGAGCCATGGGTATCCATAGCTGTCGTCGATGTTGTCGCCTGTCTGCCCGCCCGGGCAGTCATGCATATCCAAAATGAGATAGAGGCCCTCGGCACGACACCACTCCACTACCTTGTCCACCAGCCTGAAACCTTCGTTGCTGTTATCAGCGAGTCCCATGTAGTCCTCGTTGGTAAAAAGTTTGTAGTGGAAGGGGAGGCGCAATGTGTTGGCGCCCTCCTTAGCCAAGAAACTTATATCCTCGCGCGTGATGTAGCTGTCCTTGAAATCGTGCCAGAATGCAGCAGCCTCGTCGGGACCGACAAGCTGGCTCAGCATTTCATTGATGAAACGCGGCGAATTGACCTTCGAGAATCCGAACATGTAGCCTTCCGGGTTGAGCCAGTTGCCTAGGTTTGTTCCTTTGATAAGCAGTTTTGAACCATCAGGACAAATGATGTCCTGCCCCTCAACGCGAAGGAATTTGTTGGAACGGGCTGAGCCCATCAATGTAAAAAGACTCAACAATAGCATAAGAAGATAACGTTTCATAACATGATAATTGGAAGATTAATAGATGAAATTCTTCTGCAAAGTTACAATAAAAAACAAAATCTGTTTCAGCCCGAACTTAACAATTTTGTCCCAATCCCGCTTTTTTGTGAGAAATCAAACCTTTGCGAGACAGAAATCCACCTCTGCTTCTGGCTGTATGTTTCATCTTTTTATTCTAATATAAGTTTCGGAAGTTATAGAATGAAGTTAAATGGGAAGTTCTTCGCTTCGCTCAGGCGCAGGCGGAAAAGCCAGCGTTGCTGGCAGGAAGTTCTTGGATGCTTTAGCACCCTCCGCCTGCGCCTGAGGCATTTGCCGAAGAAGGCGCGATTGAAGTCGCGGAAGAAGCACTGCGTGCTGGACGATACAATGGGGATGCAAAAGCTATCGTCCTGTGCGTAGCATATAACTTCTTTGATGCTTTAGCACAAAGGCGCGATTGTAGTCGCGGAGCCACGAACCGTTAGGTCGACGAAGTCAACGTAGCGAGTTTACTTCCTTTTTTTACTTCCTCTTTTACTTCCTCTTTTACTTCCTCTTTTACTTCCGAAAGTTGAATAGTTGAAATTTGTCTTTCGGGACATCCCGCTGCAAACAACCATCTTTTGTCTATATCTTTCTGAATTTCGACACAGCTGTCAATACGTCGTTTTTAGGGTACTTGCACATGAGGCAACGATTTTTCGAGCGTTTTTTTATCTTTGCACTAACCTTTTTCGGAACAGAACATTTTTCATCGCGCAAAATTTTCGAAAACAACCTACATACCTACATAAAGCCACTTAACGCACACTAATGCAGGCTGTTACACCATGTAGGTAGCCTACATAAATTTGGAGCTACCTACACAAAAAGAGGCATTTTAATGGCTTTTTGACGCTCTTTGCATGTTATCCTGCTGAGGCTCTGCTTGTTTCGTTTAACATATCCAATGCGAAAAAAACTTTTTCGCAGGCGAAACAAAAAGTTTCATCGGGGGAAACAACACGTTTTGACGTGTCATGCGATGTTGAAGTACCTGTCGAGGGGTTCTAAGCAGCCTGAAAACAGAGGTGATTAAGGTCAAAATCGGAGAAATGGCGGAATGATTTCAAAAATGTAGGCAACCTACATCGTGTAACATACAGAATGTTAATGCGTAAACATCGTTTGTGTAGGTATGT
>DGTM01000051.1:124301-126423 GCA_002394305.1 Prevotellaceae bacterium UBA4336
CAGAAGGCCATGGAGAATAACATGGGAGGGAATTTGGTTGTAACATCTAAATGCACGAAATAAACGAAAAAGGCTGTGCCTTTAGTGCCTGACACAGAATAGCCATCTGTGATCAGCTCGAAAGTCCGAAGCAGCGAGAGCAGAATCAGGCTTGTCTGAATTCTGCCGAGTCGCGCCGGACTGGCAGCAAAGCTGAAGCGCCGAAGCCTAAGAAGCAAGCTCAAATGGAGTTGTTCTTGCGCTCCTGATGGTGCTCAGGCGGCATAGCCGGAGCACCAATGCGTGAACAATTCCTATTTCCTCTGCTAACTCACGGTTCTGCCGTGAGTTTTTTTGTGCAGGGCTTTGTGGTTCAATGATTTTGTCGTACCTTTGCAAACAGACAATCGGAATTTATGGAACAGAAAGTTATCAATAATCGCTTAGACTGGATGGATTGGGCCAAGTCCATTGCCATTACGCTCGTTGTCTTCGGCCACATCCTCATGCCGTTTTCCAAGTGGGTCTTTGGCTTTCACATGCCCTTCTTTTTTATGCTTTCAGGCTTTTTGCAGAAGAAGCGTACCGTGCGTGACGAAGCTATCAACAGTTTCAAGTCGCTCCTTCTTCCCTATGTTATATACAATGTCTATTTGCTCATATACAGCCTCTTCACGGGCGAGTATGCCTCGAACTATCCCCTTGACATGCTATGGGGCTTGCAGTGGAACCTTTCCATGGCCTGTCGCCCGATGTGGTTCCTTCTCTCGCTGTTCATCATGCGCATGGTTTATGCAGCCTTGCCACGTCGGGGCTGCCACCTTCTTGCCGTCTGCTGCATCCTTTTTGTCCTGCTGTTCCATGGCGATGCCCCCATGAAGCCCGAGATGAACTACTTCCAGATATTCGAAGCCGTCATCTGTTTCCCCTTCTTCGTGATGGGCATCCTTATGCGTCAGTATCAGGCGGAGCAGGTCTTGGACCGTCTGCCCGTTGTTGACTTTCCCTTTGGCCGTCGACCTTCGGTTCTCCGTTATGTCATCATCGCCGTAGGTCTCGCCGCCGGTTTCTGTTTCATGGGCTTCAATGGTTCCGTCATTCCGTTCCGCCTCCAGCTGAGCAGTGTGCCCTTGTTCTATCTCGGTGCCACCTTCGTCAGCATCAGTCTGATATGGTTTATCTACGAAACGTTTCGGATACGCAATACTTACATCCAACTCATTTCCGAGGGCACTCTGCTCATCTTCGCTGTGCATCAGAGCATCCTCTGGCCGATGCGCGATGTCATCCCCGATGGCGCGTGGAGTGCTCTGGTCATGACCATAGTCGTCATTCTCTTACTGTCTGGTCCTGTATGGCTGGCTCGCAAGTATTGTCCCGTACTCATAGGGAAGATGAAATGAACGGACAGGAAAATGCTTTCACACTATCAGATTAAGGATAACATATTATTATCTCAAGTTTATGAAGTTAAAGTGGAAGTTAAAATGGAAGTAAATTCGCTTCGCTCATGGCTCCGCGACTACAATCGCGCCTTTGTGCTAAAGCATCAAAGAAGTTATAAAAGGACAATACAATATGGAAGACTGGCTTCCAAAGCTATCGTCCAGCCAACTTGTTGGCTTAACTCCCTGTGCGTAGCGCATCTTCCGCGACTACAATCGCGCCTTGGTGCTAAAGCATCCAAGAACTTCTTATTTAACTTCATTTTATAACTCCCGAAACATAAATTATCTTGAAACATATGCAGACCATTTAGGACGCAAAGTTACAAAATCAAGTCCGTTGACTCTTCAAGCCGCTCGTAAAAGACTTTATTTCAGCGATTTCAAAGAACGATTAGTCCACTTTAATGGGACAGTAGTGAATATGGGTATAAACTAAACCAAAGGGTTGCTCTATCAAACAGAATAATTGGCTTCTCTTTCTTTTGGACGGCAATCAATCTCATATTTAGAGTTATATGCGTGTATTTTGCTTCCAAATTCGATAAAAATGCGAATTTGGTGATAAAAATCTATAAAATAGTGTGATTTTAGGCGAAAACAGTACAAAGGTAATATTTTTTTTATTATATTTGCACCAAAATTACTCAGTATGACATTACAAAAGTGGATTGAAGATAGAGCTATTCATGGTTTTC
>DGTM01000021.1 GCA_002394305.1 Prevotellaceae bacterium UBA4336
AGGACATCTGCCAGCGTGCCGTCCGACTGCTGGAGGAACTGCCCGCCGAGAACAACTACATCCTGCGCCAGTGGCAAGCCTGCGGACTGCATGTGCTGACGGCTGCCGACAGCCAGGCGCTCATCCAGCTCAAGCGGCAGTACTGCGACCGCACCGACTGCCTGCGCTGCCGTTTCGGATACGAGTTCCTGAAAAGGTGAAAAGTTGAAAAGTTGAAAAGTTGAAATGTGAAGACAATGAAATACGCTTACGAACTGAAGATGAAGGTACGCGACTACGAGTGCGACCTGGAGGGTATCGTCAACAATGCGAACTACCAGCACTACATGGAACACACGCGCCACGAGTTCCTCCTGGAGGCTGGCCTCAGCTTCGCCGACATGTGCTCCCACGGCATTGTGCCCGTCGTGGCACGCATCACCATCGCCTACAAGACGCCGCTGCGCAGTCGCGACGAGTTCCTCTCCTGCCTGAACATACGGCAGGAGGGCGTCCGCTACGTGTTCCGGCAGGACATCTACCGCCTCCCGGACATGAAGCTGGCGGCACGCGGCACGGTGGACATCGTTTGCCTCGTGGACGGCAAGCTCGGCCGTCCGTCCGAAATGGAGCAGTTCCTGCAACCTTATTATACTGCCGAATGACCGAACAAGAGACGCTCTGCATGCTGGCACTCACCCGTGTGCCTGCGCTCAACCCCGCGGCGCTGCGCCTGCTCGTCGGGGAGATGGGCTCGGCCACCGCTGTCTTCGAGGGCCGCAAGCAGCTGCGCGAGGTGCTGCCTACTGCGGGGAAGCATACGCTCGAGGCGCTGGCCTCGATGGACAGCCACATGGAGCGGGCCAGGCAGGAGCTGGAGTTCTGCCGGCGGAACAACATCCGCCTCCTCGGCCTGCACGACGAGTCCTACCCCCAACGACTGCGCGACTGCCCCGATGCCCCGGTCCTGCTCTACTATATGGGCACGGCCGACCTGAACGTCCGCCACGTGGTCAGCATCGTCGGCACACGCCAGATAACCCCCTACGGCAAGGACCTCTGCCATAGCTTCGTGCGCGACCTGCACGGACTCTGCCCCGATGTGCTCATCGTCAGCGGGCTGGCTTATGGCGTCGACATTCACAGCCACCGGGCAGCCCTCGAGGAGGGACTCGACACCGTCGGCGTCCTGGCCCACGGACTAAACCAGATTTACCCTCCCCATCACCGCGAGACCGCCACCAGGATGCTGTCGCAGGGCGGACTGCTCACGGAGTATATGTCGGGCACGGCCATCGACAAGCGCAACTTCGTGCAGCGCAACCGCATCGTGGCAGGCATGGCGGATGCCGTCGTCGTCGTGGAGAGCGCCGAGAAGGGCGGCTCGCTCATCACGGCCGACATTGCCCAGAGCTACAACCGTTCCGTCTGGGCCTTCCCGGGGCGCATCTTCGACACCCATTCCTCGGGGTGCAACAGGCTCATCGGCACCAACCGCGCCTCCCTGCTCACCGGGGCCGAGGACTTTTGCCGGACAATGGGCTGGGCCGTCGACATGCAGCACCGGCAGATGCTCTCGCAGGGCGTGCAGCAGGAATTCCTGGCCGACTTCACCGACGAGGAGCGCCGCGTCCTGCAGCTTCTCTCGCAGGCTGACGAGAAGCAGGCCAACATCCTTTCCGTCGAGGCCGACATCCCCATGAACCGCCTCACGAGCCTCCTCTTTACGCTCGAGATGAAGGGCGCCGTGCAGATGCTCGCCGGCGGCAAGTACCGCATCCGGCATTGAGCCCCGCCCCGCGCCTTTTTCCATCGAAGCCCGCGCTTACAATTTCCCCGCTCCGCGCTTACAACTTCCTTGCCCCGCGGCACAAAACTTTTTCAGTGGCACGGAAATATATTTCAAAGGCTTGGAAATATATTTTAGTGCCTCTGAAATATATTTCCAAGCCTTTGAAATAGTTTTGTAGTGTGCAGGGAGAAACTTTCCTGCCTGTCGGGAAGGATTTTGCTGCCTGTCGGGAAGGATTTTGCTGCCTGTCGGAAAGGATTTTGCTGCCTGCCAGGAAGGATTTTGTTTCCCGGCGGGAAGGGTTATGATGTTTGTCGGGAGGGGAGTTTGCTACTTTCCGATGAGGAGTTTCCTGCCGTTGCGGACGACGATGCCGCGTTGCCGCCAGAGGTCAGACACAGGCCGTCCGCCGAGGTCGAACCAGCTTTCTGCGGCCTTCCCGCCTTGGCTTGTGGCCAGGATGCCGGTGGGTGTCAGGGGGTTCTTGCTTGTCGGATGCGAGAGTAGGGGGTGTGTGTCGGTGCCCGGCTCTTGGTGGTAGGTGCCTTGCCACAGGAGGCTGAGGAGCGTGCCGTCCGTCATCTCGCTCTCCGTGAAGCTGCCCAGGCCGGCCCCGGTCTGCCTGGCTCCGCAGGCGTAGCAGTTGGTGAAGTGCGGCGTGAAGCCCCGGCAGACGTCGTGACCGCTTTCCCAGCCTTTGCCTTTGACCAGCGCGTAGCAGTTGCGGATGCGTGCATACGACGACCACCCCGAGAGGGCGCCGTTGTCGCTCGTGCCGTTGACGGTGCCCACGGTGTAGCAGTTGGTGAAGTGGGCCGTGAAGTCGTTGTTCGGGATGCAGCCGACGATGCCGCCTCCGTTGTCGTTGACGTTCACGGTTCCCTCGAAGCCCAGGTTCGTGAAGAAGACGCGTCCGCCCTTCTCGCCGTTCACTTTCCCCGCAAAGCCGCCGACGTATCGGTAGCCGGTGAAGGTGCAGGTGGCATCGAGGGTGAGGTCGTGTATCTCCAGGTTGCTGGTGCCGACGTTCACGAGGCCGACGCCTGTCTCTCCTGTGCGCCGCATGATGAGGCCCGAGATGATGTTGCCCTGTCCGTCTATCTCGCCATAGAAGGGAACATCGTTGGTGCCGATGCCTGGGAAGTCGCAGCCAGTCATGTCGATGTCGGCCGTGATGCGACAATACTCAGAGGCATGGCCGGGCACGGTGTTCACGAGGTAGGCGAACCATCGGAGTGCCTCGGGCGTGGACAGCTCGTAGTAGCCCTCCATGTCAGTGTACATGTATTCCTGGTCGACGAGCATGCAGACGGAGCAAAGACCGTCGGCAAAGGTGTGAGGCAGGTAGGTGGCGTTGTCGGTATTGGAGTAGACGGGGGTCGTGGAGACGGGTGTGCCGTCGCATCGGAGCGTGCCGGAAGCATAGACGATGCTGTGGCTGGGGGAGAGGACGGGATGGTCGTCGGCCGGAGCATCCTCGCGGTCGAGGTTCTGCCGGAAGGGTCCGTCGGGCGAATTGCCGTTGAGCATCCATGTCAGGGTGCCGTTCTTGCGCTGGGTGACGGTGAAGCGTTTCGTGTTCTGACGGCCGGATGTGTCGTAGACATTGCTCACGGTTGGCGACGAACGGTACAGGTAGTTGCTGCCGTCGACGCCGCTCACCAGGGTGCCGGAATTGTAACAGTTCGACAGGGAGGAAGTGCTGCCGCTCATCCATCCGCAGAAGATGGCCGACTCGCGATTGCCTGTCACACGTCCGCTGTTGTAGCAATGGTTCATGACGAGGCTGCCGCTGTGGACGCATCCCACGAAGGCTGCGGCATTCTGGGCGCTGCCCGTCACCTTCCCCTCGTGTCCGCAACGCTCGATGCGCGCTGTTCCGCTGCCCACCTTGTCGCCCACGATGCCGCCCACGAAAGCGTTGCCCTTCACGTTGTTGGCGGGGCCTGCCGTCAGGTTCAGGATGTGAGCGCCGTCGATGTAGCCGAAGATGCCTACGCCGTCGGTGCTGGAGAGGGAGATGGTCAGGCTGTCGATGGTGAAGCCCTGCCCGTCGAAGGTGCCGCTGTAGGCTGCCGAGCTGGTGCCGATGGGCGTGTAGTCGTAGCCCTTCATGCTGATGTCGGTCGTCAGCAGGGCGTTCAGGTCGCGCTTGCCTCCGTTGACGAGCGCCGAGAAGTCGCAGAGGTCTTGGGCCGACGCGATGAGGTACGTGCCGTCGGCATCAGTGGTGATGGCGCTGGCGCTGAGTGCCGTCAGCAGGGGTAAAAGCAGGAGTATCTTCTTCATGGCCGAGGGTTCAGAGTGGTGGGACAGGTCTGTCGGATGTCGCGCGACGAGAATCCAAGCATGATGTTGTACGTGCCGGCATCGTAGACGAAGTCGTGCTGCGTGACGTCGTAGTAGCTGAAGGCATCGGGCTTCAATGTGAACGTCACTTGTTGCGACTCGCCGGCGCGGAGGAAGACCTTCTGGAAGTCGCGCAGTTCCTTGGCGGGACGCTCCACGGGGCACTCGCCTTCGCGTCCCACATAGAGCTGGACGACCTGTGCGCCTTCGCGGTTGCCCGTGTTGGTCAGCGTGCAGCTCACCTCGACGCTGCCGTCTGCCTGCTGTCCGCCGACGCGGAGACCGTCGATGCTGAACGTCGTGTACGACAGGCCGAAGCCGAAGGGATAGGCCACCTGGCGGTTCAGCTTGTCGTAGCCGCGGTAGCCCATGAAGATGCCTTCGCCGTAGCGGACATGCTTGTCGCCGTCGGGGTCGTGGTAATAATTGTAGGTCGGGTTCTCGCTCCAGGCGCGTTCGATGGTGATAGGCAAGTGGCCGGACGGGTTGGTGCGCCCGAAGAGTATGTCGGCAATGGCAGTGCCGCCCTGCTGTCCGCCATAGAAAGCCCAGAGGATGGCGTCGGTGTCCTCCTGCCACGACAGCATCTCTACGGCTCCGCCACCGTTGACGATGGCTACCGTCGGACGGCCAGCCTTCTTTATGGAGGCCAGCACTTCCTTGTCGTCGCCCGGGAGGTCGAAGCTGCGGTCGTGCCCCTCGCCCTCGATGCTCGAGTTCATGCCGATGCAGGCCACAACGAGGTCGGCATCCTTCAGGTACTCTGCCAGATAGTCCTTCGTGTCGCCTCGCTTCTGCCACATCAGGTCGACCATCGCATCGCCCTCCAGCTGGTAGTACTCGAAGGTGACGGCATAGACCTTCCCCTTGGTGAAGAGCTTCGAGGCGGACCTGCTGTGATAGGACGAAGCCGTCCAGTCGTCGAGCAGCGAAGTACCGTCGATGAGCAGGCGGAAGCCGTCGTCGCCCCCTGCCGTGAAGGTGTAGTAGGCCGTGGCCGGCACGCTGATGTAGCCGCTCCAGCGCACGGAGTAGTTCTTCTTGCCGATGCCCTCCACGTCCGGTCCGCCGGCACTCCAGATGTGGTTGACCTTTGTCTCCGTATGTGTCAGCACGGGCGAACCGCTCAGGTCGCTTGTCGCGAAGTACTCGGCCTTGAAGCCCGGCTCGGTGAGCGTCTCGTCGGTATAGATGATGGCGGGCAGCAGGTCGAGCTTGTCCTTGCATTCCACCTCGATGCCCAGGCTTTCGCCGAGCGTGCGGATGCCGTCGAAGGTGCTGACGTAGCGCCAGGGATTGACGTTGCCGCTGCCGCCGCCGCTCACGTAGCCAGTGGCGTTCTTGCCCGTCACGACGATGCGCTTCACTTTCGATGTGTCGATGGGAAGCAGGCTGTTCTCGTTGCGCAGCAGCGTGATGGCCTCGCTCGCCACGGCAAGGGCCGTCGAGTCGCTTTCGGGGTCGTAGAGGGGTATGGTGTCGTCGCGTTGGCCTTCGTCGTGGAAGCCCATGCTTATCATCGTGTGCAGGATGTGGCGCACCTTCGCGTCGATGTCGGTCATCGAGAGCTTGCCCTTGGCGATGTACATGCGCAGGCTGTCGGGCGTCATGTGGTCGGCACTTGCCATCTCGAGGTCGAGCCCGCCCAGGGCAGCGCCCAGACAGTCGTGCGTGGAGCCCCAGTCGCTCATGACGATGCCTTTGTAGCCCCAGCGGTCGCGCAGAATGTCGGTAAGCAAAGCGCGACTATGTGTTGTGTAGATGCCGTTCACGAGGTTGTAGCTGGTCATCAGGCATCCCGTCTTGCCTTCCTGCACAGCGGCTTTGAAGGCCGGCAGGTAGATTTCGTGCAACGTCCGCTCGTCCATGTCGTTGCTGATGCGGTTGCGGTCGTAGTCGGAGTTGTTGCCGAGGAAGTGCTTCACGGTCGT
This sequence comes from Prevotellaceae bacterium UBA4336, assembly GCA_002394305.1. GTDB lineage: Bacteria > Bacteroidota > Bacteroidia > Bacteroidales > Bacteroidaceae > Physcousia. The sequence goes on from DGTM01000021.1 coordinate 6,052, forward strand.
GGAGACACCTTCGCGCTGTGCGCCGATGATGTAGTTGGCGGCTGTCTGTCCAGCCAGATAGGGGTCTTCGCCCATGTACTCGAAGTTGCGTCCGCAGAGGGGCGAGCGGTAGATGTTGACGCCAGGGCCGAGGATGATGTTGATGCCGCGTGCACGGCAGTCGCGTGCAATGGCGCGTCCGTAGCGTTGTGCCATCTGTCGGTTCCAGGTGGCGGCAAGGGCCTGGTTGGGCGGATAGGCCGTCGCGACGTTGTCCGAACCGACGCCTTGCGGGCCGTCGCACATCTCCATGCCAGGGATGTCGAGGCGGTCGACGCTCTTCGTGTAATACCAGTTCGTGCCGCCCACCATGGAGAGCTTCTCGTCGTCGGTCATCAGGTGGAGCAGCGAATCGACCATCCTGTCGACGTATGCCTCGTCGGGCCTGACGAGGACGGAGACGGTGCGCTGTCCCGCCTCGCTGTGTGTGGCGGTGAGGGTGCAGAAGCCTGCCGACACAGCCGTCACCTCTATCTGTGCTCCGCCGCGCCGAACGGCTTTTGCCACGTTGCTGTTCGACGAGTAGATGAACTTGTCGACGTAGCGTACGACGCTCTCCTCGGGCTGGAAGTCAATGTCGATGATGGCTTTCTCGCCGGGCTGCATTACGAGGTCGGGAAGCGAGAACGTGAAGTCGCGCACGGGGAAGTAGCGGCTGATGTACAGGATGTGCGAGAGGTCTTTGTTGGGATAATAGATGCTGCCCGGCGCCCACTCGTCGGCATCGCCGTTCTGCGAGAAGCGGATGTCGTCGGTGCTCGTGCCGACCATCGTGCCGTAGCGTACGGCGAACTTCTTCTGTGCGGCAGCCGTGGTGCAGAGCAGAAGCAGGAGGACAATGATGTGGTGCTGCTTCATGGCTTCCGGAACTTGAAGGACGTCTGTCCTAACCTTATTATATAATACGCGCGCGGGGGAAGTGCGCTGATGTCTATCTCTTCGTCGGCCTTTGCCTGCTGCATGAGCCTGCCGTCGGTGGTGTAGATGTATGCAGTGCTGCCTGCGGCAGAGTTCGTCAGGTGCAGGATGTCCCTTGCTACCACGATGCCAGGCTCCACGATGCCTGTCGGTACCTCCATGCTGAAGTGTGCGCGGCGGACGCCTGCTATGGCGTCGCCATCCTTGAGCACGACGGCAAAGGTGGAGTCGTCGTCGGCTGCGGCCAGACAGAGCACTTCGCTCATCGGCACGCTCTCGCCCCCGTCGGTGATGAGGCACCAGACTTTCTCTTCGGCTCGTCCGCACAGGGCAGACAGCAGGCAGCATGCGACAAGCAGCAGCCGGTGACCGTTAAACGATTGCGCAGAGCAAGTTTTAGCTTTCAATTTTTAATTTTTAATTTTTAATTGTTAATTATTGATGTAGAGCCCCCAGAGCCCCATGGCGCCCATTGCGTAGTTGACGCGGTAGCGGTAGAGGGTTCGTCCGGCGGGACCGTCGGAGAGGTTGCCGCAGTCGTTGAGGTTGTAGGTACGGTTGCAGTTCCTGCAGAAGGCATAGCCGCTTGTCTGCAGCACCAGGGGCTTCGTGATGTTGTAGTTCTGGTAGCAGTTCGAGCATGCACGGTCGAAGCAGACGACGCGCACGTTGTCCTCGCCCATCTCGGGGATGGTGAGGCGCCCCACGATGTAGCCGCTGTTCAGGCCCAGGTTGTAGCCCGCGTAGTCGCTTATGGCTGCGATGTTGATGGACGAGGTCTTGCCTGCTGCGTTGGTGAAGATGAGCTTTTGGCCGTCGCTTGTGATGGTGCAGTACTCGCCTGTGCTCTCGCAGGCGGCATGGAGAACGGGAGCCTGCAGCACGTTGTCGATGCTGAGCCGTGCCCGCAGGTTGCTGTATTTGCTGTTCGCCTCGCCGCCAGCACAAGCGGCAAGCAGCAGTCCGCAAAGGACAGTCAATAAACAGATGCTGAATCGTTTCATTCCTTTTCTTCTGATGTTCTGTCGTCAGCCGCAATGTGCCGTGATGCCCGACACAGCGTGCCGTGATGTCAGCCCCTCAACTTCGCCTCGGCTTCTTCCGCCTTCTCGAAGTGGAAGTTGCTCCATGTCTGCTCGAAGAGGGACGCAATCTCCTTGGTGCAAAGGTTGCCGATGCTGCCTTCGTGGGTGTGATGCACTTCCTTGTGGGGCGTGAAGCGTCCGGCTTCGATGTCGAGGCCGACCTTCTTGTACGCGTCGCGGAAGGGCATACCTTCCGAGGCCAGGCGGTTGACTTCCTCCACGGAGAACATGAGGTCGTAGCGCGGGTCGTCCAGGATGTGTTCGTTCACTTCGAGGCGGCTGGTGATGTAGGTTGCCATCTGCAGGCAGTCGCGCAGTTCCTGGAAGGCGGGCAGGAAGACTTCCTTGATGATTTGGAGGTCGCGGAAGTAGCCGCTGGGCAGGTTGTTCATAATGAGCGTCACCTGCTGCGGCAGAGCTTGAATCTTGTTGCACTTTGCGCGTGTCAGCTCGAAGACGTCGGGGTTCTTCTTGTGCGGCATGATGCTCGAACCGGTCGTACACTCCTTCGGCAGCTTGATGAAACCGAAGTTCTGACTGTTGAAGAGGCAGGCGTCGAAGGCCAGCTTGCTGACGGTTCCTGCTATTCCGGCGAGGGCGAAAGCCACGTTGCGCTCCGTCTTGCCACGTCCCATCTGGGCATAGACCACGTTGTAGTCGAGCGAGTCGAAGCCCAGGAGCTCGGTCGTCATGGTTCGGTTCAGGGGGAACGACGAGCCGTAGCCTGCGGCGGAGCCGAGCGGGTTGCGGTTGGTAATGCGGTAGGCGGCTTGCAGGAAGACGAGGTCGTCCACGAGGCTCTCGGCGTAGGCACCCAGCCAAAGGCCGAAGCTACTGGGCATCGCCACTTGCAGATGGGTGTAGCCGGGCATGAGGACGTCCTTGTAGCGTTCGCTCTGCTGCTGCAGCTCAGTGAAGAGACTGCGCACGTCCTCAGCCACGAGGCGCAGCTGTCGGCGGATGAAGAGCTTCAGGTCCACCAGCACCTGGTCGTTGCGGCTGCGTCCCGAGTGTATCTTCTTGCCCATGTCACCGAGCCGACGGGTGAGTATCAGCTCGACTTGCGAGTGCACGTCCTCTACGCCTTCCTCTATCGCGAAGCGTCCCTCGCGTATCTCCGCAAGGATGTTTCGCAGCTCGGCCAGCAGGGCCTGCAGTTCTTCCTTCTCGAGGAGCCCGATGCTCTCGAGCATTGTGATGTGTGCCATCGAGCCGAGCACGTCGGCTTCGGCCAGATACATGTCCATCTCGCGGTCGCGCCCCACGGTGAAGCGTTCAATCTCTGCTGTTATCTCAAATCCTTTGTCCCAAAGCTTCATTGAAAGTTGAAAAATTGAAAAGTTGAAAAATTGAAAAAGATAAAGAGTATAAGGATAAAAAGTGAAAATGCTTTTTAATTTTTTACCTTTTCACCTTTTCACCTTTTATTAGTACGGCAGGCTTGCCAGCATTTGTGCCAGGCCGTCGACGCCCTGCTCGAGTTTCTTCCCCACCATCTGCCGGATGAAGAAGTTGAGGTCGGCCTTGAGGGTGAGGCGCATGGCGCACTCGCTGTCGCCCGAGGGCAGGAGCTGTATCCACATGTTGGCAGCTACGGGCATCCCTTCGGCTGCGAACTTGATGGTCTTGTCCGGCTCGCGCTCGATGATGCGCAGCGTGGCGGTGCCTATCGGCGTCTGGCCAGAAACGGAATCGGTGTCGAACTGCAGCTCACGCAGCTTCTCTACGATCTGCTCCACCTGCTCAGGCTTCACCTTGTCGCCGGCCTGCTGCTTGATGCGCTCCAAGGCTTCGGGGTTGTCGAGGCCTTGCTGTATGACGGCCAGGTTGTTGAGGTCGGACAGTCGCTCATAGACGCGTCCGATGGGAGCGTATATCTTCTTTACTTCGCTTTTGTACTCGGTCATCTTGTTAATTTACGATTTAATCATTTACCATTACCATTCATGTCCTCCCCTTTGGGGGAGTTAGAGGGGGGCCTTCCAGTTGGCGGGGTCCTTGCGCCACTCGTGGAGGGTCGGGATGTCGGCCTCCTTGATGTAGCCCGTCTTGAGGGCTTCGGTCACGACGGCTTCGTAGTTGGTCAGGGTGACGAGCTTGACGCCGGCGGCGCGGAAGGCTTCTTCGGCAACCGGGAAGCCGTAAGTGTAGGACGCTACCATACCCACTACCTCACAGCCTGCTTTCCTGAGCGCCTCGACGGCTTTGAGGCTGCTGCCACCCGTGCTGATGAGGTCCTCTACGACCACAACTTTCATGCCTGACTTGAGTTCACCCTCGATGAGGTTCTCCATGCCGTGGTCCTTTGGCTTGCTGCGAACGTAAGCAAAGGGGAGAGAGAGTGCGTCAGCCACCAAAGCACCTTGGGCAATGGCTCCTGTGGCAACGCCTGCCACGCCTTCTGCCTCGGGGAACTGCTCCATGACGAGACGCGTCAGCTCCACCTTGACGAAACTGCGCAGGCCGGGGAAGGAGAGTGTCTTGCGGTTGTCGCAATAGAAGGGACTCTTCCAGCCGCTTGCCCATGTGAAGGGATTGCTTGGTTGTAACTTGATGGCTTTTACGCCCAGCAGCTTGGCTGCAAAGATTGATTCAACGTTGTTCATCATCATATTTACCATTTAATCATTTATCATTTACCATTTATTGGACCCTTAAAGGTGGTTGGTGGTTAGAGGTTAGTGGTAAGAGGATAGCTGTGGGTGATGGTGTTCTCTAACCTCTAACCCCTAACCTCTAACCCCTTAACGCGGAGAGGGGTTGACTATCGTCGAGCCTTGCTTAGGGGTGAGGCTTTTTTTAACTCTTTATCACTTTCTTTCCGTCCTTTATGTAGAGGCCCGGCTCCTGCATGCTTGCGGTGCGGGTGCCGTCGAGGCGGTAGATGAGATGGTTGCCCTCTCTCTGTTCCGAGGGAGCGGACACGCTGTCGTCATCGCCTTTGCCGATTGTGAAATACTGGCGTGGGAAAGGTTCCTCGTAGCCGTCGGCCATGAAGTAACCCACGAAGTAGTCGCCTTCGGGCAAGGGTGCTGTCCAGTTCTTCGTGCCGCTGACGTTGAGCCGCAGCGTACCGTTTACCTTTGTATTATAGAGCCAAGTGGGGCATTTCTCGTTTTTCGGTACGAGACCGGCCGCAAAGATGCCCACCCAGTCGTTGCTGATGTTGGGAGCGTTGGCAAGCGTCACCACGACGGCATCGCCCACGTTATAGACGGATTTGTCGGTCTGCATGGAGAAGTTCTCGGGGTTGTATGCCCGCGAGGTGACAAAGAAGGGGATGCGTGGCGAGCACTCCGTGTAGCCGCCGTCCTGGAAGAGCACGGCAAAGTATTCTCCGGGAGCTGCGACGCTGAGTGTCAGCGTGCCTGCTGCCACTTCGGTGTATTTGTAGGTCGTCGATGTGTCGCTCGAGCCGGGCGTTTTGCCTTTGGCATAGATGCCGAGCCATGCCTCTTTTCCGACAGGGACGTCGGCGAAGGTGGCTTGGATGGCTTCGTTCACCTTGTAGAACTGCTTGTCGAGCGAGAGCGACGAGGTGAACATGGCGAAAGAGCTGTCTATCCAGTCCGAATAGATGGGGTTCCCTTTGGCTCCGAAGCAGTTGCAGGGACGGATGGCGAAGCGGTAGGCGAAGTCCTTGGGCAGTTCGCTCTCGCCGAAGACGCAGCGCACGTCGCCCTCTTCTTTATTCTCGCCGAGGTAGCACTTAGGGGAGAAGACGCGCTTCGTCGAGCAGACGTGGCGGACATCGAGCCAGTCGTACTCCACCTGCACCTCGTAGTCGAAGGCGCGAACGCCGGCGTTCTTCTTCAAAACGGTCGGGAAGTGGACTGTCACTTGCTTCTGCTGCGTGCCATAGCGGTCGCTGCCTTTTCCTGCCGTGACGGTGGCCTTAGTGCCTGCGGGGAACTGCGGAATGGCAGCAGTCTTGGCACGGTTCTCGAAGGAGAGCGGCTGAGAGGCCGAGATGGGCCAAGGCAGATACCACGGCTCGCCGATGGCTTCGTCATAGACAAACTCTCGCTTCTCGAATGTGATAGCGTTGTCATAGACGCGCATCACCATGCCCTGACGTCCGTCTGATGGGTCCATCTTCGCCATCTGCGAGGGTGGACGTGCCGACCAGTCGTCCTGATAGGTGTTTTCACGAGCGGGCATGGGATAGAGATACTTGAGCGACGAGGTGCCGATGCTGGTGAAGCTGCCTTGCCAAAGGTCGCGGTCGTCGTCAAGCGGCGAGTGCGAGTGTCCGGAGAACGCGATGGCGTTGGGGTACTTGCTCAGGAGTCTTGTCACCGTTCCGTCGTCGCGGCCCCAAGCCCAGGCACAATTGCAGGTGTCCTTGGGATGCGGATGCTGGATATAGAAGAAGGGGCGTCCGTCGGCCGTCAGCTCGGCGTTGTGCTTCTTGAGGAAGTCGGCCAGGCCGGAGATGTGGCTTTGGTTCTCCCAATGCGCACCGATGAAGTGATAGCCCTTGATGGTCTTCATCCAAAGGGGCTGATAATCTTCCTTGAAGCATTGCTTCCATGCGGCAGCAGCCTGTCGGCCAATGCCTTGAGCCTCGGCTGTCTCCTTACCGACGCTGCTAATGGTTCCGCCCCAGGTGTAGGCCTCCATGTCGTGGTTGCCGTAGATGAAGAGCTGAACTGTTTCTTTGCCGTTCAGTCCTTTGTTGTCGGGAAAGACTTGGAACCAAGCATTTGCCACCACTTGGAGCTGAGGCAGCAGGCCTTGGTCGGCCATGTCGCCGGCGATGATGACACCGTCCACCTTCAGACTGCGGAAGTATTCGAGCGTGTGGATGAACGTGGCGGCTGTGTCTGCTCCGCGCAGATGGATGTCGCTCACGATGCCCACCACAAGGTTTGGTTCGCCAAGCGTTGCAATTGTTTCGGCAAGTGCTGGCGAGCCAAGATAAGCAGCACCGGCAAGGGCAGTACTGCGTTGTAGGAATTCTCGTCGGTTCATGTCGTTGTACTTCTTTGAACGATGAGACAAAGGTAGGAAATAAAAGCGAACGGTGCAAGTAAACAAACTTTGATTTTCCGCTATTGGACACAAAACGCAAAACAACGTTAAAAAACACTGCATTTTGTTTGTTGTGTACTCCTTTTTGCGTAACTTTGTGGCATGAATCCCGTGATGAAGAGACATATTGCTGCATGGTTGCTATTGGCAGTCTACCTGCCGATGCTCATCCTTTCGTCGCTGCATATCCATGAGCCATCGCAGGAAACGGAGCAGACATGCACCGAGTGCGTACACCACCAGTGCCAAGGTCACCTGATTCAGCTTTCGGACGGGATGCACCAGTGTGTGCTGTGCCAAGTCCTCACGTTGACGTACGTCACTACCGTCGCCGGAGCGTTGCTTTGTTATCAGGCCAGACGCAAGATTGTCTATGCTGTGCGTCGGCGGAATGTCTCTGCGGTCCAACTCTTTGGTTTCTGTCTTCGTGCTCCTCCTGCCGTTTGAAGGTGAAAGATGTCTCGTTTCATCTTTAGGTTATTCAAACAGTCAAATTCTTATTATCCAACAGATATCCTGACTGTCACGCCTATGCCGTGAAGCAGAAGGTATGCTGTTATCAAACAGGAGACACGTATTATGAAACACATTATTATATATATAGGAGTCTGCCTGTGGGCAGTCTCCATGTCGGTCTCTGCCCAGCAGGAGCACCGGCACAGCGATTGCATAGAAGACAGCATCAACCCGATGACGGAAGCCATCCTGAGCGAAGTGACAGTGCAAGGCGTGGCCGGAACGCAAAGACTGAAGGATGCGTCCTCGCCCTTCATGGTCGTCTCGCCCAAGCTCTTGCATCAGAGCGTCGGCACGAACATCGTCGATGCCGTGGGACACATGCCCGGACTGTCGCAGATAAGCACGGGAACGGGCATCTCGAAGCCCGTCATCCGCGGCTTGGGCTACAACAGAGTGGTCATCGTCGAGCAGGGAATCCGCCAGGAAGGGCAGCAGTGGGGCGACGAGCACGGGCTTGAAGTGGACGAGCAGGGCGTACATTCGGTAGAGATACTCAAGGGCCCAGCCTCGCTCATGTACGGCAGCGATGCCATTGCCGGCGTGATGATACTGCACCCCGAGCGTCCGCTGGAGGAAGGCACGATGCAGGTGAAGGTGGGCGGACAGTACCAGTCGAACAACGGTCTCTACGACTATCATGTAGGCTTTGCGGGCAACGTCGGCGGGTGGCTTTGGAACTGGCACTTCCTCGACAAGGCGGCGCATTGCTACAAGAACAGCACCGACGGCTACGTGCCAGGCTCGTGGTTCAAGGAGCGCGACGTGCAGGGCATGCTGGGCGTCAACAAATCCTGGGGGCACTCGTGGCTCCGCTTCTCACACGTCAACTTCACGCCCGGCATCACGGAGGGCGAACGTGCCGACGAGGACTACGTCAGCGAGCATCCCGGCACGCACTTGGGCGACCTCGTCTGGGGCGACGATGCCTCGGCGTGCAGCTACGGCCGGCAGATGCCTTTCCAGAAAGTGCTGCATACGAAGGTGGTGAGCGACAACGCCTGGTACTTCGGGCCGGGCACGTTGAAGGCCATCGTCGGCTACCAGCAGAACTTCCGCAGGGAATACGAGGCGGAGGACGACGAGCCGACCGACTGGGATGCGCTCGAACCGACACTGGCCATGCGCCTGCACACCGTGAACTACGACGTCAGGTACCAGCACTCGCTGCCCCACGACTGGAAGCTCCAGACGGGCATCGGAGGCATGTGGCAGAGAAACGTCAATCAGGGCGAGGAGTATCTCATCCCCGACCATCGTCTCTTCGACATCGGCTTCTTCGCCACGGCGGGCTGGCAGTTGGACAAATGGCACTTCTCCGGAGGCGCTCGCGTCGACAACCGCCACCTCAACACCTCCTCGCTGATGGAGGACGACAGGCTCCGCTTCGATGCCTTGAGCAAGAACTTCACGGGTGTTACGGGGAGCTTGGGCGTTGTCTGGAACGTGACCGACAGGCTGAACCTGCGACTGAATGCGGCCCGGGGGTTCCGTGCGCCGACGGTGAGCGAACTCTCGGCCAACGGCGTGCACGAGGGGAGCGTCCAATACGAGCTGGGCAATGCCGGGCTAAAGGCGGAGAAAAGCATGCAGATTGACTTGGGAGTGGACTACACGTCGCACTTCGTGAGCTTCCAGGCCTCGCTCTTCTCCAACTGGATCAACGACTACATCTTCCTCTCGCGACTGCCTTACGAGACCGACGGTTACCGCACCTATCAGTATCGCCAGGGCGATGCAAGGCTCATGGGCGGTGAAGCTTCGCTCGACATCCATCCCGTCAACCCCTTGCACATCGAGAATACCTTCTGCTATGTGCGTGGCGTCCAGCTCCATCAGCCGTCCGAGAGCCGAAATCTGCCCTTGATGCCTGCGCCGCGATGGACTTGCAATGTGCGCTACGAGCTTCCAGACCTCGTCCGCGGACACTTGCGCCGCACCTGTCTCTCTGCAGGGATGGAATACAACTTCAGTCAGAACAACTACTTTGCCCTCGACGAAACCGAGACAGCGACGCCTGGCTATGCCCTGTTCGACCTGACGTTGGGCACGGACCTACACATCTTCGGACATAATTGCATTGAGATTGCCGTCTCCTGCCAGAATCTCTTCGACAAGGTCTACCAGCCGCATCTCTCCCGCCTGAAGTATACCGACACCAACCTCCTGACGGGCAGGCAGGGCGTCTCGGCCATGGGCAGGAACTTCTGCGTCAAGGTCAATGTCCCCATCGACATTCACTTATAAAACAATCAGGAAAAGGCTTCCACCTCGGCGGAGTAGTGGCCGTAGACGTACTCCACAACCATGCGTCCGTAGCGGCCCTGCTCGGCCACGAGGCACGAGATGAGTCCCATCGTCCAGCGCCAGTTGACCTCGATGCACGGGCAGATGCCTTCCGCGGCCAGCATCATGTCGATGCCTACGGGCCCCTCGTAGTCGAAGCCCTTCAGCCGCTCTTCCCACCAGCGGCGTATCTCCTGCAGATATTGCAGGGGAACGTACTGCGCCAGCCAGGCGAGCTTCTGTCCTTCGGGAGCCACCCAGTTGCCCAGGTACGCCCCGCGCTCGTTGGTGTAGAAGAGCGACAGTCCCCGGTACTCCACGCCGCCCTGTCCGTCGAGCCAGAACTCCAGGGCAAAGTCGGTCAGCTTGTGCAGTGACTGCTCCACGACGACACTTCCCTGTGCCTCCAGGATGCGGTCCGCCCAGGCCTTCCACCCTGCCTTGTCGCTCTGCATCAAGCCTCGTCCGCTGCTGCTCCAAGGCGACTTCAGCAGGGCAGGGCCAAACGTGTTGGCGGCTGCTTCGGCTTCCTCGATGCTCCGGCAAAGGACGGAACGGCCTGCAAGATGCCCGTCAAGGGGCAGCTCGTCGCGAAGTTCCTGCAGGAGCGACACGGCCGTCTGTCGGTGGGAAAGCTGTCGGATGTGCTCCAACTCGTCGGGCGAAGGCAGGAGCGACGCCTTCACTCCGGCCCTTTGAAGCTGGTGGCAGAGCGACGGACTCCATCCCCAGGGCAGAATCGTCGTGTCGTCGGGCAGGTCAAGATGCGCCTCGCCGTCCCAGACGACGTCGTCTTCCTCCGCCCACCACTGCGGCAGCCACCACAGCTCGCGCCGCATCTGCTGTATCCGTGCGGGCGGCGTATAGCCCGGCTTGCCGTCGGCCAGCGCCATATCGTTCTCGGGGTTGAAAATATATAAATTCAAGGGTTGTGTGTGTATAATGATGGATGATTGTTGACGGATGGCAGACTTTTGCCCGATGTCATTCGGATATTTTCCCCGGCACGGGGAGAAAAAATCCAAGCCCCGTGCCACAAAACTATTTCAAAGGCTTGGAAATATATTTTAGTGCCTTTGAAATATATTTCCAAGCCGCTGAAATGTATTTCAGTGCCGCTGAAAAAGTTTTTGTCTGCGCGGGGTGAACTTTTATGTCGTGCGTGCGGGAAGTTTGTTGCCGGGGCTGATCCTGGCTCCTGTGTAATAGTGCCGGAGTATCTGCCTGTAGTTGTAGCCCTGCTCGCCCATGACGGCGGCTCCTATCTGGCAGAGGCCGACGCCGTGGCCCCAGCCGTGTCCGTGCAGGATGAAACGCCCGGGCACTCCGCCGCGCACATTCTTCGTCTCGACGGTGAAGGCGCTGCTCTTCAGCGTGGAGGTGCTGAGCATGCGGCGGATTTCAAGCTCTTTGCCGACGACGAAGGACCTCTCCTGTCCCACGATGCGCAGCTTGCTGATGTGTCCGCCGGGGCCGCTCTCCACTGGTTCCAGCGCCAGGATGGGCCCGAGGTCCGCCTTCAGGTGCTCCGTGATGCGGTCGTGAATCTCCTGTTGAGTGAGCTCTTCCGTCCATTCGAAGAAGTCGTGCGTCTCGAGGTCATAGTCGTTGAGCACCTGCCGAAGGATTCGCGTGTCGCTGGTGTTGCAGAAGGGGTCGGCCACGGAGCGCAGGTAGGGGACCTGGATGTTCTCCCAGCAGTACTGGAACTCGTTGGTCCTGCCGCCGCAGCATTTGCCGAAGCGTGTGTCGCAGATGTGTCCGTCGAACGTCAGCACCTGCCCGCGAGTGGCATCGACTGCTTCTGCCACACGGGGGTCGCTCTGCCGTGTGATGCCCTGATAGCGCTGGCAATGGTCGTCGGCACAGACGTCGAAGATGGTGTGGTCCTCGCGGTCGTACCACCGGATGCTTTCGCCCTCGCCCTTGACAAAGGAGAAGAAGGGGGCTGCCTGCTCGGCATGTTCCTGCCGACGCTGCATCTGAGCGTAGAGCCAGCTGCGGCTGATGACGGCCGACGCCTTGAGGAACTCCAGCGAGCAACTGCTCTTCATCTCGCTGCTGATGACGCTCTTGAGGTAGTCCTCCACGGGAAGGATGTTGATGGCAACTATCTTGTCTTCGTCCACCACGAGTTTGAGCGTGCCGCTGAAGGTTTGCGACTCCTGCCTTTCCCAGTGGAAACTGCGTCCGATGGTGACATTGTGAAGGGTGAACGACCCTCCTTCCCCGGCCATTGCCCTGAACGTCAGCTCCCTGTAGACGTTGTCCTTCCAGCGAATGCCGCCTTCGGTGTACTCGGCTGTCTGTTCGCCTGTCACTTCTGTTCCCTTGGCCTGATAGGTGCCGTTGATGCAGAAGCGGATGACGGTGTCCTTCATGATGCCGACGGAGACAGTCTCTCTCCCAACCACAGGCCCTCCATCCCCCTTCTGGGGAAGTCCTTCGCCTGTTTCTCCTCCTGAAGGGGGTTGGGGGGCCTGCTTGTCAGTCAGTTCCTCTATGATGGGCTTCAAGTCTTCTTCGCTCAGCGTGACTTCCCGGAGAATGTCGGCGGCTTTCTCTGCTGTCAGGGCGTTGAAGTCCTGCTCGCGGGGTGTGATGATGAGGCCGCACATGTCGAGTGCTCCGGGGCTGACGAGAAGCTGGTCCTTGCCTTCGGCGTAGTAGCAGTCAGGCCGATGCTTGCTGCGGGGGAAGATGAGGGTGACGATTTCGTCGGGACGGCTGGCAGTGCCTGCCTGACGCCAGCAGACGATGTTGAGCCTGGGCTCTGCCTCGTCGCCCACGATGGGGAGTGCCTTGTAGACGCGCTGGCAGAGGATGCTGTCGCTCTCGGCCGGCATGCTGCGGATGACGAAGACAGGGCACGGATAACCCTCCAAGAGATAGAGTCCGCAGCGGCTGCCCACGTTGCCGGCTTCCTCCATCGAGGCCGTCTGTTCGCCTGTCAGGGGGTAGAGCTTGCGCAGCTTGTTCTCGTACATCGTCCAGTCGCGCTCCAAGGGGGCGACGCCTCGGCTGCCTGCCTGCAGGTGCATGTGGTCGGGACAAGATGCGCCGCAGAGCGGACCGTTGTAGAAGACAATGTGCCGCGGCATGTTCCACGCCATGCGCCGCAGCGTGCCGAACGAGCTGTAGATGCTCTGCGGTGTGTGCCGACGCATGGGGATGGTGAAGTGCTGCGGCAGGATGGGGTAGGGGTTGACGAGTATCTGATAGTGCTTCTCGGTCATCAGCTTGTGCTGCTCCTTCGGTCGGTTGTTGTCGCAGAGGAAGCATGGACGTTCGCTGATGCTCTTCTTGTCGATGGCAGCACCCGTCGAGACGATACGGGCAGGGTTCCATTGGGCAATAAAAGTCGGACCCTCTCCCAACCTGTCCCTTGCAGGAAGAGGAGAAGATACTTTTTCTCCTTCAATAGTCTGGTGGTTACTGCTCTTCTCCCTATAAGGGAGAGGTCGGGAGAGGGTCTGCTCTTCCAGCGCCTTGTACCGTTCGGCGGCTTCGGGCCATTCCTGCAGCTCCTTTTGGAAGAAAGCGTCAATTTCCTCCTCGGTCACCTTGTGCTGCCAGAGCTGGTTGAGTTGCTGTCGGGCTTTAATTTCGAGGGTGCGCAGGTGGTCCTTGTAGGTGTTGTTCTTGTTGATTTTGTCCTGGCTGAGTGCTGCGTCGCTGTTGCCTTCCCAACGGCGGCAGAGATACACCTCGTCGTAGATGCGTCCGATGCGGTAGCGGCGGCTTATCATCAGGCCCAGCGCATAGTCCTCGCCGTAGCTGGTGTTGGGAATCTGCAGCTTTCGCAGGACGGGTGTGAAGAAGGCTCTGGGTGCTCCGAGGCCGTTGATGCGCAGGGCATTGTTGCGACCGTTCATCAAGGTCCATTCGCGGTGGTCGATGAGGCCCGGCGGCAAGGTGTTCAGCTGGAAGTCGCACATACGGTATGAGCCGATGACCATGGCGGCACCTTCGGCATAGAAGGCATCCACCATGCGTTGCAAGGTGTGGGGCGAGGAGTAGAGGTCGTCGCTGTCGAGCTGCACCACGAAGCGTCCCACCTGCGGATGATGCACGGCCATGTTCCAGCAGCCGCCGATGCCGAGGTCGTTGCGGTCGGGGATGAGGTGGATGAGATTCTTCACTCTAAACTCTTCACTCTTCACTCTCTCGATGATTTCCGTCGTGCCGTCGGTTGAGTGGTTGTCGATGACGATGACGTTGAAGGGGAAGGATGTCTCCTGCGAGAGAGCCGAGCGGATGGCATCCTCGATGGTGCGTTCGCGGTTGCGGACGGGGATGACGACGGAGGCTTCGACGGCGAACTCGCCTTCCGAGAGGTTCACTTCGTCGTACTCGTTGCCGTGCAGGTAGGCATTGAGGGCGCGGAGGTGACGTGTACAAGCCCGTTCCATCTCCACCTGACGGGCGCGGTTGCGGGGGTCGACGTAGTCGAACTGCTTCTGTCCGCTCAGCCTGGTATCGCGTTCCACCTCGGTGTAGAGAAACTCGTCGATGTGCAGGGGCAGTTGCTTGCGGCTGATGTAGAGCCGGAGGTCGTAGAGGCCTGCGTACTGGTAGTTGTGGAGGTTTTCCTGAGCGACGTACTCCTTCAACACCTCCGTCCGGAAGAGCAGCACGGAGCCCATCTGGAAGTCATCGCGAACGGAGCCGAGCTGGTAGTCGATAAGGGGAACCGCTTCAAGGGCCGGACCCTCTCCCGACCTCTCCCTTGTAGGGAGAGGAGTAGATACTTTATCCCTCTCAACAGGCTTGTTGGTATCTGCTCCTTTCCCTACAAGGGAGAGGTCGGGAGAGGGTCTGTAGTGGTCGCTGTACATCATGAGCGCTTGGCTGTCCTCGGCGATGGTGAGGAGCCTTGTCAGGGCGTGATAGCCGAGCTGGAGGGTATCGTACTTGGTATATAATAATGTATATGGTGCAGTGGCAGTCTCAGCGATGTATCGTATGGCGCGTGTGCCAAAGGGATTCTTGTCGCGCAAGAAGTTGATGCTCTGCACGTTGCTGTCGGCCTGCAGATTCTGCATTGTGCCCATGACCTGTTCGTCGCTCTCGAAGGGGATGAAGCAATCAATTGTGTTCTTTACCATTTCCGTTTCCGTTTACTGTTACGATGGTGTGTAGGGTTCGTTCGCTTTTCCCTGCAAAGGTACGAAGTTTAATTTGAAAAACAAAATTAATGAGGAGTTTTGTAGTAAGGAGGTAGTAGTTAAGTAGTCAGTAGTTAAGCCGATACCTTTTTTCGCTTGCTGTCTGTTTCCTGGTGCATTCGGCTTAACTACTTAACTACTGCCTGATTCGAGGGGAAAAAGAAGGGGACATGTCTGTTGCGACATGTCCCCTTCGATGATATACGTCTCCCTAAAATGTTATTTTATCATCTCCACGCTACGCTTGACGAAGCGGGTGAGGGCTTCGCCCTTCAGAAGGCCGTTCTGCAGGAGGGCAAGGTCGATGAGCTGGTGCACGCGGTCGTTCTTCTCGGCATAGCCTTTCAGTACGTCGTCGCGCTTCTGCTGCTCGGCACGGATGTCTTCGCCGCACTTCTTCAGGTCGTCCTTCTCTTCCTGCGTTATCTCCTCGGGCTTCTTCTTGTCCTGTTCCTGACGCAGTACAGCCTGACGGGCATTCAGTCCGCGCAGCTCAGCCTCGATGGGCTTCAAGGCTTCATCGGTCTGCTTCTCGCAGTCCTCGAGTACCTCGCGGATGAGTGGCGAGTCGGTGTTGAGGATGATGTTGTACATGTCGGGCATCTCGCCGTAGAAGGCCATTCCGGGCTGCAAGCGTGCCATTTCTTTCATCCTTCGCATGTACTCGCTCTGCGTCATCATCACGGGCAGTTGGTCTTCGCCAAGGGCTTGTGCCTCGACGTTGAAGTCAGCCCCCTCCAAACCTCCCCAAAGGGAGGCTTTTCCTTCCTCGCCCTTCTTAGGCATCTGCGAGCGGA
Source organism: Prevotellaceae bacterium UBA4336 (assembly GCA_002394305.1). Lineage (GTDB taxonomy): Bacteria > Bacteroidota > Bacteroidia > Bacteroidales > Bacteroidaceae > Physcousia. The sequence goes on from DGTM01000021.1 coordinate 21,895, forward strand.
AGACGATGGAGAGTTTGTCCGAGCGTTCTGCTTCGAGCTTGTCGCGCTTGGTCTCTTCCTTCTGAATGAGTCGGTCTATGACGTCGGCATCAACGCGAGTGAATGTTGTCTTCTCCAGCTTCCTCTCGAGCATTCCGACGAGCGGTGCATCAAGCTGACCATTCATGAGGAGGACGTTGTAGCCCTTCTGCTTGGCTGCGTCGATGTAGGTGTACTGCGCATCGGGGTCGTTGGCATAGAGATAGACGAGCTGGCCGTCCTTGTTCGTCTGCTGGTCCTTGATGAGAGCTTGGTACTCGTCGAGCGTGTAGTGCTTGCCCTCGGTATCCTTCAGCAGGAAGTAAGCCTTCGCCTTGTCGAAGTAGTCCTCTTCGGTGAGCAGTCCGTAGTGGATGAATATCTTGATGTCGTCCCACTTCTTCTCGAAGTCCTCGCGCTCGTTCTTGAAGATGGAGGCCAGTCGGTCGTTGACTTTCTTAGTGATGTAGCCGCTTATCTTCTTCACGTTGGCATCGCTCTGCAGGTAGCTTCTCGAGACGTTCAATGGGATGTCGGGCGAGTCGATGACGCCATGCAGCAAGGTCAGGAACTCGGGCACAATGCCCTCCACAGCGTCGGTCACGAAGACTTGGTTGCAGTAGAGCTGAATCTTGTTGCGCTGGATGTCGAGGTTGTTCTTTATCTTCGGGAAGTAGAGGATGCCGGTGAGGTTGAAGGGGTAATCGACATTGAGGTGAATCCAGAACAGCGGCTCGTCTGCCATCGGGAAGAGATGGCGGTAGAACTCCTTGTAGTCCTCGTCCTTCAGGTCAGCTGGCTTCTTCGTCCAGAGCGGCTCTACATTATTAATAATGTTATCCTCGTCGGTGTCTACCTGCTTGCCGTCCTTCCATTCGGTCTTCTTGCCAAAAGCGATGGGCACGGGCAGGAAGTGGCAGTACTTGCGCAGCAGGCCTTCCAGCTTGTCCTTCTCGAGGAACTCCTTGCAGTCGTCGTCGATGTGCATCACGATGTCTGTGCCGCGCTCGGCCTTCTCAGTCTCTTCCAAAGTAAACGAAGGACTTCCGTCGCACGACCACTTCACGGCAGGTGCGTCCTGATAGCTCTTCGTGATGATATCGACCTGCTTGCTCACCATGAACGACGAGTAGAAGCCCAGTCCGAAGTGGCCGATGATGGCGTTGGCCTCGTCCT
>DGTM01000003.1:0-37546 GCA_002394305.1 Prevotellaceae bacterium UBA4336
CGTCCCATCTGGCCCCAGGGCCTCGAGCGCCCCGAAGAGGTACACGAGATTCCCAGCACGCTGAACTGGGACGCCTTCATCGGCCCGGCTCCCAAGCGCCCCTACAACTCCATCTATCACCCCTGGAACTTCCGCGGATGGTGGGACTTCGGCACAGGCGCCCTCGGCGACATGGCCTGCCACATCCTGCACCCCGTCTTCAAGGCCCTCGACCTCGGCTATCCCATCAAGGCTGAAGGAAGCTCCACTCCCCTTATGTCAGACTGCTGCCCCAGCGCACAGGTCGTTAAGCTCACCTACCCCGCTCGCCCCAACCGCCCGAAGGTAGCCATGCCCGAGGTTGTCGTCACATGGAGCGACGGTGGCATCGTGCCCTTCCGTCCCGAAGGCCTGGCCGTCGGCAAGAACCTGAACGTCAGCGGCGGCGGCGCCATCTTCTACGGCACTAAGGACACCCTCGTTGTAGGTTGCTACGGCGAGAAGCCCTACCTGGTAAGCGGCCGCGTGCCCGACGCACCGAAGGTTTGCCGTCGCGTCACCGAGAGCCACCAGCGCGACTGGATCCGTGCCATCAAGGAAATCCGTGCAGGCAAGACCGACTGGACAAGGACAGCTTCCGACTTCAGCGAGGCAGGTCCCTTCAACGAAATGGTTGCCATGGGCGTTGTCGCCACACGTCTGCAGGGCCTGAACCAGACCCTGGAATGGGACGGCGAGAACATGCGCTTCACCAACATCCCCGAGAACGCAACCGTCCGCTCAATGCTCAAGGACGGCTTCTCCATCCACGACGGACATCCCACGTTCAACAAGACGTACACCGACCCCGTCAATGCACGCGAATTCGCAGCAGAACTCATCAAGCCCAAGTACCAGAACGGCTACGTCCTGCCCGACATGCCCGCATAACAAACCCGTAACATCACTGACGAAATGAAACTCAGAAACATACTCGCAGCAACAGCACTGACTGTTGCTGCGGGCGTACAGGCACAGCCTCAGTACGTCGTTATCGAGAATCCGCAAGTTGACCTCAGCACACTGAAGGTAGACAAGGACGGCTACTACGTCCTCTTCGACGGCTCCAGCCTCAACGGATGGCGCGGCTACTGCAAGGACCACGTCCCCAGCAAGTGGAACATCAAGGACGGCAGCCTGCACTTCGACGGACGCACATCCAACGGCGAGGGCGGCGACATCATCTTTGCACACAAGTTCAAGAACTTCGAGTTCGAGATTGAATGGAAGATTAGCGAAGGCGGCAACTCCGGCATCTTCTACCTCGGCAAAGAGACAGCCACCATCAACAACGATGCACCGAAGACCGAAGAAACAAAGGCCGGCAACGTGACCATCACGCAGACCATCGACAACCGCGGCAAGCTGAACTATCAACCTATCTACATCAGCTGCCCCGAGTGCCAAGTGCTCGACAACGAGCGTCACCCCGATGCCAAGCTCGGCGCTACCCTCGGCATCCGCCAGAGCACAAGCCTCTACGACATGATCGTGGCTAAGCCTCAGAACGCCAACCCCGCCGGACAGTGGAACAAGGTGAAGATCGTCGTGAAGAACGGCAAGGTCACTCACTACCAGAACGGTGTGAAGGTGCTCAGCTACACCTTGGCCGACAAGTCGTGGGTCGACCTCGTACAGACCTCGAAGTTCAGCCAGAAGAACTGGCCCCTTGCCTATGAAATCATGAAGGACTGCGGCAAGGACGCCGGCTACTTCGGCATGCAGGACCACGGCGACGAAGTCTGGTACCGCAACATCCGCGTGAAGGTGCTCAAGTAAGTGCCTGAGCCTATACATTATTATATATATATAAGAAAGGAGTCATTCGATGAAAAAGATTCTTATGATAGTCTGCATGGCTGCCGCCATCTTCGGCTGCAGCAACATCGCAGATGCAAAGAAGAAAGAAGCCTGCTTCCAGATGTACAGCGTGCGCGAGCTCATCGGAAGCCCCGAGAAGTTTGCCAAGAACCACAAGGAAGTGCTTGCCAAACTCGCTGCAATGGGCTACACCTCCACCGAGGCTGCCAACTACAACGACGGCAAACTCTACGGACTCGCCCCCGAAGACTACAGAATGGCTATCGAAGCCTCCGGCATGGCCGTGCTCTCCAGCCACGTAGGGCACAACCTGAGCGACCAGGAACTTGCCAGCGGCGACTTCAGCGAAGCACTCAAGTGGTGGGACAAGTGCATCGACTGCCACAAGCGTGCAGGCATGAAGTACATCGCCAACCCGGGCGTCAACTACCCCAAGACGCTGAAGGAAGCCGACGTCATCTGCAAATACCTGAACGCCATCGGCGAGAAGGTGAATGCAGCAGGCATGAAGTTCGGCTACCACAACCACAGCCACGAGTTTGGCAAAGTGGAAGGCAAGGTCTGGTACGACTATATGCTGGAGCACACAGACCCCAGCAAGGTGTTCTTCGAGATGGACGTTTACTGGGCAGCACGCGGACAGGTTAGCCCCGTAGAATACTTCAACAAGTACCCCGGCCGCTTCCTCCTGCTTCACATCAAGGACCACAAGGAACTTGGTCAGAGCGGCATGGTCGGCTTCGACGCCATCTTCAACAATGCCGACGTGGCAGGCCTGAAGTATCTGGTCGTAGAGCTGGAAGGCAGCTCCAAGCCCAACATCCTGGACGGCATGAAGGAAAGCATCGACTACCTGAAGGACGCAAAGTTCGTCAAAGCAAGCTACAGCAAGTAAACCTATCATTAATTCATAATTCTTAATTCACAATTCATAATTAAGCTACGCCCAGAACATCAGCGAAGGAAATAATTATGAATTATGAATTAAGAATTATGAATTGTTGTTTTGATTATGGAGACAGAAAATAAGGAGACTACGGCAGAACTGGAAGACAAGACGACGGCCGCAGCAGCAGAGAACGAAGAGGAAGGCGCAATGTCCTTCTGGGACCACCTCGAGGTGCTGCGCTGGGCATTGTTCCGCAGCGCATGCGTGCTGGCCGTCATCATGGTGGGCACATTCATCGCCATGCCCTACATCTTCGACCGCTTCATCCTTGCTCCCACCTCCAACGACTTTTTCACCTACCGACTGATCAACCGCATCGGCGGAGGCATGGTGACGCTGTCGCCGGACTTCGACGTGCAGATCATCAACATCAACGTCGCAAGCCAGTTCATGACGCACATCAGCACGTCCATCTCGCTGGCAGCCGTCATTGCCTTTCCCTATTTCATCTGGGAAATATGGAAATTCATCGAGCCCGCTCTCTTCGAGGACGAGGTGAAACACTTGCGTCCGGCCTTCCTCGGCGGCACCGTCATGTTCTACGTAGGCTGCACCATTGGCTACATGCTTGTCTTCCCCTTCACCTTCCGCTTCCTCGTGGAATACAACCTGAGCTCGAACATCACCAACCAAATCAACCTGCAGAGCTACATCGACAACTTCACGATGCTCATTCTCGTCATGGGCATCGTCTTCGAAATGCCGCTTCTGGCATGGCTGCTCAGCCTGATGGGAATCCTGCGCAAGAGCTTCCTGCGCGAATACAAACGTCATGCGGTCGTAGTTCTGCTTATCTCGGCAGCCATCATCACCCCCAGCGGCGACCCCTTCACCCTCATGCTCGTCTTCATCCCGCTCTACGTGCTTTACGAACTCTCAATACTGGTCGTAAGAGACAAAAAGCCGAAAGTGGAAACAGCAGGCGAATAGGGCACTTCATGAGGCAAAAACGCCTGATTTTAGCAGCATTTTGCTACATAACGAGAGCAAAAGGTGCATAAAAACACCAAAAAACATACAATTATTGCACATTTCCCTTGCAAATATTGAATACATGTCGTAACTTTGCACCGACAAAAAGTGTAAAATAATCTTTTTGGACAAAAAGGATAAAGACAAAGTTAACCAAAATAAACTGTAGAGAACATGAAAAAATTTACTCTCATTCTTGTTGCTATGTTTGGTATGGCAACAATGGTTAGTGCACAGTACAATGGGCACAAGTTTTTTGACAATTGGTCAATCGGCGTAGAAGGCGGTACAAGCACCAACCTCCACGACTGGGACACCCCGAAGGGCGGCGTAGCAGGCATCAACCTGACCAAGGGTATCACCCCCGTCCTGAGCTTGGAATTCCAGCTGCAGGCAGCCTTCGGCGACCAGGAGAACTGGAACTGGGCAAATTATAGCCCCAATGTTGTAGACAATGCAAGCGTCTATGCTAACACAAAGATCAACCTCATGAACTGGTTCTGCGGCTACAAGGGTACTCCCCGTCTGTTCGAGATCCAGGCCCGTGGCGGTGTTGGTTATACTCGCTTCTTCTGGCCCCACAATGAGTCTGCGTCCGGAGAAATCGACGGTGGAACATCGAGCCACAACGACCTCAACCGTTGCAACTTCAAGTTCGGTCTTGACTTCGACTTCAACCTTGGCAAGCAGAAAGAGTGGACCATCAGCCTGCGTCCCGCTGTCATCCTGAAGACCTCACGCGACAACGACCCCACTCGCTGGTCTGGAAAGGGTGTTGCCGTTGTATGTGACAACGATGGTCAGTCCTACCTTGACAACTGCCTCGGCCAGATTACAGCAGGTGTGACCTACCACTTCAAGACCAGCAATGGCACACACCACTTCGCAGTGGTTCAGCCCACAGAGGTTACGAAGGTCGTGGAGAAGGTTGTCGAGAAGCCCGTCGAGAAGGTTGTCGAGAAGGTTGTCGAGAAGGTTGTCGAGAAGGGCGTTGCCGGCGTTACTGTTGTTGAGTTCGGCCAGAACAAGGACAAGCTCACCGATACCGCAAAGGCTAAGCTGAACGCTATCTCCAAGGACGTTATCGTTTGCATCGACGGCTATGCATCTCCCGAAGGCAACAAGGCTTACAACCAGAAGCTGTCTCAGCGTCGTTGCGACGTTGTCAAGGCTTACCTCCAGGGTCGCGGCGTGAAGATTGCCGACGTCAACGCTCATGGCGTTGCAGGTCCCGAGAGCCAGCGCGTAGTTTACGTAACTGTCAAGTAAACAACACTTAGCATCGACTGAAACAAGCCTCGATTAGAGGTAAGGTGTGTCTGAATGGTCAGACACACCTTTTTTTGTGCCTATACCACTGGCTCTTTTATCATAATTTCCGTTTTTTTTCATTTTTTCCTCCTTTTGTTTTGGTATACATTGTTATATTTCATACCTTTGCAAGCGAGAACAGAATAAACGACGAGATTCCGGAGAAGGCTTCATGACAGAAGACACAATTAACGGGAAACGTTAAGCAAACATCTCACATAAACCTAAGAAACAACATTATGGGAAACTTTGTCAAACATTTGCCTACGCCCATTCTTGCAATGAGCTGTGTGGCTCTGATGGGCTGTGTGGACAAGAGTTATGATTTGAACGACATCGACATGACGCTCAGCACCGATGCCGTTCTGACTCTGCCTACGAGCAGCACGAGCGGCATCTACCTGAAAAACTTCATGGATCTGAAGGAAGGCGATGTGGTGCAATATGTGAAGGACCTTGTGACGGGCGACTCCATCCTCTGCGTGAAGCAGAAGGGAAGCGCCAGCATCGAGGACATACATATTGACGAGATTAAAATCAAGAAGCCTGACATCAACAGCATTGACAGGAGCATCAAGCTGAACATTCCCGGCGTTTCTGCAGCCAAAAGCATGGAGGGGAGCGGCCACAAGTCCGGAATGCGGCGCGTCACGCTGGTCATCCCCGGAGTCACAACGGTGGAAATTCCCGACGAAGAGTTCCACTACACACTCCAACCCGAGGACAACGTGACCTATCGCATCGAAGCAGCCAAAGCCAGCAACATCAATACGGACCTCGTGAGCCTGTCCCACGTCGGCATAGACGATGCAACGATGCGCGTACAGATGACCATCTCGGGGTTCCCGACGTGGCTGAAGTGTGTCTACATGGACGACCTGACTCTCACCGTCTCCGATGACCCCGAACTCGGCCAATGCACATTCAACGACCAAGAGAGGAGCATCGAGGGCCGCACCATTGCGCTGACCGATGCGAGCAACAACCGCATCGACATCGTCGACGGGAAGGCCAAGGTGTCGCTCAACGTCACGCTGACCGGCATCCAAACGGGCAAGAACTTCACCTTCCAGAACCACGAGGTGTGCCTGAATGCTGACATGAAAGTGGACGGAGACTTCCGCATCAGCACGACGGACATCGACCAGGCGGCATTCGACGACTGGGTGAGCAAGGAAGCAACGCCGGAAGTCATCAACGAGATAAAGGAAAGCAAGTCGCTGAAAAGCATCATGCCACAGGAGATTCAGCTGAATGGCAACGCCGCTTTCGACAAGGACATTGTCGTGAGGACCATCTCGGGAGAGCTGAGCCACGATGTTGGCACGGTGAATCCCATCAAGCTGGACAACATGCCGGACTTCCTCGACAACAACGACGTGGTGCTCGACCTGGCAAATCCTGTCCTGATGATTCAGGCAACGAGTGAGTTACCCGCCTCTGCCACCACCTCCATGACGATAAGCAGCAGCACGGCGGAAAAGGCTGTCGAGACCAAGAGCTTCGCGCTCAACCAGACTGCCCCGGGGGACACGGCCCTTTTCTACATGGTGGACTCCCGCGAAACGCCCGTTCCCGACGCTTACAATCAGAAGGCCACGCAAATAGAGTACAAGGCTAACAGCGGGACGATGGCCGGACTCATCCGCAGGATTCCCGAGCAGGTGGACATCGCCGTCGCTCCCGTGGAGATGAAGGACGTCACGGACTTTGACGTCACGCGCGACTATCACGTCTCGGTCGACTACGACATCTACGTCCCCTTCACCCTCGGCCCCGACTTCAGGCTTGTCTATCGCAGCGACCCGGAGACAGGGTGGGCCAAGGATGTCGACGAGCTGGAGAAAATCGACGCGGAAAGCATCGAGGCAACTGCCAACGTGTACAGCGACCTGCCTGCAAAGCTCGTCGTGGACATCATACCCCTTGACACGGAGGGCAACGAGATACCAAGCTCCGTCCTGCAAGTGAGCAGTGTGGAAGTGAAGGGCAACGCCACGACACCCATCAGCATCGCCATCAAGCCCGTCAAGCCGTACACCATGAACGACGTGCTGGCAGGGAAGAACGGTGCGAAGCGCCTGGACGGAATAAGCTACGAGGCACGCATCGAAGACCCGACCGATGCCAAGATGAGCTTGAAGAAGAACGTCCAGATTAAGGTGACGGACATAAAGGTCACCATAAACGGGAAATTAACCTACGATGCAAACTAACAGAAGCCCATTAAAGTCATGAGAACATACATCAAGCATATCGTCATTGCAGGAGCCGCGCTTCTCGCAAGCGGAACCATCACTGCTCAGAACCTGAACAGCGCCTACTTCCTGGAAGGCTTTGCACAGGGACACGAGATGAACCCCGCCAAGGAATACGACAGAAAAGGCTACGTCAGCATGCCACTGCTGATGGGCTACATGAACCTCGGCACGAAGGGCAACCTGAACCTGAAGGATGTCCTCTACAAGAACCCCAACGGGAGCGGGCTGGTGACGTACCTGCACCCGAGCATCGACAGCGACAAGGCACTCAGCGCCTTCAGCAGCCGCAACAAACTGCTGATGGACACACGCTACGACCTGGTGAGCGTCGGCTTCCATGCCTTCAAGGGCTACAACACGATTTCGCTCGGCCTGCGCGTCAATGCCGGAGTGAACATCCCCTACGAGCTCTTCGAGGTGACCAAGAAGCTGACCAACAAGGACTACAACATCAGCTCGGCAGGCGCCACGGCACGGAGCTGGATGGAGCTGGCCCTGGGGCACAGCCACCAGATAAACGAGGCGTGGCGCATCGGCGGAAAGCTGAAGTTCCTGGTAGGAGCAGGCTACGCCAACGTGAAGATGTCGGGCGTGGACCTGAACCTCTCGGGCGAAAGCCAGTGGACAGCCACGGCCAACGCAACAGCGGAAGTGGGCGTGAAGAACTTCACCTGGGGCAAGACCGAGACGAAGGAATACAAGTCACGCCCGGGAACCTACGAGCAGATAGACTTCGGCAACATCGACGTCGACAAGTTCGGCCCCAACGGATTCGGCGCAGGCCTTGACCTCGGCGTCGAATGGGACTTGGGGAAACAAGGATGGGTGGACGGCCTGAAGGTGAGCGCCGCACTGCTGGACCTCTCCTTCATCAAGTGGAAGAACGTGGCTACAGCACAAAACCGCGGAGAGACGTTCGTCTTCAACGGATTCAACAACATACGGGTGCAAGGAGACCCCGCAGGAGTGAAGATGGGCGAGCAGACGGACGACCTGGCCGACCGCCTGAGCGACCTGTACAGCCTGCAGCCAGGCGACTACACAAGCGAAGCCACATGGCTCGGAGCCACGCTGAACATCGGCGTAGAGTACGCACTGCCGGCCTACGACCGACTGAAGTTCGGACTGCTGAGCACCACGCGCATGCAGGGCACCTACACCTGGAACGAGCAACGCATGGCCGTCACCGTGAGCCCCATCAAGTGGCTTGAGGTGAGCGGCAACGTGGGGCTCGGAACATGCGGAGCCAACCTCGGATGGATCATAAACATACATCCACGCGGCTTCAGCCTCTTCTTAGGCTCGGACCACTGCCTCGGCAAGTTCACCAAGCAGGGCATACCGATGCGCAGCAGCTACGACTTCGCCATGGGCATCAGCTTCCCATTTGGCAAGAGCCGAATAGGAAAAGAACAAGTCTGGCGCGAACATATCCAACGCCCCATGGAATAAAACTTTTTCAGTGGCACGGAAATATATTTCAAAGGCTTGGAAATATATTTTAGTGCCACTGAAATTTATTTCAAAGCCTTTGAAATAGTTTTGCAGCAAGCGGCGACAAAGTTTGCAGCACGTGGCGGCAAAGTTCATGACAGGCAGGAAAGGCAATCACCGCTGGAAGGAAAAGAAAATACCGCACGCGGAGGGGAACGGCTCCGCGTGCGGTATTGTCGTATTCTGTCCAGCGCTTATTCCTGCACGGCCTGATGTTCGCGGTGGAACCTCTGGATGCGCTCGGTGAAGAGGGGCTCCTGTTCGCGACGGAAGAAGGACGTACAGATGCGGACGCCCTGCTGCGTGGAGCCCATCGTGTCGAGGGGGAAGACCGCTATGCCGTAGGTCATGAGCTCGCGCGTCAGTTGCAGGTCGTTCATGCCGGGGTACTGCACGGTGAAATAGAAGCCGTCGGCAAGGGGAGCTCCCATGTCGTTGTCGTAGACGAGGTAGAAGCCGTTGGCCAGAAGGACCTCCTTCATGAAACGGGCCCGGCGGCCGTACTCGCGGACATCGCTGAGGAAGTTGTACTCTCCCCTGACGGCTGCCTCCATGAGCGCCGCCATCGCATGCTGCACGGAATGCGTCGTGCCGCTGGAAAGCGTATACATCAGACGTCCGACGAAGAAGTCGCCGAAGGCACCGACGCCGAACTTCTCCCGAAGAGGCGCGAAGACACGGTGGTAGAGCGCATTGGAGATACACGTCACGCCGATGCGCTGACCGGCATAGGAGAAGGCCTTCGAGGCCGACACCCACAGGACGTAGTTGTCCGTATAGCGTGCCACGGTGGCCTGGAACGGCGGCTGTCCGGGATGGGAGAGGTCGCGGCGGAAGTCCATGGCAAAGTAGGCCAGGTCCTCCAGGACGAGGATATCGTGCCTGGTGGCAATTTGTCCGATGCCCTGCAGCTCTTCCTCGGTGAAACAAACCCACGACGGATTGTTGGGATTGGAGTAGACGATGGCACAGATGCGGCCCTGTCCGATGATGTCCTCCAGCTTCGCTATCAGGTCCTTGCCGCGGTAGCTGTAGATGTCGAGCGCCTCGTGACGGAGCCCGATGACGTCGCATTGCGTAGTCTGCACAGGGAAGCCCGGCTGGATGAGCAGCACCGTGTCGCGGCCCGAACCGGCAAAGGCGTGACGCATCGCCATGAAGGTGGCGAAGGTGCCCTGCATGCTTCCTGTCGTAGGCACACAGCCTTCGGGAGCAACATCCACGTCGATGAAGGCTTTCACGAAGTCGGACGCAGCCTGCTTGATGCGCGGGATTCCTCCGTTGGGCGGGTAGATGGTGGCGCAGCCGTTGGCAAGTGCCTCGGCCTCGGCCTTGAGCGCAATCTCGGAAGGTTGCAGGCCCGGCACGCCCATCTCCAGGTGGATGACCTCTTCGCCCGTCTTTTCCTCCAGGAGGCGGGAGAGCGCCTGTATGTCGCGGATGGTAGCCTGGGAGAAATCCCCCAGGCCCATGCCGTCGATTATCTGTTCTGCTGTCTTTCTGTCCATAGGGAGAAGGTTTAGGTCTGGCGGTCAGGCTCCGGCCTTTACGCCGGCGTCAAAAGCCTTGAGGTTAGCTTCGACGACCTGTTCACCCTTACGGGCAAACACAGTGGCGATGGCTTCTCTGAGGCTTTCCACAGAAAGGATGCCAATGGCTGGTGCAGCCATGCCGAGCAGAACCATGTTGGCTCCGCGCGGATTGCCACAGTCCTTGGCTACGGTCTCAATGTCCAGCTTCACGCTTGGCAGCGCGTCGAGCTCCTGCTGCATGGCTTCTTCTTCGGGGTAATTGGGTATGTTGACGAAAGGCTTCGAGCTGGTCACTATCTTGCCCTCCGCTCTGAGGTATGCCAGATAGCGCATGGCTTCCATCGGCTCCATGGAGATGATGAGGTCGGCCCCAGCCTCGGCAATGAGGTCGCTCCAGATGGGTTCGGTGGAAAGACGCAGGTTCGACTGCACGTCGCCGCCTCGCTGACTCATGCCGTGCACTTCGGCTTGCTTCAGATAGAGGCCCGCTTTGGTCGCCGCCTCGCCTATGACGGTCGCGATGGAGAGGATGCCTTGTCCGCCCACACCGCACAGGATGATGTCTACCTTAGACCCACCCCCTGACCCCTCCCTTGCAGGGAGGGGAGTAGATAGTTTTGACTGGCAGTTATTCATTATTCAAAGTATTCTTTTATTTTGCGTATTACATTATCTATATCAAAGAGGACCTCTTCGTTGGAGAAGCGCATCACATGGTATCCCATTCTTTGCAGGTTGTACTCTCGGACGGTGTCATCCTCCTGCTGCTGTGGCTCGGAATGGTATCCGCCGTCCACCTCTATGACGAGGCCGTCATGCCGGGAAACGAAGTCTACGATATAATCTCCTATGATGTGCTGTCTGAGGAAATCGGCTCCCAAGGCGTTGCCTCGCAGATGTTCCCAAAGAAACTGTTCTGCCGGAGTGGCTTCCCTTCGATTCCTGCGGGCATATTCCCGCAGCATCATGTACCTGTCCGGCGAAGAAGTCTTGTACGAGGCCTCCCGACTTTTCATCTGGGAAAAGTATCTACTTCCCTCCCTGCAAGGGAGGGGTTTGGGGGAGGGTCCTCCTCTCTTTGGCATGCCGGGCGAAGGTCTGTATACATTCTCTTCTCGGGATGATGACAGAGACGCCCTTGTACTCTATCTCTTCCCGAATGACACGCGTAATCTCGGGCATGTTCTTGGGCAGAGGCACCACGACACGCACGTGCTCCGGCTCTACGCCAAGCCCCAGGCAGATGGCCTCGAACTTGTTGGTGCCGGCAGAATCCTGTCCGCCCGTCATGCCCGTGGTCAGGTTGTCGGAGATGACAACCGTGATGTTCGACTTGTCGTTCACAGCATCCAGCAATCCCGTCATGCCGCTATGGGTGAACGTCGAGTCGCCTATGATGGCAACAGCCGGGAAGAGTCCGGCATCGGCAGCCCCCTTTGCCATGGTGATGCTGGCGCCCATGTCGACGCACGACGAGAGGCTCTGGAACGGAGGCAATGCCCCGAGCGTATAGCAACCGATGTCGCCGAACACGCGATGGTCCGGGTAGTCGGCCAGCACTTGGTTCAGCGCGGTGTAGACATCCCTGTGCCCACAGCCCTGGCAGAGCTGCGGCGGACGCGGCGCCATGTTCTTGGCTGGAGCGAAGACGGCACCCGTGGGCCGTCCCAACGCCTTCGCCACATTGTCCGGCGTGAGCTCGCCCGTACGGGGCAGGTCGCCCGTGAGACGTCCCTTCACAGGGTAGCCCGCACCGAGCAGCGCCGGCACCATCTCCTCCACCACGGGCTGTCCGTCCTCGATGACCATCAGCTCGTCGCACTCGGCAGCCAGAGCCTTGATCTTCGCCTCGGGCAGAGGGTACTGCGACACCTTGAGCAGACGGGCATCGTCGCCCAGGGCTTCGCGTACATAGTTGTATGCTATGCCACAAGCCAGGATGCCTCTCTTAGGCTCACCACCTGCTTTGGCAGGGGATGTCAGGCAGTTGTAGGGGCTCTGCTCGGAAGCCTGCTTCATGGCATCCTGCTTTCCGAGGAGCGCCACGTACTTCTTTCGGGCAATGCCTGGCAGCAGCACCCACGCATCCGTGGCGGGCGAAAGGGCTTTCTCCGGGGTGGGTTCCGTCACCTCGACGGCGGCACGGGAATGGGCCAGACGCGTCACGACACGCAGGACGACGGGCTCTCCCAGACGCTCCGACAGGTCGAAGCCATAGGACATCATGTCGTAAGCCTCCTGCTGATTGGAGGGCTCCAGGCAGGGCACGAGGGCGAACTTGGCATAGAAGCGCGAGTCCTGCTCGTTCTGCGAGGAGTGCATCGAGGGGTCGTCGGCTGCAAGCACGATGAGTCCGCCCTTCACGCCGGTGATGGCACTGTTGACGAAGGCATCGGCACAAACGTTCATGCCCACATGCTTCATGCAGACCAGTGCACGCTTTCCCGCATAGGACATGCCGAGAGCTGCCTCCATGGCAGTCTTCTCATTGGTGCACCAGCGCGAATGCAAGCCGCGTTCGCGGGCAAGAGGATGGTTCTGTATAAACTCGGTTATCTCGGTGCTTGGCGTCCCGGGGTAGGCATATACGCCGCTCAGTCCGGCGTTGATGGCTCCAAGGGCAATGGCCTCATCACCTAAAAGAAGTTGTTTCATGTTGTTGTCTGGGTTTTATAGGACTTATGGGACCTATAAGTCTCATAGGTCCTGAGGGTCTGTCTTAGGCTTTGATGAGCTGAAGGAACTCTTCGCGTGTCTTGGCCTGATTGAACGCGCCGCAGAAGTCGCTGGTCGTCGTGATGCTGCCCTGCTTCTGCACTCCGCGCATCTGCATGCACATGTGCTGAGCCTCCACGACAACCATCACGCCAAGAGGCTGGAGGGCCGTCTGGATGCACTCGCGTATCTGCTTCGTCATGCGTTCCTGTATCTGCAGGCGGTGGGAGAAGCAGTCCACCACTCGGGCTATCTTGCTCAGGCCCGTCACCTGTCCGTTGGGGATGTAGGCCACATGCACCTTGCCGTAGAAAGGAAGGATGTGATGCTCGCAAAGGGAATAGAAGTTGATGTCGCGGACGATGACCATCTGGCTGTAGTCCTCGTTGAACTTCGCGGAATTGAGTATCGCCACGGGGTCCTGCCCGTAGCCGCTGGTGAGGAACGACATTGCCCTTGCCACACGGCGGGGAGTCTTCAGCAGTCCTTCCCTTTGCGGGTCTTCGCCAAAGAGGGTCAGGGTGGCCTTTACGTGTTCTGCTATCTTTAGTTGGGTGGGAGACAGTTCTTTCTTCTCTTGTTCCATCTTACATTCTGACGTTGATTTTACTCTTCACGATGACGGCCTCGGGGAAGATTCCCATCTCGCGAATCTGTCGGAGGACATCGCTGGCCTCTTCCATCGTGCGGAAGTCACCCGCGCGGCACAGCCAGTGGGGTGAGACAAAGCTGACGTACACGGGCAGCTCTGCGAAGGAATTTCTGAATCGCAGTCCTGCTGCCCGTGCTTCGGTCTTTCCCTTACGGGAATTGTCGCCGAAGTACACCTGTATGCGGTAGCCGTTGATTTTCATCTTCGGTCCCAGCGAAAGGCTGTCCACTGCCGTGGAGTCGGCAAAGGAGCCAGTAAGGTCATCCTGCCTTCTGCCCGAAGGAGCGGCACTCTGCCTCTTCTTGCCATTGACAAGGTCGGTGATGGACACATCCTGATGCAGGATGATTCTGCCCGCCGTCTCGACAGCCTGCTGCAACTTCTCGGTGAAAGTCTGCTGGGCAAACAATGGAACGGAACAAAGCCACAGCAAAACGACTACGGTGTACTTCATCATTGTATGTTCTTATTTCCAAGCGTCGATGATACCCTTGAAGTCGGGAGCCTTGAGGCTTGCTCCGCCAATCAGGCCGCCGTCGATGTCGGGCTTGCCGAAGAGCTCGGGAGCATTGCTTGCCTTGCAGGAACCGCCATAGAGGATGGTGGTGTCGTCGGCAGCCTGAGCGCCATAGACGTCAGCCACACACTTGCGGATGAAGGCATGTATTTCCTCTGCCTGGTCGGCGGTAGCGGTCTTGCCCGTACCGATGGCCCAGATGGGCTCGTAGGCAATGACGATGTTCTTCCACTGCTCGGGAGTGAGGTGGAACACGCTTCCGGCGAGCTCAGCCTTGCAGACTGCTTCCTGCTGGTTTGCCTCACGCTGTTCCAGGCTCTCGCCGATGCAGAAGATGACCTTCAGCCCGTTGGCAAGTGCCAGGTTGACCTTCTCCTTGAGGATTTCGGGAGTCTCGTTGTAGTACTCGCGACGTTCGCTGTGACCCAGAATCACGTACTCTGCGCCGGTGCTCTTCACCATGGCTGCACTCACTTCGCCTGTGTATGCACCGCTCTCCTTGTTGGCACAGTTCTCTGCGCTAACGGCGATGACGCTGTCCTTCAACAGCTCGCTCACGGTAGCGAGGTGGATAAACGGCGTACCGATGATGACTTCACAATTGGGCTTCTCGGCAGCCAGGATGTTCTTCAGTTCGGTGGCGAGTGCAACGCCTTCCTGCAGGGTCTTGTTCATCTTCCAGTTGCCTGCTACGATTTTTTTTCTCATGTGTTTAATTGTTTATAGGGTTTGTAATATGCTTTTGTCTCATTTTGCCTACGGCCATGCTGACGGCGTCGAAGAGGAGGAAGATGAGCAGCGGCACAATGTACCAGCTCAGCAGTCCGACCGCAGTCTTCACCACGGATTTGCCCGGTGCTTCCTCTGCCACTCTGAGCTCCTGCTCTGCGGGGACGCTGCCTTCCTCAGCCGGCAGCACTTGCTGCTGCGCTTCCTTCAGGGGAAGTTGGAGCGGGTCGGGCAGCGCCGTGGGGGGCCACTTGCCGACAACCTTGCCGTCGTGCAGCAGGATGAGTCCCGGATTGGAGCGCACCATCGTCTTGAGCACCACGGCATCTGCCAGGCAGAAGGGGTACTCGGCGCCTGTCATCTCCTGCCAGAGGGCAATGGCCTGTTCGCCGCTCGAGGTGAGGCAGTAGAAGGCGCAACCCGTCTCGCGA
Source organism: Prevotellaceae bacterium UBA4336 (assembly GCA_002394305.1). Taxonomy (GTDB): domain Bacteria; phylum Bacteroidota; class Bacteroidia; order Bacteroidales; family Bacteroidaceae; genus Physcousia. Next base: position 15,403 of record DGTM01000003.1, read on the forward strand.
CTGTAGTCGTAGAGTGTAAACAGGCGGTCCATCACGCCATCGTCGGCCTTTTCGATGTAAGGCGCCACGAGCAGGAAGGTGTAGCCCGGGTCGAAGAGTATGGCTTCCGTAAGGTCTTCACCTGTCGCAGCGTCCTGTATGAACAGGTCCCCCACCCCACTGTGCTTCGCCTCGCCCGTCTGCACGGTACGCGAGTCAACGAAGGTCCAGGTGCTGTCGGGGTAGTCTTCGAGGGTAAACTCGCGCTGCTGTCCGTCCTTCTCCAGGATGAACGTGGTGACGAAGCCGCCGGAGCCCTCCCGGTCGTCGGTCCAAGCCTGCCGGATGTCTGCGCCCACATGGTATGGACGGAAGTCGATGACCGGCAACCGCCAAAGGCAGTAGCCTGCCAAGAGGCTGGCGAAGACGAACGAATAGAGTGCCACTATCCACTGGCTTCTCCTTGACACGAAGCGGGGCAACGCGGTGCGGAAGTGGAAGACGACCGCAGCACAAGCCAGCAGCACGACGTTCTTTGCGAAGGTCTGCCAGTTGGTGAGCACGACAGCGTCGCCGAAGCAGCCGCAATCGGAGATAGGGTTGGTGACGGCAAGGTAGAGCGTCAGGGGCGTCACGACGAGCAGGAAGCAGAGCGACACCCACGATGCCAGGCGGCGACGAATGGCGAAGAGCTGATAGATGCCTATCAGGAACTCCGTCACGGCCAGCACGCAGGCCAGCACCAGCGGCAAGGCTTCGGGCAAGAGCCCGCTCATGCCGAAGGCCGAGGCATAGTCCTCTATCTTGTACTGTGTGCCGCGCGGGTCGATGAGCTTCACTGCTCCGGAGAACACGAAAGTCAGGCCGAGCAGCAGACGCATTGCGCCCGCCACGAGAATCACGACTTTGTGCCTGGAGATGCTCATGTTACTGGGGCGACCAAGCCGGCTTGTCTTCGCCGAAGGTCAGCTTTATCAGACCGAAGACAGCGTAGTTCAACATGTCCATATAGTTAGCGTCGATGCCCTCTGACACCAACGTGTCCCCGTGGAGGGACTCGATTTGTTTCGTACGGAAGACCTTCATGAGGATGAGGTCCGTGTAGCTGCTGATGCGCATCATTCGCCAGGCTTCGTCGTAGTCGTGGTTCTTGCGCAGCATCAGCTGCAGCGCAGCCTGTGCATGGCGGTCGTAGGCGGCTATGGCCTCCTCGCGTGTCATGTCGTCGGGCTTCTCGGAGTAGCCTTTCTCCAGCTGTATGAGTCCGATGACGGCGTAGTTGACGATGCCGATGAACTCGGGACGGATGCCTTCGTCGACGAGCGTGACACCCTTCGTCTCGATGCTGCGGATGCGGTTTGCCTTGATGTATATCTGGTCGGTGAGCGACGAGGGACGCAGGATGCGCCAGGCAGCCCCGTAGTCGTGCAGTTTGCTGACGAACAGGGAGCGGCACTCGGCCATTATCTTCTCGAACTGTTGCTGGGTTTCCATGCTTGTCTGCTAATTTTATGCAAAGGTACTACATTATTTTTAATTAGGCGCATGTTTGGCTAAAAATGTTTGTCTGTTTGCTTCACCCAGTCGTCTATGAGGCGATATGCGATGGAGGAGGGGTCTGGCAGGTAGGGCAGCCGGTCGCGGGAGTACCAGCCGCCGTCGCTGAGTTCCTCGCGCTGCAGGGAGAGCTGGCCGGAGAGGTAGTCGGCCGTGAAGCCCACCATGAGTCCGCAGGGATAGGGCCAGGGTTGTGAGCCGAAGTAGCGGATGTTGGTGATGTGCAGGCGTGTCTCCTCCCAGACCTCGCGCCGGACGCACTCCTCGAGCGTCTCGCCCGTCTCGACGAAGCCCGACACGAGTCCGTAGTGACGGTCGCGGAAGGTGTGGGCATGCACCATGAGAATCTCGTCGCCGCGCTGTATGCGGACGATGATAGCGGTGGCGAGGCTCGGCCAGAGTTCTTTGCCGCACTCGCAGCATTGCTTGCTGATTTCCGTCTGCCACTTCATCTGACCGCCGCAGACGCCGCAGAACTTATTGTTCTGATGGAAGTAGACCAGCTCGGCGCACTTGCCGGCAAGCTGATAGTCGTCGGGCGGCAGGATGTGGAATGTCTTGCGCAACGGCACCATCTGCAGGTCGGGGCGGTCGGTGACGGGGGAGGATAACAGGCCAACAACGGCCCCCTCCCCGCTCCCCCTTTGGGGGAGTGCCACATTCCCGCTGCCCTGCCGCCTCGAAGCACTCCCCCAAAGGGGGAGCAGGGAGGGGGCAAGCGTTGTGACGACCTCCCAGGGCTTCAGTTCGATGGGCGGTTCGTCGCCGCGGGGGATGGTGCCTTCTTTGGTGAGAAGAATGTCGCCTTGGCAGAAGAGGAAATACTTGAAATTCATAATTCATAATTCATAATTCACAATTCTCCTTGCCCCGCAAGATTAGGCATGGCGAAAGAATTATGAATTATGAATTGATAATTGTGAATTGATTTACAGCCTCATCGACTTCTTTATCTCCTCGACTTTGGCCTTTGCCTTCTCTACGCAGGATGCATAGCAGTTGGGGCAACCCATCGTGTCCTTCACCTCGAGGTAGAACTTTATCTTGGGCTCGGTGCCGCTGGGACGGACGCTGACCTTCGTGCCGTCCTCGCAGAAGTACTGCAGGACGTTGCTTGTGGCAGGCATGTCGAGGTCGAACACGTTGCCTTCGCCGTCGCGTGCCTTCAGGGTCTTGAAGTCTTTGGCAAGGACGACCTTGCTGCCTGCTATCTCGGTGATGGGGTTCTGACGGAAGTCTTCCATCATGGCCTTTATCTCGTCGGCACCGCTCTTGCCGGGCTTGACGACGTTGATGGTATGCTCGTAGCTGAAGCCGTACTCGAGGTAAATCTGCATGAGGAGGTCGTAGAGCGTCATGCCATTGTCGCGGGCCCATGCTGCGATCTCGCAGATGAGGCAGATGGAGGCCGGGGCGTCCTTGTCGCGCACCTTGTCGAAGGGCAGGAAGCCGAAGCTCTCCTCGCCGCCGCCGATGTACTTCTGCTTGCCTTCGCTGATGGCTATCTCGCGGGCAATCCACTTGAAGCCTGTGTAGCAGTCGCGCAGCTCGATGTTGTTCTTCTTTGCCATCTCGGTGATGACTTCGGTGGTGACGATGGTCTTGACGAGGAAGTCGGTGGGCTTGAGCTGTCCGAGGGCAATCTTGTTCTTGATGATGTAGTAGCAGAACATCATGCACGTCTGGTTGCCGTTGATGATGGTCCACTCGCCCTTATTGTCGCGGCAGACGATGGCGAGGCGGTCGGCGTCGGGGTCGGTGGCTACGACGAGGTCGGCATTGAGTTTCGTGCCGAGTTTCATGCCGAGGGTCATGGCCTCTGCGTTCTCGGGATTGGGGCTGACGACGGTGGGGAAGTTGCCGTCGACCACCATCTGCTCGGGCACGACGTGTATGTTCTGGAAGCCCCAGCTGCGCAGGCAGAGCGGCACGATGACGCGGCCTGTGCCGTGCATGGCGCTGTAGACGATGTTGAGGTCCTTCTGTCGGAGAATGACGTCCTGGTCTATCATGGCCTCCTTGACGGCTGTCATGTAGTCGTAGTCCATCTCGCCGCCGATGATTTCGATGAGGTCGGGATTGCCCTGGAACTTCACGTCCTCGATGCGCACCTTGTTCACCTCGTCGATGATGCCTTTGTCATGCGGGGCCAGCACCTGTGCGCCGTCCTCCCAATAGGCTTTGTAGCCGTTGTATTCCTTGGGGTTGTGCGAGGCTGTGACGTTCACGCCAGCCTTTGCGCCGAGCTGACGGATGGCGAAGCTGACCTCGGGCGTGGGGCGAAGGCTCTCGAAGAGATACACCTTGATGCCGTTGGCCGAGAAGATGTTGGCTACGGTCTCTGCGAAGAGGCGTCCGTTGTTGCGGCAGTCGTGGCAAACGACAACGGAGGCTTTCTCCGTCCCCTCCAAGGTCTTTTTGATGTAGTTGGCAAAGCCTTGTGTAGCCATGCCCACGATGTACTTGTTCATGCGGTTGGTGCCTGCGCCCATGATGCCGCGCAGTCCGCCTGTACCGAACTCCAGGTTCTGGTAGAAAGCGTCCACGAGGGCGGTCTTGTCCTCGTTCTCCATCATGGCCTTTATCTCGGCCTTTGTCTCTGCGTCGTAGTAGGGGGAGTCGAGCCAGGCCTGTGCCTTGGCTTCACATTCTTTGATGAGTTGTAAGTCCATTGTTGTAATACGTTTAATATGTACTTGATATTATGGTGCAAAGATACGAAAAGATTAGCACATAAGCACTATGAATAGTGAATTATTTTTGTTTCTTCTCGGTTTTCGGCCAGCAGGAGGCGGAATCAAAGGCACTTCTTTAGCCTCGGAGACGCAGGTTGAGCGAGGTGATTCACGGCACACGATTGTCTTGAAAGTTCGCAGTTTTTGGCCTCTGAGAATAGCGTATTTGAGGCCAACCTTCGGCGAGGCTGCAAATACGCGATTTTTGAGCAAGGAGACACAAGCATGATTGCCAGCACCTTACAAAGAAGAGGGCCAAGAAAAAGCACGGAATTTACATTTGTAAAGCGTGTTTTGAGGCCAAAAAGCACACGTCTAATCGGGGAAAAGCACGCGTGCTTCCGGCAGAAGAGCCTAACGCTTTTTGGAGGAACGGCACGGCGCGTCGGCAAAAAGTGCGTTTTTCGTCGGTTCGGGAGGCACAGATGGAGACAATTTACGCTATTTCGTTCCGAAACGCGCACCAAGTTTTGTAGTCATTCTTCCGCGTCTCCGAGGCCCGCCGTCAGAGGCCGAGGTGGTCGTCGACGGCATCCAGGACGAGCGCCATCTCGAAGCCTCGGGAAAGCAGGTGCCGCACGAGTTTGCCCTTGCGCTGGTACGTGTCCGCGTCGTGCAGGGTGCGGTCCTTCTGCCGGAGCGCTTCCCGGAGCGCCTCGGCGTACGCCTCATCGGAAATCTCGGCCAGTCCTTCCTCTATCTCCTTAGCGTCCAGACGCATGTGGCGGAGCATCTGCGCTATCTTCACCCTGCCCCAATGGTTGTAGCAGAACTTGTCGTGAGCATAGGCGCGGCAGAAGCGACCGTCGTCGATGAAATGCTCTGCCGTGAGGCGCTCGATGATGCTGTCGGCATCGTCGTCGGGGATGCCCCACGAAGACAGCTTCTCCCGTATCTGAGCGGAACAGTATTCGCTGCCGCTGCAAAGGCTCGCAGCCCGCCCGAGAGCCTGTTCTTTCGTCATTTCTCCTTTCATGGTTGTTGTTCTTTGCTATGCACTCTCCTCAGTCGGCCCATGGCGAAGCGGTCTGCGCCGAACTGGTCCTTGCCGACCTCCACGTCCTCGTATCCGCGCCGGCGCAGGAGTTCGCCCACCTGATGGCAGTACAGCCTGTTGGTCTCGAAGAGGAGCCAGCCGCCGTCGGCCAGGTGCCGGAGCCCGTAGTCGGCTATGGCGCGGTAGAAGAGCAACGGGTCGTCGTCGGGGACAAAGAGGGCCAGATGCGGCTCGTGGAGCAGGACATTGTCGTCCATCCCAAGGGCTTCGCTCTGACAGACGTAGGGCGGGTTGCTGACGATGGCAAGGAACCCCCGGCCTCCTTTAGGGGGAGAACCGGTTCCTGTCGGCGAAGTATCTCCCCCTAAAGGGGGCCGGGGGGTCCTTACATCCTGCTTCACAAACTCCACCTCCGCGCCGAGCCGCTCGGCATTCTGCCGGGCTATGCGCAGGGCATCGTCGGAGACATCGATGGCCGACACACGGTAGCCGTCGAGAGCCAGCGTAATGGCAATGCAGCCGCTGCCCGTCCCCACGTCGAGCACCGTGCTCCCCGCCGGAACATGCTGCCGCACGAGCTCGACCAACTGCTGCGTCTCGGGCCTCGGGATAAGCACGCCCGGACCGACGAGAAACGTGCGTCCGCAGAACTCCTCACAGCCCAAAACGTACTGCACCGGCTCGCCATTAGCCACTCTTTCAATAATAATTTCCAGTTCGGCTTTGTCGTTTGCCGATAATGTCGTATCTTTGCCAAGAAGAATGTCCGTGCGCGACAGGCCGAACCGCTGCTGCATGATGAGTTCATAGAGTGCCCGGGCCTCGCCGTCGGCGTATCTCTGCCGTAACCTCTGCAATGCTTTCATGCTCCTATTCACGATTTCCGGGACAAAGGTACGAAGAAATTATGAATTATGAATTATGAATTATGAATTAAAATACATGTTCCGCTGCATCCAGCTGGCCCGCTGCGGGGAAGCCGGCGCAGCCCCCAACCCGATGGTGGGCGCCGTCATCGTATGCGACGGGCGCATCATAGGCGAAGGCTACCACCGCCGCTGCGGAGGTCCGCACGCCGAGGTGAATGCCATCGCCAGCGTCCGCGACAAGCAACTGCTGCGCCGCAGCACCATCTACGTCAGCCTGGAGCCCTGCGCACACTTCGGCAAGACACCCCCCTGCGCCGACCTCATCGTCCGGAGCGGCATCCCGCGCGTCGTCATCGGCTGCACCGACCCCTTTGCCAAAGTCAACGGGCTGGGCATCAAGAAGCTTCGCGACGCCGGGTGCGAAGTGGAGGTAGGCGTCCTGGAGCAGGAGTGCCGCCACCTGAACCGCCGCTTCTTCACCTTCCACCAGCAGCGCCGACCCTGGATCACCCTCAAGTGGGCACAAAGCACGGACCACTATATAAGCCCCCTCCCCGCTCCCCCTTTGGGGGAGTGCCACAATGCCGCCGCCCCTCTGTTCAGCGGGAATGAAGCACTCCCCCAAAGGGGGAGCGGGGAGGGGGCTTTTTTCTCCAATCCCCTGACGCAGACTCTCGTCCACCGCCTGCGGGCAAGGCACCAGGCCATCCTCGTCGGCACCCGCACAGCCATCGTCGACAATCCGTCCCTCACCACACGCCTCTGGCCGGGACCCAACCCCCTGCGCCTCACCATCGACCGCCACAACAGCCTGCCCACCACCCTTCACCTCAAGGACGGCAGCGTGCCCACCATCGTTTACACGCACGAAACCATCCCGGAAATCCTCGACGACCTCTACCGGCGCGGCATACAAAGCCTCCTCGTGGAAGGCGGAGCACAACTGCTGCAAAGCTTCATCGACGCCGGACTGTGGGACGAGGCACGCATCGAGACCGCTCCCTTCAGCCTCGGCAACGGTGTCGCAGCACCCGCCCTCACGGACGCCCTGCTGCAGGACAGCGAGGACTATGGCGGACAACTCCTGCAACACTACGCCCACACCCCGAAAGAAACCTCATAAAGTGTTACACAGAGCGCCCCAAACCCTAATTTAACTTAAAACAAGTCCCTGTTCCCCATTTAATTCTTAATAATTGACTTTTAATTCTTAATTTCTTCGTATCTTTGCACCTTGAAACAAACATACACGCTATGCGCGCTACAAAATATACGATATTCCGCTGGCTGACCGTGCTCCTGGCAATGCCCCTCCTGTGGACCTCATGCTCGTCGGACGACACCACCACGGTCACCAACGACTACTGCTACATCCGGTCCGTCACACTGGGCACGGTAAAGCGCAACATAGAGAAACGCGACCGACAGGGAAACGTCATCAGCACCGTCGCCATGCCCTACACCGCCGGCAACTACGCCATGACCATCAACCACCGGGACGGCACAATCGAGAACCGCGACTCACTGCCCTATGGCAGCGACCTAACAGCCGTAGTCGTCACCATCAGCTTCGACGGCAACATGGTCTCGTACCGCGAGAAAGGCTCCGAAGCCATGTGGCTCGCCTACAACCCCACCGACAGCCTCAACCTGACAAAGCCCCTGGAACTGAACGTCCTCTCCAACGACGGGCAGTCCTCGCGCATGTACACCTTCAGGGTCAACGTGCACCGGCAGGAAGGCGACTCCCTCTACTGGAAACGCTGCGAGAGCGAAGTGGAGCAACTCACCGGCATGACCGACATGAAGGCTTTCACCCTCGACGACAAGCTCCTCGTGCTCGGGCAGAAGACCTCCGGCATATCACTGGCCGAACGCTCCTCGACAGAAGCAGAAGCCACATGGACAGAACAGGCAACCAACCTGCCCCTCACCGCCGACCTGCAGACACTCCGGCAACAGGGCGGCAAGCTCTACCTCAGCACCACCGACGGCAACATCCTCGCCTCGGACAACGCCAAGGACTGGCAGCAGGTGGGCACGACATATACCCCCGGGCTTACACTCGTTGAGAAGAGCGCAGAATACTTCTACGCCATCGCCGAAGGCAAAATGCTACGCTCCGCCGATGCTGAAAGCTGGGAGGAAGACAAACTGGACACCGAAGCCGACATGCTGCCCGGCAACAGCATCAGGGCGCTGACCATACACCAGGACAATGGCAACACACGCATCATCCTGGTCGGACAGAAGGAAGGCAACACGTACGCCTCCGTCTGGAACAAGATGTGGAACGACGGAGAACCCGAGAAAGACGCCGAATGGGTCTACTTCCCCGTCAGCCCCGACAACAAGATACCCTGCCCGCAGCTGCAAAGCCTCAACCTGATTGACTACGACGGCAAATGCATCGCCTTCGGAGGCGCATCGGCCGACGGCTCGCACACCGCACTCGACGCCATGTACATCAGCCAGGACTACGGCATCACATGGCGCCCAAGCACAGACCTGCACACACCCGCTCTGGCCGAAGGCACCGACGGATGCATCACAAGCACCGTAGACAAGAACCACTTCATCTGGATAATCACTGACGCACAAGTATGGCGAGGAAGACTGAACAGACTTGGATTCGAACAGCAATAACCGTCTGCTGCATGCTCCTCTCCCTCTCCGCCATGCACGCTGAGGAAGAGCTGGAATACAAGATGGACATGGGCGCAGGCCTTGGCGGATGCTTCTACATGGGCGACGCCAACGGCGTACCCTTCGCCGACCTCAGCATGATGGGCGCCCTCACGGCACGACGCATCCTCAACCCACGCATGGCAGTCAAGGCTAACATCGCCTTCGGACACATCCACGGCTCAAGCAGCGGCACCTTCGTCCCCACCGACGGATTCAGCCAGACCGCAGAGGGAGGCATCCCCACAAAGGTGGACTTCTCCCGAAACATCCTCGACGTCGGCCTGCAGTTCGAACTCAACTTCTGGGGCTTCGGCACCGGAGTGGGCTACAAAGGCAACAGCCGCATCACACCATACATACTGGCCGGAGCAGGACTCACCGTCGGCATGGGAGGCGGAGCACCCGCCTGCGGAGGACTGAACATCCCGGTCGGCATCGGCGTGAAGTACAAGGTCAAGCCACGCGTCAACATCGGCTTCGAGTGGACCATGCGCTTCTCCACCACCGACAAGCTCGACGCCACACCCGAAGGAACACAGCTCAAGGACCCCTACGGCGTGGAGAGCAAGTTCTTCAAGAACAGAGACAGCTACAGCTTCGCCATGTTCTTCATCACATACGACATGTTCCCCAAGTACCGCAAATGTAACAACTGACACAAACATACACAATGGAAGATATTCTTGAACTCGACAGAAACAACATCCCGCAGTCCATCGCCATCATCATGGACGGTAACGGACGCTGGGCACAGGAAAGAGGTCTGCCACGCTCAAGCGGACACATACAAGGCGTAGAGAACGTGACACGCATCACCTCCGAGTGCGCCAGGCTCGGCGTCAAGTTCCTGACCATGTACACCTTCTCGACAGAGAACTGGAACCGACCGGAAGCTGAGGTGGAAGCACTGATGCAACTCGTGGCTGACAAGCTCGAGGATGAGATCTTCATGAAGAACGACGTACGGTTCCGCTACATCGGCGACATCGACCGACTGCCCACCCCGGCCCGTCAGCGCGTACTGGACTGCATGGAGAACACCAAGAACAACAAGCGCATGACGGCTGTCACAGCCCTCAACTACAGCAGCCGCTGGGAACTGACCAAGGCCATGCGGGATGCCGTCAGAGAGGCACAGGCCGGACACATCACACCGGAAGACATCAACGAAGAGTACGTCTCCCGGCACCTGGAAACAAACTTCATGACCGACCCGGACCTGCTCATCCGCACCGGAGGCGAGCTACGCATCAGCAACTACCTGCTCTGGCAGTGCGCATACAGCGAATTCTACTTCTGCGACACCTACTGGCCCGACTTCCACGAGGAAGACCTGCACAAAGCCATCGCAGCATACCAACACAGGCAGAGACGCTTCGGAATGACCGGAGAGCAAGTGACAAAAGGCTAACGACAAGCAACACAAGCAACCCAAGTAAACACAGTGAAAAGAATAAACCTTATTCTATTAAGCCTCTTCGGACTGCTCCTCCCTTCGTTCCCGCAAGTCGTAAAGCGCGAAGTGAAACCCGATATCGACTACAACCGCACCGCACGCGAATACTATATCGGCAACATCACAGTCGACGGCGTGTCGAACTACGACGACTACCTGCTTATCGGACTGAGCGGACTGAGCAAAGGACAGAAGATCGAGATTCCCGGCGAAGAAATCACTAAGGCAGTGAAACGCTACTGGCGCAACGGACTCTTCAGCAACGTCGCCATCAGTGTGGACAGCCTCGTCGGGGACTCCGCCTATCTGCACATCCAGCTCACACAGCGACCGCGCATCTCGCAAATCAACTTCAACGGCGTAAGGAAGAACGAACGCGACGACCTGAAGGAAAAACTGGGCCTCGTCAAGGACAACCAGCTCACGCCAAACATGATAGACCGCGCCAAGATTCTGGCTCAGCGCTACTTCTCGGAGAAAGGATACAAGAACGCCGTCATCAACATCGTGCAACAGGACGACGTCAGCGCCCCCGACAAGATTATCGTGGACGTCAACGTCGAGAAGAAGGACAAGGTGAAGATCAACCGCATCCACATCCATGGCAACGAGCACCTGAGCACAGCCAAGATAAAGGGCAACCTCTTCAAGCCCGGCGTCCTGAAGAAGATACATGAGAAGCACAGCATGGCCGGATGGTTCAGAAGCAAGAAGTTTGTCGAAGGAAAGTACAAGGAGGCAAAGGAAAACCTGCTTACAAAATATGGCGAACTGGGCTACCGCGATGCCGTAATCGTGGCAGACAGCGTAGTCCCCTACGGGGAGCAGGACGTAGACGTCCACATCCACGTCGAGGAAGGACAGAAGTACTACGTCCGCAACATCGAATGGGTGGGCAACACACTCTACCCCACCGAGACGCTGAACCGACTTCTGCGCATGAAGAAAGGCAACGTCTACAACCAGAAACTCCTCGAGGAACGACTGAAAAGCGACGAGGATGCCGTGGGCAACCTTTACTATAACAACGGCTACGTCTTCTCCTCTATCGACCCCGTCGAAACAAACATTGTCAAAGACTCTGTCGACCTGGAGATACGAATCTTCGAGGGACAGCAGGCCTACATCAGCCATGTGCGCATCACAGGCAACGACCGCGTCTACGAAAACGTAGTGCGGCGCGAACTACGCAACAAGCCCGGCGACCTCTTCTCGAGGGAGGCCCTCATGCGCTCCTATCGTGAGATAGCATCGCTCGGGCACTTCGATGCCGAAAGCATCGAGCCCAAAGTGGAGCCTGACCGTGTGAACGGCACGGTCGACGTCAACTGGAATCTCACAAGCAAGAACAACGACCAGATAGAGTTCTCGCTGGGCTATGGGCAGACAGGCGTCATCGGACGAATAGGACTCAAGTTCAGCAACTTCTGCATGGCTAACCTCTTCAAGGGAAAGACCCTGCGCCGCGGCGTGATGCCCATGGGCAACAGCGAGGAGTTCAGCATCAGCGGACAGACAAACGGACGCTACTATCAGGCATACAGCCTCAGCTACTCCAATCCCTGGTTCGGTGGCAAACGCCCGAATATGTTCAGGCTTAGTGCTTTCTTCTCGAAGCAGACCGACGTGGCCGACAACTACTATAACTCCGCTTACTACAACAACTACTATAACAGCTACCTCTATGGCTTCGGCAACAGCAGCTACAATTACTACGAGAACTACTACGACCCCGACAAATATGTGATGCTGTTCGGCATGTCCGTCGGCTGGGGTAAGCGTCTGCGCTGGCCCGACGACTGGTTCTCGCTGTACGCAGAGCTGAGCTACACACGCTATATGCTCAAGAACTGGCAGTACTTCCTGATGTCGAACGGCAACTGCAACAACATCAACCTCGGCATCACCTTGAGCCGCAGCAGCACCGACTTCCCGATTTATCCACGTTCGGGTTCCGAATTCCAGCTAAACATCACGCTGACACCGCCCTACAGCCTCTTTAGCAGCAAGAACTATGCCAACATGGCCACCAACAGCAGCAGCGCCACCTACAGCCAGGAGATGCAGGAGAAGTACCGCTGGATAGAGTACCACAAGTGGAAGTTCAAGAGCCGCACCTACACGGCTCTGACCGGGGGCGACAAGTGCCTCGTGCTGTCCACGCGTGCCGAGATAGGCATCCTGGGGCACTACAACAGCGACCTGCGCTCGCCCTTCGAGACATTCTATGTGGGCGGCGACGGCACCAGCGGCTACAGCACCAACTATGCCACCGAGACGATTGGCATGCGCGGCTACGACAATGGCTCGCTCACGCCGAGAGGTTCGGCAGGCTATGCCTACGACCGCTTCACCTTGGAGCTGCGCTATCCCTTCATGCTGGGAGCCAGCACCAACATCTTCGGCATGGTCTTCGCCGAGGGAGGCAATGCCTGGAACAACATCAAGGACTTCAATCCGCTGGACATGAAGCGTTCCCTGGGTGCAGGTGTCCGCATCTTCCTGCCCATGGTGGGCCTGCTGGGCATCGACTGGGCATACGGCTTCGACAGTGTCTACGGCAGCAGGTCGTACTCCGGAAGCCATTTCCACTTCATCCTCGGACAGGAGTTCTAACCCGGAAAGCATACATTATATATAATATATACACACTAAAAGAAATACGCTATGAAGAAGATCTTATTTACAATGCTGATGCTGCTGGGCAGCGTTTCAGCCTGGTCCCAGAAGTTTGCGCTGGTCGACATGGACTACATACTGAAGAACATCCCCGCCTACGAGCGTGCCAGCGAGCAGCTCAACCAGGTAAGCAAGAAATGGCAGGCTGAGGTCGACGCACTGGCAAGCGAAGCTCAGACGCAGTACAAGAACTACCAGTCGGAAGCCGTCTTCCTGAGCGAAGAGCAGAAGACCAAGCGCGAAGAGGCCATCGTGGCAAAGGAGAAGGAAGCTGCCGAGCTGAAGAAGAAGTACTTCGGCCCGGAGGGTGAGCTCTTCAAGAAGCGCGAGAGCCTGATGGCTCCCATCCAAGAGGAGATATACACGGCCGTCAAGGACATCTGCGACCAGAAGGGCTACAGCCTTGTGCTGGACCGTGCCAGCGATGCCGGCATTATCTTTGCCAGCCCGAAGATCGACATTTCGAACGAAGTGCTGACCAAGCTGGGGTACAACTAAACGAGCAGACAGACAACAAAGGAAACACCAATTAACAAAAAACAATACGAAAAGACTATGAAAAAAATTGTGATTGCCATCCTTCTGATGGCTCCCCTGAGCGTATTTGCCCAGAAGTTTGCACACCTCAACACAGCAGACATCATCCCCAACATGAAGGAGTACACCACTGCGATGGAAGAGATGCAGACCATGCAGAAGCAGTTCGAGGATGACCTGAAGCTCATGCAGGACGAGCTGCAAAAGAAGACCGAGGAATATCAGAAGGAACAGGCCAACCTGCTGGAGAACGTGCGCCAGCGCCGCGAGCAGGAGCTGCAGGACCTCTACAACCGTCTGCAGCAGTCTTACCAGGACAATCAGGCAGCGCTCCAGAAGGCTCAGGCCGAGAAGATGAGCGCCATCAGCGCAAAGGTGATGGAAGTCGTGAAGAAGCTCGGCGAGGCAGGCGGCTACGTCTATGTCGTCGACACGAGCGCCGGCGTCATCCCCTTCGTCAACTCCACACTGAGCACCGACATCACCAGCCAGGTGAAGAAGGAGCTGGGAATACAGTAAACCATTTAATCCAAAGCCTATGAAACACTTGTCTTTCATTCTCCCGCTGCTGATATTCTGCGCCACATGCCAGGCACAGATACAGTTCGGGTACGTTAGCTACGAACGGCTCCTGAAGGAGCTGCCCGAATATGCCAAGGCACAACAGGACCTGGCTGCGCTGAAAGCCAAGTACGAGGGAGAGGCCACAAGGAGCGAAGAGGAGTTCCAGCACAAGTTCGTGGACTTCCTGCAAGGGCAGAAGGACTTCCCGCAGGCCATCATGCAGAAGCGTCAGGCTGAGCTGCAGACACTCATGGACAATGGCATTGCCTTCCGCCAGAAGTCGCAGGAACTGATTGCGCAAGCAGAGGAAGAGCTCATGCAGGAGGCACACAAGAGGCTGAACCGCGCTCTGCTCGAGGTCGGCGTGGAGTATGGCTACGGCTATATCCTGAACACCGACGGCAACAGCTGCCCATACATCAACCCCGTCGTCGGCGTTGACGTGACGGAACTCGTCCGCCAGAAGCTCGGCCTGTCCGTCGCTCCGGCGCCGGAGAACGCGCCGCAGGCCCCGGAGCAGCCGGCCGCACCGCAGCCCTGAGCGCGAACATCGTCCCAGTATGATACAGAAAGGTGCGCTCCCCACGGCTCCTGGCCCCATCGGTGTCTTCGACTCGGGCTACGGCGGACTGACCATCCTGCGCCAGATACGCCGCCTGATGCCGCAGTATGACTACCTCTACCTCGGCGACAATGCCCGTGCTCCATACGGTACACGTTCGTTCGACGTTGTCTACGAGTTCACGCGCCAAGCCGTACGCTTCCTCTTCGGGCAGGGTTGCCACCTGGTGATACTGGCCTGCAACACGGCCTCGGCAAAGGCATTGCGCAGCATACAGCAGAACGACCTGCCGGAGCTGGACCCGCAGCGGCGCGTCCTGGGCGTGATTCGCCCCACGGTGGAGGCCGTCGGCGACATATCGAAGAGCCGCCATGTGGGCGTCATGGCAACGCCAGGCACCATCCGCAGCACAACATACGAGCTGGAGATTGCCAAGCTACACCCCGACATAAGGGTGACGGGCGAAGCCTGCCCGATGTGGGTGCCGCTGGTGGAGAACGACGAATACGACAGTCCGGGGGCCGACTACTTTGTTCGTGAGCGCATTGACAACCTGCTGCGCCGCGACCCCGACATCGACAGCGTCATCCTGGGCTGTACGCACTATCCGCTGCTGATGGGCAAGATACGCCGATACATGCCGCAGGGCATCTGCATCATAGAGCAAGGCAGCTATGTGGCAGAGAGCCTGCAGGACTATCTCACCCGCCACGGCGAGATGGCGAGACGCATCACCTGCGGCGGGTCGGTCCGCTTCCTGACCACGGAACGGGCTGAGACTTTCGGGCAGAATGCCACGACGTTCATGGGCGAGCCGCTCAGCGCAGAAAGGGTCTCTCTGAGGTGAAAAATTGGTATCATACCGTTATTTCCGGCCCCACCCTTCTGTCCTATATGGCAAGGAAAAGCGACATAATGTCCACTGAAGAACAAAAAAACACAGATAACTCGTTAAAATTGCAAGAAATTTGCTAATTTTGCAACCACACACAAGAGACAATAATGAAAAGCGACAGCTTAGTCATCATACCGACATACAACGAAAAGGAGAACATCGAGGCCATCATAAGGGCCGTCACCTCGCTGGAGAAAGCATTCGACATCCTTGTCATCGACGATGGCAGCCCCGACGGGACAGCCAACATCGTGAAGAACCTGATGCAAGGGGAGCTGTCGGGGCGCGTCCATCTGGTGGAACGTTCCGGCAAGCTCGGCCTGGGCACGGCGTACATCCGTGGCTTCAAGTGGGCGCTGGAGAACGGCTATGACTACGTCATCGAGATGGATGCCGACTTCAGCCACTCGCCTAACGACCTGCCGCGGCTCTATGCTGCGTGTCACGACGAGGGCTACGACGTCTCGGTGGGCAGTCGCTACATCACGGGCGTGAACGTTGTGAACTGGCCCATCGGCCGTGTCCTGATGTCGTACTACGCCTCGGCATACGTCCGCACCGTGCTTGGCATATCCCTTCGGGACACGACGGCGGGCTTCGTGTGCTGGACGCGGAAGGTCCTGGAAACGATTTGCCTGGACCACATCCGCTTCAAGGGCTATGCCTTCCAGATAGAGATGAAGTACACGGCCATTCGCCTGGGCTTCAGGATCAAGGAGGTTCCCGTAATCTTCGTCAACCGCGAGCTGGGCACGAGCAAGATGTCCGGCGGCATCTTCAGCGAAGCACTCTTCGGCGTGATGCGCCTGCGCTTCACGAAGTTCCAGAGGAATAGGGACTTGAAGGTCGTGGATTAGAGATTAGAGAATCGGGATTAGAGATCAGGGATTAGGAAATTTAGGATGCTCGACAGAATTAAGGAACTACTTAGCAACAGGGAGACGCAGCAGTTCATCCGGTTCTGCATCGTTGGTGCGACCTGCTTTCTGATAGACGCTGCGGTCTATCACATCGTGCTGAGCTTTGCGCCCTATCTGGTTGCCCTCATCTCTGGCTACATCATTTCCTTCTGCTTCAACTATTTCCTTACGGTCTACTGGACTTTCCAGACGCATTCGTCGGTACTGAACCTGGTCGGCATTGTCGGAGCCCACATGTTCAATCTCTTTGTCGTACGCGCCGGGCTCTTGCTGCTTTTTGTCGAAGGCATAGGGCTGAGCGCAGGCATCGCTTATTGGCCGATGGCCGTCATCTCGGCTGTGACGAACTATCTCGTCATCCGCACCGTGGTGAAATTCACAAAAAAACGAAAGGAAGAATAGGAAGCGCCACGCGCTTATTACGGAAGAGCCTAGCTCTTATTCCAGAAGACCCTAGCGCTTATTCCGGAAGAGCCTAGCTCTTATTTCCGAAGACCAATGCTCTTATTTCCGAAGACCAATGCTCTTATTTCCGAAGACCAATGCTCTTATTTCCGAAGACCAATGCGCTTATTTCCGAAGACCAATGCTCTTATTACGGACAGCGCTCGTAGACCTGCATCTTCTGGTTCAGGGTGACGGGTTCCATGACGTACTTTAGCAGGCAGCGCGGCCACGTCAGGTTCCACAGGAACTTGTGGGGCGTGGTGATGAAGCGGTAGCGGAAGAGCTCCTCCTCGTCGTAGACAAGACGGTAATTGGCGGGGATGGGCGCGTCGTAGTACTCGTGGCACGTATTGATAGCCCCTATCTCGCGCACCAGATACTTCACCCGTCCCGACTCCACCAGCTCGGCCTGTTCGCGCTTTATGTCGGGGTCGAGGATGCTGGAGATGAAGAAGTTCTTGTTGGGAGGCAGGTGCCGCGTGTGCTGATAGATGCCCGTATCGTAGGAACTGAAGGTCAGCACCTCGCTGTCCTCCGTCGTGTTGGCATTGATAATCTCGGCCATCTCCAGCACACGGCAGGGGAACGTGCCGTTCAGCAGCGTCACGAGGTTCCAGTTCGTGGCTGCACCGGCAACGGAAATGACCAGCATGCCGACATGCGCCCGCCAGGTCAGCCTGATGTTGGGACAGTAGTTGATGAGCAGCGGGAAGAAGGTGAAGATGGTCAGGAAGTAGTAGAACTGCACCGTCATCGTCGAGAAGGAGAGCAGCAGCACGCCGTAGGTGGAGAAGACGAGCAGCTTCACCTCGCGACGCGTCGGCAGGAAGACCACCGGCAGCATCAGCACGGTCCAGATGCCAAGCTTCACGAGCGGGAACCACCAGAAGTCGGGCTCGCCGTTCGTCGCCACGCCGTGGTAGTGGAAGATGTTGACCATGAAGTACGACTGCCACAGCGCATCCAGCGTGCCATGCACGGCGAAGTACGACAGCACGAGTATCGTCAGGCAGACAAATCCCGCCAGCACACAGGAGACGATAAGCCAGAAGC
Organism: Prevotellaceae bacterium UBA4336; assembly: GCA_002394305.1. Taxonomy (GTDB): domain Bacteria; phylum Bacteroidota; class Bacteroidia; order Bacteroidales; family Bacteroidaceae; genus Physcousia. The sequence goes on from DGTM01000003.1 coordinate 33,341, forward strand.
CCTTCATCCACCCGTGCTTCCAGGCGATATAGGCCAGTGCCACGATGCCGAGCACGTAGAAGAACAGCAGGTTGAACTTCATCCAGAAGATAAGGGCCACGCCCACGCCCACGAAGAACGACTGACGGACGGAGGGCACATGGCCGTCGCGGGCAAACCGCACCATATAGTAGAGGCTCTGCGCCAGAATGGGCAACGAGAACTCCTCCACGCTGTCGCCATAGTAGAAGAAGTCCGACGAATAGGTCACCACCCCAAGCAGGAGCGTCAGGGGCAACGTGGCATCCGAAGCCGAAAACTGCCGCATCGTGCGCAGCGAATAGTGCAGGTAGAAGTAGCAGCACACCAGTTCCACCAGCCAGATGCCCACAAAGCTGCTGCGCGACAGCATCGCCGCCGCCTCGTGCAGGAAGAAAAGCACCGGGCCCTTATGGTCGAAGATGTCCACGTAGAGCTCCTTGCCGCTAAGCATGGCGTTGCCTATGGTCATGTACACATTGGCGTCGTCCCACGGATTAATCGGATAGAGGAACGAGCACGTACTGAACAGCACCGTGAGCACCGCAGCGAAGAAGAGCATGAGCAGCTCCTCCCAGAATTGACTAAGCCTCATATCTGCACGCATGTATTCGGCTGCAAAGGTACACCTTTACGGCGACTCTGCCATCTGTTTCTGCTAAAAAATGTAACAAGACGGGAAGTTTTTGCCTTTCGCCTTGTCTTTCTCGCAAAAATAAGGTAACTTTGCATTTCCATGGCACAGATTAAAGCATTACCACACGACACGACGCGCATCCTGTCGCTCCTCATATTCCTTGCCGCCGCAGCACTCGGCGCACTCGCACAGCCACGCTTCGTGCCCGACACCGACATCAAGAAGATGGGCGAAGTGGCATTCCAGACGCCCAGGAAGTTCAGCATCGGATTCACAAACAAAGGCGACAAGCCACTGCTCATCCAAGAGGTGAAGGCCTCCTGCGGCTGCCTCGACGTGCAGTACCCCAAGGCGGCCATCGCTGCCGGCGCACGCGGCGAGATATCCCTGACCTTCGACGCCAAGCTCCTGGGCACCTTCTACAAGGAACTCGAGGTGCGGACCAACGCCTCGGCCGAACCGAAGTACATCGGCATCCAGGGCACCGTCGTCACCGAGATACACGACTTCAGCGACGAATTCCCCCTCGACCTCGGGGGCGTCCTGCTGGAGACGAACACCATCGAGTTCGAGGACGTCAACCTTGGAGACAAGCCGACGGCCGAGCTGCGCGTGCTGAACACCGACCGCACCGCCTACCGGCCCGAGCTCATGCACCTGCCGCCGTACCTCACCGCCCAGTGCGAACCAAAAGACATCCCCGCAGGGAAGACCGGCACCATCCGCATCACGCTCGACAGCGAGAAGCTCAGCCAGCTCGGACTCAGCCAGACGAGCATCTACCTCTCGCGCTACCTTGGCGACAAAATCGGAGAGACAAACGAGATACTCGTCTCGGCCATCCTGCTGCCACGCTTCGCCGAAATGTCCGAGGCGGAACTTGCCGCCGCACCCGAGCTCACGGTCAGCGAATCGACAATCAGCATGGAGGCCAAGAGCGGAAAGAAGGCCGTCAGCCACATCGTCACGCTCACCAACACCGGACAAAGCGACCTGCACATACAGCAGGTGCAGGTCTTCAACAAAGCCCTCAGCGTCAGGATTTCCGACCGCACCATACGTCCCGGCAAAAGCACACGCCTGAAGGTGAGCGTCACCGCAGGCTACCTAAGCAAAAGCAAGGGGCGCATGCGCGTCCTCCTCATCACCGACGCACCCAAGCAAGCCAAGCAATACATCAACGTGGAAGTCAAGAGTTAATATGGAACACCCCGAGAACAATCCCGAATATGCCGGACTGACCGTGAACAGCGGCGTCGGCCCCGTCTCCACCGTCAACCCGCATCTCAACCGCAAGCGCTTTTCGCGCCATCGGCTCTCGGCTGCCGACTACGTGGAAGGCATCCTGAAGGGCAACATCACCGTCCTGGGGCAGGCCGTGACGCTGGTCGAAAGCACCATCCCCGAACATCAGGTCATAGCACAGGAGGTCATAGAGAAATGCCTGCCATACTCCGGCAACAGCATCCGCGTGGGCATCAGCGGCGTGCCGGGTGCAGGCAAGAGCACCAGCATCGACGAGTTCGGCATACACGTGCTGAAGGAATACGGCGGACGGCTGGCCGTACTTGCCATCGACCCCTCGAGCGAAAGGAGCAAGGGCAGCATCCTGGGCGACAAGACGCGCATGGAGAAGCTCAGCGTCCACCCCGATTCGTTCATCCGCCCCAGCCCCTCGGCAGGCAGTCTGGGCGGCGTGGCACGCAAGACGCGCGAGACCATCATCCTGTGCGAGGCAGCGGGATTCGACAAAATCTTCGTCGAGACGGTGGGCGTAGGGCAGAGCGAGACGGCTTGCCACTCGATGGTCGACTTCTTCCTGCTCATCCAGCTGGCCGGCACGGGCGATGAGCTGCAGGGCATCAAGCGCGGCATCATGGAGATGGCCGACGGCATCATCATCAACAAGTGCGACGGCGGCAACGTCGACAAGTGCCAGCTGGCAGCCACACACTTCCGCAACGCGCTCCACCTCTTCCCGCTGCCCGAGAGCGGATGGGCGCCGCAGGTGCTCACCTACAGCGGCTTCTACGGCTATGGTATCAAGGAGGTCTGGGACATGGTCTACAGCTACCTGGACTTCGTCAAGAAGAACGGCTACTTCGACTACCGCCGGGCCGAGCAGGCGAAGTACTGGATGTACGAGAGCATCAACGAGCAACTGATGGGGAACTTCTATCACAACCCGACGATTGCCGACATGCTTCAGGCCGCCGAGCAGGGCGTGCTCCGCGGCGAACGCACGTCATTCGTCGCTGCCAAGCAGCTGCTCGACTCTTACTTTGCACTGCTCCATTAGCCATTTCGGGGTGCTCGTGGCACCGCAGATGCCTATCGAATCGCAGTCCTGCAGCCAGCGGACATCTATTTCGTCGGCTGTGTCTATGAGGTAGGAACGGGGGTTCGCCTTCTTACATTCGTTGAAGAGGACACGGCCGTTGCTGCTCTTCTTGCCGCAGACGAAGAGTACGGCGTCGTGCCTGAGGGCGAAGCTGCGGATGTTCGGCATGCGGTTGGCCACCTGCCGGCAGATGGTGTCGTAGTAGGTGAAGGTGGCTTCGGGGCTGATGTGCTGCTGGACGTAGTTGACAATCTTGCGGAATTCGTCGAGCGGCTTTGTCGTCTGGGAGTAGAGGCAGATGTCGCGCGTGAAGTCGAGCTTCTCCACTTCGTCGGCCGATTCGATGATGATGGCCGTCTCCTCCGTCTGCCCCACCAGCCCGAGCACTTCGGCGTGTCCGTTCTTGCCGAAGATGACGATTTGTTTCCGGTGCTCGGGGTCGGCATCATACTCCCTCTTGATGCGTTCCTGCAAGTGCAGCACCACGGGGCACGTGGCGTCTATCAGGTTGATGGAGCGCTCGCGTGCCAGCGCATAGGTGGAGGGCGGCTCGCCATGAGCCCGCAGCAGCACCTTGGCGTCGTGCATCTGCCGCATCTGTTCGTGGTTGATTGTCACGAGTCCCATCTGCCCGAGGCGGTCGCACTCCCTGCCGTTGTGCACGATGTCGCCCAGGCAATACAGCTGGTCATCCTTTGCCAGCTCCTCTTCAGCCTTGCCGATGGCGCGTGTCACGCCGAAGCAGAAGCCCGAACCCTGGTCTATTTCTATCTTCATGCCTGCAAAGGTACGAAATAATTCACAAACACCCCCCTCGGTTGAAACATTTTCTTGCCTTTTCCTTTGAAGAATGATTATAAGCAAGCGCAACGGGAAACAAATCTTCCTGCCCGCGGCGGGACATTGCCAGGACACGAATCTTGGCGGAGCCGGCACGGAAGGCTACTACTGGTCGCGCTCAATCTCCGTCGGATACCCGGGAAGTGCGAGCAGCCTTTTCTTCAGCGCAGGCCATCCTGTCTTAATGAACTACTACTACCGCTACGTCGGTCGGACTATCCGTCCTGTACGCAAATAGCCAGAAACACAAAGTCGGAATCAGAAAGAAGGGAGTGTGTCGGCTCATGCTGACACACTCCCTTCTTTCTGTCACGGCACGCGCTTATTTCGGAAGAGCCTAGCTCTTATTCCGGAAGAGCCTAGCTCTTAT
>DGTM01000003.1:37594-60917 GCA_002394305.1 Prevotellaceae bacterium UBA4336
GAAGAGCCTAACGCTTTTTTCAGAAGAGCCTAACGCTTTTTTCCGAAGAGCACGGCGCTTATTTCGGAAGAGCACGGCGCTTCAGTCCTCGCCTGCCGCTCTGTGGTACTGCTCCAGCAGCCATGCCTTCTGCTCGGGGATGGTCATGTTGCTGTTGTCGAGCACGATGGCGTCGTCGGCCTGGCGGAGCGGACTGATGGCACGGGTGGAGTCGATGCGGTCGCGCTCGATGATGTTGGCCCGAATCTCGTCAAGGCTGCATGTCTCGCCCTTAGCCGTGAGCTCGTCGTAGCGGCGCTGGGCACGCACGTCGGCACTGGCCGTGACGAAGACCTTCAGCTCGGCATCGGGGAAGACGACGGTCCCGATGTCGCGCCCGTCCATGATGACACCCTTTGCCTCGCCCATCAGGCGCTGCATGTCCACCATCGCCTCGCGCACAAAGCCCAGCGTGGCAATGGGGCTGACCCACTTCGAGACCTCCATCGTGCGTATCTCCTTTTCCACGCACACGCCGTTCAGATAGGTGTCGGGGCGACCCGTCTCTTCGTTCAGGCGGAAGGTTATCATGATGTCGGGCATGCTCTGGCGCAGCGCCTCCTCGTTGATGCCGGCAGCGGTGATCAGGCCGTTCCGCAGGGCGAAGAGCGTCACGGAGCGGTACATCGCGCCCGTGTCGATATATATGTATCCGATCTCCTTGGCAAGGTCCTTTGCCATCGTGCTCTTGCCGCACGAAGAATGGCCGTCGATGGCGATGGTGATGAGCTTCATAATATAATAATGTCTTATTCTCTTGTCTTGGCAAAGTTATAGGCCAGCGTGAAGGCCAGCGTGGGAGCACTGACGTGATACTTGGCATAGGCGATGCCCAGCTTCAGCCGCTTCAGGTTGATGCCGCCGCCGAACGACAGGCCTGCCGCATGCGACGAGCCCGCCGCCGTCATCTCGTAGCCGCGCCGGAAGTTGTAGCCCAGCCCTACGTAGAACTTGTCGGAAGGCAGGAACTCCGCAGCCAGCACAAAGTGGTTGATGAAGATGCTGCCGGCCTTGAGCTTCGTGCCCGTGGTGAAGTAGTCGTCCGACGTCCAGCGCGTCAGGTCGACCATCGTCAGGGAGATGCGGATGGGGGCGTGTCCCAGCGACTTCGTGATGCCTATCTCCAGGTCGGCAGGCAGGCGGTCGCGGGTCTCGGCGAAGCTCTTCACCTGTCCGCCAAGGTTGCGTGCTGCCATCGAGACCGAGAAGTCCTGGTCCTCGTCGTAGTAGTTGAGCCCCAGGTCGGCAGCCAGGGCACACGACGTGTAGGGCCCGTAGTGCGAATAGATGAACTTGGCAGTGACGCCGCCTGCCCAGCGTTCGCTCAGGATGTGGCTGTACTGGCCTGCAATGCAGAGGTCCAGAGGCTTGAACTCCCCGACGATCTCGCCGGAAAGCAACGTCTCCTTCGTCGAGCCGTAACCCACGAACTGCACGTTCGCACCCCAGGCTCCGCGCTCGCCCACATGCTGCGAATAGGCTGCAGCTCCGGTGTTGGTGCCCTGCAGGTAGGTCATGAACGAGAACCCCACCGTGTGGTTGCTGACGCCGGTCAGCAGAGCAGGATTCTGTATCGCCAGCGAAATGTCGTCCTCCACCAGCGAGATATTCTTGCCGCCGAGCGCAGTGGAATGGGCCGAAACGGGCAGGTTCAGGAAATTGAACACACTGCCGCTTTCCTGTGCCGCCGCGGAAGGAATCAGCCCGAAGCAAACAGGAAGAAGCAAGTAACGTCGTATTTTTGTCTTTATCTTCATAAATCGCCTCCAAAGTTAAAGCTTTTTTTGTCAATATCCGCCATTGAGAGCACAAAAACACCCGTAAAAGGAAAAAAAAGGGATTTTCGTGTACGCCAAATAAAAAAAATGACGTAAATTTGTGGCACTAACAATGTGTTTAGGCAATAAAAACAATAAAATAAAATATGGAAGCTAACAAAACTGTTAACGAAGAGCTGCAGAGTCAGAAGTCGACCAATATCCTCATCGGATACGTACTGGCCCTCGCACTCATGTTCGTTGCCTTCGAGTACACCCAGCGCGAGGTGAAGGTAGTAGAGGAAGAGAAGATTTACGATTTCAAGATGGAAGAGGACATGATCCCCATCACACAGCAACAGGAAGTGATGGCACCTCCCCCAGCAGCAGCGCCCACCGTCATGGAGTTCATCAACGAGGTCGAGGACGACACCGAGATTCCTGAGGAAGAGATAGAGAGCAGCGAGGAAATGAACCAAGCCATCACCACCGTGGTGGGCACCGGTGCTCCCAGCGCTGTCGTGACCGGACCCGTCGGACCCGTCGTTGAAGCCGACGATGACGACCGCATCTACGAAATGGTAGAGGAGAACGCACAGTTCCCCGGCGGCGAAGCTGAATGCTTCAAGTGGCTGAGCGAACACATCAAATATCCCAGCATCTGCCAGGAGCAGGGCGTACAGGGACGCGTCATCGTCGCCTTCGTGGTCAACCGCGACGGCTCCATCGTCGACGTCAAGACCCTCCGCACCCCCGACCCCAACCTCGCCAAGGAAGCAGAGCGCGTCGTGAAGATGATGCCCAAGTGGAAGCCTGCACGCCAGGGTAACAAGACCGTGCGTTCGCGCTTCAACCTGCCCGTCATGTTCCGCCTGAACTAAAGGCAGCCATCCAAACAAGGCACAGACCCACAAGACACAACTGGGAGGCTGTTCGCTTTTCTCGCGGACAGCCTCTCTTGCAATAAGGCACCCCATATAAGACCTATAAGTCTCATAAGTCCTATAAGTCCTATAAGACCTATAAGTCCCATAAGTCCCATAAGTCCTATAAGTCTCATAAGTCCCATACGACCTATATATAATATAATAATGTATAACAGCGACCAACTCCTCCAGATGGTAAACACTGCCATCGCCGCCATGCCCCTCGAGCGTGAGCCCCAAGGACTCTACGCCCCCATACGCTACGTCCTCTCGCTCGGAGGCAAACGCATCCGCCCCGTACTCATGCTCGCAGCCTACAACCTCTACCAAGAGGACGTACAGCCCTGCCTCATGCCAGCCATCGGGCTCGAGACGTACCACAACTTCACACTCCTGCACGACGACCTCATGGACCGCGCAGAAGTGCGACGCGGCAAAGCCTGCGTGCACCGCAAGTGGGACGACAACACCGCCATCCTCAGCGGCGACAACATGCTGGTGCTCGCCTTCCGCTACATGATGCAGTGCGACAAGGAGAAGATGCCAGCCGTCATGAACATCTTCTCGCAGACAGCCATCGAGATAGACGAAGGACAACAGTACGACATCGACTTCGAGACACGCAGCGACGTGACCGAAGCCGAGTACATCGAAATGATACGCCTCAAGACATCCGTCCTGCTGGCATGCGCCCTGCAGATAGGCGCCACACTGGCCGGCGCACCAGAGCAGGATGCCAGCACACTCTATCGCTTCGGCGAACGCATCGGACTTGCCTTCCAGCTCCAGGACGACTACCTCGACGTCTATGGCGACCCCGCCGTCTTCGGCAAGAAAATCGGCGGCGACATCCTCTGCGACAAAAAGACCTTCATGCTCATCAACGCCCTGCGCAATGCCTCCGGCCAGGACCTCGCACAGCTGCAGCACTGGATCGGCAACAAAGACTGCGAGCCGCAAGAGAAGATACAAGCCGTCACAGCCCTCTACACAAAGATCGGCGTCGACCGCATGGCACAGGAACGCATGGACGCCTACTTCGCCCAGGCCGAAGCCAGCCTCGACGAAGTCCGGCTGCCCGAACAGCGGAAGCAGATGCTGCGCAGCCTCGCACACGGACTCATGGGACGCCAGAGCTGAAGACGCATGATAGACACACACAGCCACATCTACGAACCGGAGTTCAACGCCGACCGCGAAGACGTCGTGCAGCGCGCACGCCAAGCCGGAGTAGAACACATCCTGCTGCCAAACATCAACGCCGACAGCATCACCCCCATGCTCGAGCTTTGCCGACGGCACCCCGGCTACTGCCACCCCATGCTCGGGTTGCACCCCGAAGACGTGAAGCCCGACACCTATCTCCAGGTCCTTTCCGACATGGAGAAGCGGCTGGCCGACCCCGACCACCCCTTCATCGCCATCGGCGAAGTGGGGCTCGACTACTACTGGGACAACAGCAATGCCCAGGAACAGGAAGCCGCCTTCCGAACACAAATCGAATGGGCCGTCCGCCACAGCCTGCCCCTCGTGATACATGCCCGCTCGGCACATCGGCAGCTCGTGGCAGCCATGACAGAGTATCGCGGCGAAGCCCTCACCGGCATCTTCCATTGCTTTGGAGGCACAGCCGACGAGGCACAGGAGCTCCTCCAGTTCCCCGGCTTCATGCTCGGCATCGGCGGCGTAGTGACATACAAGAAGAACATCCTGCCCGAAACACTCACAGCCGTACCCCTGGAACGCATCGTGCTCGAAACCGATGCACCCTACCTTGCTCCCGTACCCTATCGGGGCAAGCGAAACGAGAGCGCCTACATCGTCGAAGTGCTTCGCAAAATAGCATATATATACAATGTAAGCGAGCAGGAAGCCGAAAGTGTCACAAACAACAACACAAAACGCATATTTCCGTGCCTGAACAAGCCGGAAGACATCAAACGCAGCAAAAAAAACGCATAAAACAAAACTTTTTGCCTAAAAGCCATGGCTGTATAAGAAAAAAAAGGTATTTTTGTAGTCGGAAAGTGCAAAATGAGGCATAACCGCCCCGCTTTGCGCCCCAAAAGGAGAGATGCTCGAGTGGCTGAAGAGGCACGCCTGGAAAGCGTGTGACCGTCAAAAGCGGTTCGCGAGTTCGAATCTCGCTCTCTCCGCAACAAAACAATAAACAAATAAAATCTACAAACATCTAAACAAACTACACAATGAAAAAGTTATTTGCAATTATTGCAATGGTTGCTGCCTGCTCTTTCGGAGCAACATCATCTGTTATGGCTCAAGAGGACGACACAGCTGCTACCGAAGTGGTAGACAGCGCCGCCGTTGATACAGCCGCTGTGGAATCTGCTGCCGAGGAAGAGACAGTCGAAGCTGCTCCCATCGTAGAAGAAGAGAACGAAGGCATCTTCAAGACCCTCAAGACAAAGTACATCGAAGGTGACGCAGGCTTCATGTCACTCGTAGCCATCGCCCTCGTACTGGGTCTCGCATTCTGCATCGAGCGCGTCGTATATCTGACCCTCGCCCAGATCAACACCCGCAAGTTCATGAAGGAACTCGCCGACCTCGTAGCCGCCGGCAAGATTGCCAACGCCATCGAGAAGTGCAAGGGCACACGCGGCCCCGTGGCACAGGTGAGCCGCAAGGCAATGGAATGCCTCGACAGTAACGACCGCAACGACATTGCCACCATCGAGCGCACCATCAACATGGAGGCAGAAGTGCAGGGCACATACCTCGAGGAGAACTGCTCCTGGATTACCCTCTTCATCGCCATGGCTCCGTCACTCGGCTTCCTCGGCACCGTGATTGGTATGGTAATGGCCTTCGACGACATCCAGCGCGCAGGCGACATCAGCCCGACAGTCGTTGCAGGCGGTATGAAGGTCGCACTTATCACCACCATCTTCGGTATCATCGTAGCCCTCGTGCTGCAGCTCTTCTACAACTACATCCTCTCCAAGGTCGAAGCACTGACCAGCAACATGGAGGAAGCAGCTCAGGAACTGCTCGTCATGTGCGTCAAGAGCGACAAGTGCAAGAAGTAATTTGGATTTGAGATTAGGGTACAGAGTCATGGCTTTTAACCCTGACTCCCGACTCTTAACTCTTAACTCTTAATTCATAAATGAAGTAGAACTATGAAGATTGAAAAGATATCAAGTCGCGTGCTGATGTGCTGTGTTGCGCTGATTGTTGTATGCTTCGCAGCCTTTCTGCTCATCGGCTATGACAATCCTGTGGGCGAATACAACGAGCCTATGCTCACCGACGTCATCATGTGGCTCATGTATGTGCTCACCGCTGTGACGGCCGCTCTCACGGTATGGTCACTGGTCCGCAGCGCACAGAGCAACAAGGGCAACGACCCTGCTGCCACCACGGGCGTTCCGGGCGGAAAGATTATTATGTGCACAACATGCCTGACCATCGCATCATTCGTTATCGGATGGCTGTGCGGACTTGGCGAGAAGGACTTCACTGCCACCGACGGCACCGTGACCACGGCAGGCTGGGTGACTGTAGTCGACGCCTTCTGCATCAGCATGGGCATACTGTTCGTGGCAGCAGCTATTGCTGTCGTGGTTAGCATGACAGGAGTCATGACAAAGAGCGCAAGTAAGTAAACAGACCTAATAAAAGAAAAAGATATGGCAAAGAAGAAAAAGAAGATGCCGGGCTTGAACACCAGTTCTACGGCCGATATCTCCTTCATGTTGCTCATCTTCTTCCTGGTCACAACCTCAATGGACACGGACCAGGGGTTGGCACGACGCCTGCCCCAGCCGCCAGATCCGGATCAGGAAGATGCCACTATGGACATCAAGAGCCGCAACATCCTCTACGTCCGCATCAATGCTGCAGGCCAACTGTGGATTAAGGACGAGACAAGTAGTGGAGAAGGCGACTTCCGCGAACTGCGTGCCCGTGTGAAGGAGTTCGTCAAGAACGAGCACAACCTGAGCAAGCTGCCAGAGAAGCACGTCAAGAACATTGACCTGCTGGGCCAGTGCTTCGTGACGGACAAGCATGTAATCAGCGTACAGACCGACCGCGGCACGCCTTACAACGCTTACTTCCAGGTGCAGAACGAGTTGGTGGCAGCCTACAACGAACTGAGAAACGAACTGGCTAAGCAGAAGTTCGGACGTGAGTTCCAGTATCTCACGGAAGAAGAAAAGGGTGCAGTAAAGAAGTACTATCCCCAGAACATCTCTGAGGCCGAACCCAAAAAGTATGGAGGAGAACAATAATGGCAGGATTCAAGAAAAAAGCAAGTCGTGAAATGCCGGAGATGAACACTTCATCTCTGCCCGACCTTATCTTTACCATTCTCTTCTTCTTCATGATGGTAACCACGATGCGCGAAGTGACCCTGAAGGTGAAGTTCGTCATCCCCGCCGGTACCGAGTTGGAAAAGCTGGAGAAGAAGTCGGTAGTATCGTTTATCTACGTCGGTCCTCCCACCGATAACCTGCGTGCACAGATGGGTAGCAGTACCCGTATTCAGCTGAACGACCGCTATGCAGAGCCGCGCGAAGTAATGGATTTCGTGGCAGCAGAGCGTAAGGGCATGACGAATCAGGCAGAGCAGATTATCAGCATCAAGGCCGACCAGCACACACAGATGGGCTACATCACCGACATCAAGGAAGTGCTCCGTAAGTCGTGGGCGTTGCGTATCAACTACTCAGCCTCACGCAGAAACTGACAAATTGGCTATGCGTATGAGTCTGGACTGAACAGAGCTTAACGCAGGTCACAATGGCAGAACATACAGAAAGGCGGTTCTCTCATACAAGGGGGAACCGCTTTTATAATATATACCGATAAGTTAAAAGATAATAATAAATGCGCTATTCTTGACGGATAACAGGCACGGAAGACGGAAGAATGAACTTTATTTCGTATCTTTGCATAAGAAAATAAATCATTCGGCGTAAAACATAAGATAATAAGGACACAAATATATGAACCTCTTTCCCGACACAAAGAAACGGTACACTTCGGAGCAGCTCTCGACGAGAGAGGCACAGCGACAGGCAGAATTCATTGCATGGGGACCAATCGTGTTCCAGGCAACGAGAATGATGCTGAAGTTCGGCATTCTCGACATGCTGCGCGACAGCGACAAAGGGCTCACAGAAAAAGAGGTTGCCGCGGGGACAGGACTTTCCCTCTACGCTGTCAGGTGCCTGCTGGAGGCTTCGCTCTCAATTGGCACAGTCCTCATCAACACGGAGACTGACCGCTACTCTATCTCCAAGACAGGTTGGTTCATCCTGAACGACCCGGCCACAAGGGTAAACATCGACTTCAACCACGACGTCAACTACATCGGATGGTTCCACCTGGAAGAGGCGCTCAGAGAGGGCAGACCCGCGGGCTTGAAGCACTTTGGCAACTGGCCGACCATTTACGAGGGACTCTCCTCTCTGCCCAAACAGGTGCAGGACAGCTGGTTCGGCTTCGACCATTTCTATAGCGATTCCTCCTTCCCGGAGGCGCTTCAGATAGTCTTCGGGCAACACCATGTCCGCTCGCTCTACGACGTGGGCGGCAACACGGGCAGATGGGCGCTGCAATGTGTCGGCTACGACGATGAGGTGGAAGTGACTGTGCTCGACTTGCCGCAACAGATAGAGATGATGCACGGGTACATTGCGGGCAAGCCCGGGGCCGAACGCATCAAAGGCTACGGCATCAATCTGCTCGATGCAAATGCAACATTCCCAAGGCGTGAAGGGGGACTCGACGCCATCTGGATGTCGCAATTCCTCGACTGCTTCTGCGAAGAAGAGATTCTCAGCATCCTGAGCCGAACAAGGGAAGCAATGGATGCCGACACGCGCCTGTTCATCATGGAAACGTTCTGGGACCGCCAGCGATACGAGCCCGCGGCCCTCTGTCTCACGATGACCAGCCTCTACTTCACGGCAATGGCAAACGGCAACAGCAAGATGTACCACTCCGACGACATGAGGCGCCTCGTGGAAGAAGCTGGGCTGGAGACAGAAGCCATCCACGACGGACTGGGACAAGGGCACAGCATCATGGTGCTGAGAATTAAGAATTAAAAGTTAATAGTTAAAAATTATTAGAAACTGTCTTCTTACAGACAGGCGAGACAGCGGCTGATGAACAACAATTGGGCAGGAACGACGTATGGCAACGAATGGATGCACAGGTGGCTGATTCGTCTGCTTCGGCATATCGACACACGCGTGTTGTACGTCTTCGTGGCGGTCTTCGTCGTTCCCATTTGCCTGATGCTGAATCCGAGCCGAGGCATCATCTATCGCTACTTCCGCCAGCGCATCGGGTACGGCCGGCTGAAGTCTGCCTGGAAGACCTACGTCAACCATTGCCTCTTCGGTCAGGTCGTGGTTGACAAGTTCGCGATGTATGCCGGCAAGAAGTTCAACATAGAGATAGAAGGAGCCGAACAGTTCACAGAACTCACGAAGCAGAAGGAAGGCTTCGTCATGCTGAGTGCGCACATCGGCAACTACGAGATTGCAGGCTACACGCTTGTCAGCAAGGTGAAGCGCCTCAACGCCCTCGTCTTTGCCGGAGAGAAAGCCTCCGTCATGCGGAACCGCAGCAAGATGTTTGCCGAGACGAACACCAACATGATAGCCATCCAACCCGACATGAGCCACCTCTTCGAGATAGACAAGGCCCTGACCGACGGCGAGATAGTCAGCATGTCGGCCGACCGCATCAACGGCTCGCCGAAGTTCATCGAGCACGACTTCCTGGGTGCATCGCCGGCAGAGCACGCCTCCGATGCCGAGAGCCACGGCACAAAGGCAAAGTTCCCCCTCGGGCCTTTCGCCATTGCCACAGCGCGTATGGTCAATGTGCTGGCTGTCAACGTCATGAAGTCCTCGCTCCGAGGCTACAAGATATACGTCACACCGCTCCATTACGACAAGTCTGCTCCCCGGCAGGAACAGATAAAGCAGCTCTCCGACGCCTACGTGAGCGAGCTGGAGAGGCTGGTCCGCAGGTATCCGACGCAATGGTACAACTACTTTGACTTCTGGGGCGAGAGTCTGGAACAAAGCGACAAGAGAACGAAGCTAAGTGCCGAAAGCCATAGAAAACATGATTAACGTATTGTCCACCAACATAACATCTCCCCTGGGACTAACCACAGAGCAGAACTACCGGGCAGTCCTGTCGGGTGCCTCTGCCCTGAGGCGCTACGGGCCAAAGGCTGGCGAGGACCGTGGTCCGTGGGGCACAACGGAGCCGTTCACCGCGTCGCTGTTCAGCGAGGAGCAGAGGGCTGAGCTTGCCATCGACGGACATACGTTCTTCGAAGCCCTTGCCATCCGTTCCGTTCGGGAAGCACTTTCGCACATTTCGCTGGATGTCGCTTCCCCGCGAGTCGTTCTTATCCTGAGCACAACAAAGGGAAACATCGGGCAAGCGGTCCGTTACTATCCCTCGGAGGCAGCGGCGATGATAGCGAAAGCCATTGGCGTGACGACGACACCCATCGTGGTCTGCAACGCTTGCGTCTCAGGGCTTTCGGCCATGTTGCTTGCCAATCATCTGCTTTCAGCCAGCCTCTACGACTATGCCATCGTGGTCGGAGCAGAGGTGCAGTCACGGTTCATCGTTTCGGGATTCCAGTCGCTCAAAGCCGTTTCAGCAGAGCCTTGCCGACCGTTCGACATGGAGCGCAACGGCCTCAACCCAGGTGAAGCAGCCGCCACCATCGTCTTTGCAGCAAAGTCCCCCTCAGACAAGGACATGACAGGCGCGGTTGGATGGCAGCTTGTGGACGGAGCCGTTTGCAACGACGCCTACCACATCGTCTCGCCTTCACCGCAAGGCGACGGTCTGACGAACGCCATCGAAGCTGTGATGAAAGGGCGTGACAAACAACAACTTGCTTCGGTTTGCGTGCACGGAACAGCCACACTCTACAACGACCAAATGGAGTCGAAAGCCATCCAACGCACCAACCTCTCGGGCGTTCCGCTGTCTGCCCTCAAGGGGTACTACGGGCATACGATGGGAGCGGCTGGCGTGCTGGAAACCATCCTGAGCATGCGAGCCACGGACGACGGTATCGTCCTGCCGTCGAAGGGTTTCACGGAGCTTGGCGTCAGCGGGAAAGTCAGCATCAGCAGCGAGCCTCGGCCAACCGACAAGACTGCCTTCCTGAAGATTATGTCGGGCTTCGGCGGCTGCAACGTAGCAGCACTTTTCGAAAAAGGGGCATGGAGCAAGGGACAAGTGGCAAGTGGCAAAGTGACGCTCGAAAAGGTGCAGACCGTCAGACTCACTTCTGCCGATGGGACTTCTCCCACCGACATCTACAAGCAGCAAATAGGGGATTACCCCAAGTTCTACAAGATGGACATCCTCGCACGACTGGCTTTCGTGGCAACCGAACTGCTTCTGAAAGCCTCGTCGCAAGAATCGGAGGCCGACAAAGGGCATGGTTCGGAGGTTGCCGTCATACTCTTCAACCATTCGTCCTCCGTCGTGGCCGACCGCCAGTACCTTGCTACCATCGGCGATGACGAGGCATCCTCCGTTCCGCTCAGTCGCGAGCGGTTCTTCCCCAGCCCTTCCGTCTTCGTCTACACCCTGCCGAACATCACAGCAGGCGAGGTGGCGATACGTCATCACCTGTGCGGCGAGACCTCTTTCTACATCCTTCCCGAGCGAGACGAGACTTTGATGCAGCAGATACTGGAAGCCACTCTTGCCCAGACGAACGCGACAAGTGCCATCAGCGGCTGGGTGGATGCCGAGAGCGAGACCTGCTACGAATGCGAACTGTCAATGTATAACACAACATCATAAAACAATATGGAACAACTTATCAAGGACCTTAAGCTACAGATTAAAGAAGCCCTCAACCTGGAGGAGCTCTCTTTGGAGGACTTCGACGCAGACGCGCCTCTCTTCGGAGACGAAGGCATCGGCCTCGACTCCATCGATGTGCTGGAAATCATCGTACTCTTAGAGAAGGAATATGGCATTCGTCTAGCCAACCCCAAAGAGGGCAAAGCCATCTTCAAGAGCGTGAGAACCATAGCAGAATACGTGCAGGCAAACAGGAAAAAGTAAGAGCCCCTCTCCCCGCTCCCCAAAAGGGGAGTGCCTTTAACAAAACAGGAAAATGAATATCCAAGTAGCAGGCTACGGCATTATCTGCGCGATTGGCAACGATGCCTCGGCTGTCCTGGAGTCCCTCAAGGCAGGACGAACGGGGATTGGCCCCATGCACTACCTCCAGTCTGTCCACAAGGAACTGCCCGTTGGCGAAGTGAAACTCTCGAACGCGGACATGCTGCGGATGCTCGGACAGGACGAGACGACCATCATCAGCCGCACGGTTCTGATGGGAGCCATCGCTATTCGTCAGGCTTTGGAGCAGGCAGGAATTGCCACAGAAGGCAAGCGCGTGGTCGTCATCAACGGCACAACCGTGGGCGGAATGGATGTCACGGAGCACTTCTTCCGACAGATGAGCGAGGGAAACGACTTGCTGCCACTCCTGAAGAAGCACGACTGCGGCAGCTCCACGCGCCAGATGGCCGACCTTGCCGGCCTTGCGGATGCGGAGGTCTGCACCGTGTCAACGGCCTGCTCGTCTGCCGTCAACGCCATCATCCTCGGGTCGGAAATGCTGAAGGCAGGCGAGGCGGACATCGTCATCGCAGGCGGCACAGAGGCTTTGAGCATGTTCCACCTGAACGGATTCAATTCCCTGATGATTCTCGACAAGGAGCAATGCCGGCCGTTCGACAAGAGTCGTGCCGGGCTGAACCTTGGCGAAGGAGCCGCCTACATTGTGCTGAAAGCCCACTCGGAGCCGGAGCAAGGGGCCCCTTGCCCCATCTTTATCCGCGGCTACGGCAACCGATGCGACGCTTTTCACCAGACTGCTTCCTCCGAGGACGGCGAAGGTGCCTACCTTGCCATGTGCGACGCCTTGCAGATGGCCGGGCTGAAGCCGGAGGACATCCACTACATCAATGCCCACGGGACAGGCACTCCGAACAACGATGCCAGCGAGAGTGCGGCCATCCGACGTGTCTTCGGCGAAGAGATACCGCCCGTCTCCAGCACGAAAGGCTTTACGGGTCACACCACTTCTGCTTCCGGCGCCATCGAAACCGTCATTTGCATCCTGGCGCTTCGGCACCAGTTCCTGCCCGCCAACCTCGGTTGGAAGGAGCAGGACGAAGCATGCATCAAGCCTTACGGCAATTCAACATTAATAAATTCAAAATTCAAAACTGGCATCTGCACCTCGGTCCTCTGCAACTCCTTCGGCTTCGGAGGCAACGACTCGGCGCTCGTGATAAGCTCTGTTCCCACAGGGTCATCCCCCGAGGAGAACCGCTTCAAGAGCGAACAGCTGGCCGAAGCCACCATTCTCTCCGCGGACGGAGAGCTGGATGGGCAGGCACTTCGCCAATACATCTCCGCAGGCGAGGCCCGACGGATGTCGCTACTCATGAAGGCATCCACTTTGTCGTCGATGCAGGCTCTGCGGGAGGCTGGCATAGAATGCCCGGATGCCATCATCACAGCCACAGCCTACGGCATGCTCGAGACGAGCGAGAAGTTCCTCACCGACATGCTGGAGCAGGGCGAAGAGACGCTCAGCCCTACCCTCTTCATGCAGAGCACCCACAATACACTCAGTTCGGCCATTGCCATCAGGCTCAAGTGTCACGGCTACAACATGACCTACAGCCAAGGCTCCGACTCGCTCCGATGGGCTCTTCGCGATGCCAAGCGACTGATAGAGACAGGCAAGGCCAGGACCGTTCTCGTTGGTTTGCACGACGAGGCAACGCCCACCTTGCAGAACATCTTCCGTCGGATGGGCAAGCCTGTTCCGCCAAGGCTCTACTCCCGAAGCATCATCTTGGGCCGAAGCCCAGCGAGTGACTAAACCCTACGCACATAAAGTCAACCAACTAAGCACGTGTCGTTAGTCAACTAAGCACGTGAAGTCTAATACCCCTCCTGCAGAACTTTGCAGACTAAAAATTTATTTTTCACCTTCCCTGCATGAGTTATTTGGTGGGAAACAATATTTGTTGTATCTTTGCAGAATGAATCACAAGCTATGAAGTTATTGCCCTTAGCCATCGTACAAAGTCTGTTGCTTGCAGGCGGACAGGTGTTCCTGAAGCTTGCCCTTGGGCGGATGGAGCCCTTCGGCTGGTGCTGGCGGTTCTGGAGCTCCGTGCTCACGAACTGGCAGTTTGCCCTTTGCGGCCTCCTCTACGCGGCAGGCACCATCCTTTGGTTCTACATCATCAAGCACTTCCCCTTCAGCATGGCCTATCCGATGGTGTCGCTCAGCTATGTGCTGGGCATGGTAGCGGCAATACTGGTGTTCCACGAAGAGGTGAGCCCCACGCGCTGGCTGGGCGTCCTCCTCATCATGGCCGGCTGTTACCTGATAGCAAAGTGAGGAAAGGGAGTGTGGAAATTGAAGACTGAAGATTGATAATTGAGGAATAAGGACTGAGAGAAACAGGCAAATGAAAAGGTTGATACTCTTTATCGGTTGCTGCCTAATGGCGATTACGCTCTCGGCTCAGACGCTGAGCGAGCAGGAAATCATACGGAAGATGGCTTCAGTTGCCCAGGCCACGAAGTCCATCCAGGCCAACTTCACGCAGACGCGGTACTCGAAGATGCTGAAGGAGGCACAGGTGTCCGAGGGCAAGATGTTCTGCCAGCAACCGGACAAGCTGCGATGGGAATACACGTCGCCAAGGCAAAGCGCACTCATCCTGGACGGAACAGACGCGCGTCTGACGAAAGAAGGCTCAAAGGATGGCGGGCGGAACAAGTTTGCCGGCGAGATGGCACGCCTGATAATGAACAGCGTGGCAGGCAAGAGTCTGACCGACAACACAGCCTTCGAGGTCTCGGCCGAAGCGTTGCCAACGGAATATGTGGCAACTCTTCTGCCCCTCAGAAAAGAGATGAAACGCATGTACGCCAAACTCGTACTGCACTTCGACATCAAGCAGTCCACCGTCAACAAAGTGGAACTGCACGAAAAGAACGGCAACCGCACAGTCATAGAACTGCATGACATCCAGACAAACAAATAGTCAGACGCTACGCGACAGAGGCATCTGCGCCGTGATTCCTACATACAACAATGCAGGAACCATAGCCGACGTCGTCCGCCGAACGCTTGCCCAATGCCTCGACGTCATTGTCGTTGCCGACGGATGCACGGATGGTACGCTCGACATCCTGCAAGGCATCGAGGGCATCACCATTGTCTCCTACCCCAGGAACGCGGGCAAGGGCACAGCCCTGAAACGTGGTTTCCGCCGAGCACTCGCGATGGGATTCTCCTATGCCATCACCTTGGATGCCGACGGTCAGCACTTCCCCGAGGACATTCCCACGCTGCTCCAGGCCAACCAGCAGCACCCGGGAGCCCTCGTCGTAGGCCAACGGAAGGGACTCGAAACGATGCCGCGCAGCAAAGGCAGCAAATTTGCCAACGCCTTCAGCAACTTCTGGTTCGCCATTCAAACGGGCCGTCGGCTGAAGGACACGCAGTCGGGCTTCCGCCTCTATCCCGTGAAGAAGCTCCACGGCCTGTCGCTGCTCACGTCTCGCTACGAGGCCGAGCTCGAGTTGCTGGTCTTCGCCTCCTGGCATGGCGTGGAGCTGGTCTCCGTTCCCGTCGGCGTCTTCTATCCCGCGCCGGCTGAACGCGTGTCACATTTCCGTCCGGTCAGGGACTTCACGCGCATCTTCATCCTCAACACCTTCCTCTGTGTCCTGGCACTTGTCTATGGTCTGCCGCTTGCCATCTGGCGCGGACTGATGACAACCTTGCGGACCGTCTACTCGCTTCTCTTTTTCCTCGTCTTCACCATCATCGTTGCCCCGCCCTACGCCCTCTACCATATCCTCTTCGTTCACAGCCTGGAGAAGAAGCGCAAGGGCTTGCATCGGCTGATTTACTTCTTTGCACGGCTCGTCACATACTGGCACGGCATACCCGGCGTCAAGTTCTCCATCGGCAATCCTCACCAGGAAGACTTCACCGAACCGGCCATCATCATCTGCAACCACCAGTCGCACCTCGACCTCATGACCATGCTGATGCACTCGCCGCGACTTGTCTGCCTGACGAAAGACTGGGTTTGGAACAACCCGCTCTACGGCTACATCCTGCGCGACGCAGAGTTCTATCAGGCCACAGAAGGCATGGACGTCCTGCTGCCGAAGCTGCAGTCGCTGGTCGACAGAGGCTACAGTATCGTCGTCTACCCCGAGGGGACACGCTCGCTGGACGGCTCCGTCTCACGTTTCCACCAAGGTGCCTTCTATCTGGCAAGGCAGCTCGGTGTCGACATTCTCCCCATCGTCTCGTACGGCGCAGGCAAGGTCTTGCCCAAGAAGGGCAAGTACCTTCGCAAATGGCCCATCAGGATAGAGATAGACAAACGCCTCGGTCCAGAGGAGATGCAAGCGTTCGGAGCAACGCCGAGAAAGCAGGCGTCCGGAATGAGAGCGTATTACATCCACAGATACACCGAGATGGCTAACCGAATAGAGCAGGATGTCTAAGCCCTTATTATATATAATAATGTGTATGCTCTGCTTCTGCTTGCAGCCTCATGCAAGGGAGAAGCAACGCCCGACGGCTGAACCGGAACCCGCCGGACCAAGGGAAGTCAGGCTCTGGGACGGGACGGATGTGCGAGCATCCTCAGTCACACTGACGCCTTTCCTTGCCGCTTCCGACCGGCCCACCACGGCAGTCATCGTCTGCCCGGGCGGTTCGTACTGCTGGCATGCCCTGAAGACGGAGGGAACGGACGTGGCCCGATGGCTGCAGGCAAACGGCATCTCGGCCTTCGTGCTGAAGTATCGCGTCCAGGGCATCGTGCCATACATCACGCATTCGCGGCTCCTGTTCAGGGGACATCAGCACCCCGACATGCTCCACGACCTGCTGCAAGCCATCCGTTTCTTGCGCGAACATGCCGCCGATTATGGCATCAATCCCCAACAGCTTGGCGTCATGGGCTTCTCGGCCGGAGGACATCTGGCACTATGCACGATGGACAACGCGCGATGGACAATGGATAAGGATGCATCGCCAACCTTCATCGCAGCCATCTATCCGGTGGTAAGCATGTCGCACCCCGACAGTCACAAGCGTTCACGGCGTGCGCTGCTGGGCGAGTACGGCAAGCATAGCAGAGCGATGCGCGACTCCCTATCGCTGGAGAAACACGTCGCAAAGGACTGTCCGCCGGTCTTTCTCGTCAATTGCAAAGACGACCCCATCGTGAGATACCACAACTCGGAGCTCCTCGACTCGGCCCTTTCCGCCCAAGGCATCAGGCATCGCTACATACAATACCGTACTGGCGGACACGGCTTCGGCGCATCCGAGACGAAAGGCACAGCGGAATGTCGGGCCTGGAAGAAGGCGTTCCTGAGCTGGCTTCGGGAAATAAATGAGTCAACAAGCGATAAGAGACACGTCAGCTCGCAGGTCACCTGGCACGTTAGATAACATGATTCTGAAGATATACGACTTCCTTCGCGAACACAGCTTTGCTCGCCATGCATCGCTCCTCGCCGTCACGCTGGCCATGCTGGCTGCGGTGTGGCAGCTGTCCTACAAGGAGGACATCCGGGACTTCCTGCCTCTCGGCGAGACGGACAGCAGGCGGATGGCTGTGTATCAGGACATCTCGGGCATGAACCGCCTCTTCATCATCTTCGATACGGGTGGCGATGCCGAACGGACGACGCAGGCCATCGACCGCTTTGCCCTTGCCGTGGAGGAAACAGACACGGCGGGCTGGTGCAGCGGACTGCAGACGGCCTTCGACCTCGAAAGCCTTTCCGAGCAGGCGGACTTCGTCTTCAGCCACATTCCCCTGTTCCTTGCAGAAGCCGACTACAGGCGGATGGACAGCCTTCTGGCAAGCGACGGATTCATGGACACAAGGCTCGACGACGACCTCAACGCCTTGACATTCCCCACAGGCGGTTTGGCGGAACAGAACATCGGGCGCGACCCGCTCGGACTCTTCACTCCCCTTCTGGAGGAACTGGGACAGCAAGCGGGGCAGATGCACTTTGAAATGTACGACGGCTACATCTTTACGCCCGACATGAAGCACGCCGTCGCGATGCTCCCGTCGCCTTTCGGCAGCAGCGAGACGGCAAGGAATGCCGAACTCATCGCCTTGCTCGAAGGGGCTATCGGCACGATGCAGGCGGACTTCCCGGACATCAGGGCACACGTGGCAGGCGGGCCTCAGATTGCAGTTGGCAATGCACGGCAGATAGCCCGCGACAGCATCTTGGCTGTCTCGCTGGCAGTCGTGCTCATCCTCGGCCTGCTGCTCTATGCCTTCCGCCAGTGGCGGAACATCCTGCTCACTGCCTTCTCCGTGCTGTGGGGCTGGCTCTTCGCCCTCGGAGCATTGGCTTTGGTGCACGACAACGTCTCGATGATCGTGGTGGGCATCTCAAGCATCATCATCGGCATCGCTGTCAACTATCCCCTACACCTTGTCAGCCACTTGCAGCATCAGCCTGACGTCCGGCAGACACTTCGCGAAGTGACGAAGCCCCTCCTGGTGGGCAACATTACGACCGTCGCGGCGTTCCTTGCCCTGGTCCCGCTCAGGTCGGCCAGTCTGCGCGACCTCGGTTTGTTTGCCTCCTTCCTGCTCGTCGGCACAATCCTCTTCGTGCTCGTCTGGCTGCCACACTTAATAGAGAAAAGTGAAGAAGCAAAGCCCGACTTCCTGTCCCGCCTTGCGTCCCTCCAGATTGACCGAAAGAAATGGGTGGTCGCCCTGGTCCTCGTGCTGACGCTTGTCTTCGGCTACTTCAGTCTGTCCGTAGAGTTCGACCCGAACGTGTCGCACATCAACTACATGACCGACGAACAGAAGGCTGACATGGCACACTTCGGGAAGCTCCTGGAGGGCGACGACTCAGGGGACATGGTCCGGCTCTACCTGCTTTCGTTCGGAACGGACTTCGACGAGGCGCTCACCGTCGCGGAGTCCAGGCAGGCTGTCATCGACTCGCTGCAGGATGCCGGACTGGTTGTGAGCCATCGTGGTGTGAAGCGCTTCCTGCCGTCCGAGGCGGAGCAGGCACGTCGCATTGGCCTCTGGAGGAAATGGTTCGAAGGGCACCGGCAGCTCCTCGGGGACCTAAATGCCGCTGCCACGAGGCACGGTTTCGCAGAAGGTGCCTTCGCGGACTTTGCCGACATCATCCATTCGGAGCAGACCACGCTTCCCTTCTCCGACTTCCTCCCCCTGACCTCCAAAGCCTTTTCGGGAAACGTTTCGCAGGCCAGCAAAGGACAAGCCTGCATTGCCGAAGTGATGACGGCGAAGAAAGAGAACGCCGACAAGCTCAGGGAGGCTCTGCCCGAAGCTTTCGACATCAGCTCGCTCCATGCCTCCGTGACCGAAGCGCTGAACGCCGACTTCAACTACATCGGCTGGGTCTGCTCTTCGGTCGTCTTCCTCTTCCTCTGGCTTTCGTTCCGCAGCTTCAGGCTGGCCGTCATTTCCTTTGTGCCGATGGCTGTCAGCTGGATATGGATACTGGGCATCATGGCTTTGCTGGGCATCAAGTTCAACATTGTCAACATCATCCTTGCCACCTTCATCTTCGGCCAAGGCGACGACTACACCATCTTCATGACCGAGGGCTGCGTCTCGGAGTACGTTCACGGACGGCCTGTCCTTGCTTCCTACAAGCGGAGCATCATCCTTTCCGCCCTGATTATGTTCATCGGCATCGGCACGCTCATCTTCGCCCGCCATCCGGCCTTGCACTCGCTGGCCGAAGTCACCATCATCGGCATGTCCTGCGTCGTGCTGATGGCCTACCTGCTGCCGCCGTTGCTCTTCAAACTGTCACACCGTAAAAACAGATAACATCACACATGAAAGAACGTATCATAGAACTGCTGAGTGCGGCTCTGCCGACGGTCGACCTTGAGTCGGACTTCCTCTTCAGCGAACTCGACTCGCTGGGCGTGACCACCATCCTGATGCTTCTCTCCGAGGAGTACGGCATCGAGCTGGAGGCAAAGGACGCCACGCCGAAGAACCTGCGCAATATCGACGCTATCGTGAGGATGGTGCAGGGGAAGTTGGGAGAGTTTAGAGTTGAGGAACCATGAGTTTGGAAGAAGCCATAGAGCATTATGCAAGGTTGACGCCGGACAAGGCGGCGGTCATCACAGCCGACGGGACGCTTTCCTATGCGATGCTGTGGGAACGCATCCGCGAGAAGGCGGACACCCTGAAGCTTCGTGAAGGCGAACCCTACGTCTTCCCGACCTCACAGGATGCCGACTTCATCATCACCTACTGTGCCGTCCATCTCTGCGGAGGCGTGGCTGTGCCAAAGAGCGTCAGTGAGAATGAAATAGTAAATTGTAAATCGTCAAATAGTAAATGCTCCTCTGTCCTCTTCACCACGGGCACGACGGGCTCTTCCAAGGGCGTGATGATTTCCGGAGAGGCCTGGACAGCCAACGCCGAGAACCTCATCGACCGCCTTGGATTCACGTCCGACCTGCTCTTCATCATCTGCGGACCGCTCAACCACCTGGGCAGCCTCTCCAAGGTGTACCCCACGCTCATGTGCGGCGCTACATTATATATATTAGAGAGTCTGAAGGACCTCCCTGCCTTCTTCTCGGTCTTCTCGCTGCCCTTCCGGAAGTTCGCGACGTTCCTTGTGCCGTCGAGCATCAGGATGCTCCTGCAGGTTGCCCCGAAGGAGTTGGCTGCCGTCAGCCGGAAGACAGACTTCATCGAGACGGGAGCCGCTGCCATCTCGCGGCACGACATGGAGCGCCTCTGCCGGCTCCTGCCCCACTCGCGCCTCTTCAACACCTACGCATCAACCGAGACGGGCATCATCTGCAGCTACGAGTTCAGCCGATACGGCTGCGAGCCGGGCCTGTTGGGAAAGCCGATGAAGCATTCCTCCGTGCGCATCGGCGAGGGCGGCAGGGTGATTTGTTCCGGCCGCACCATCATGTCGGGCTACGTCGGCAGTCCCGAAGCCACGGCCCAGGTCCTTCGCCACGGCGAGGTCTTCACTTCCGATACCGGCTTCATCGACAGTCAGGGGATGCTCCACTTGCAGGGGCGGCTGGACGATGTCATCAACGTGGGGGGCTACAAGGTGAACCCCTCCGAGGTGGAGGACGCCGCAGCCGGCTTCCAACCCATCGCCGACTGCATCTGCATCCCTGCCCCGCACATCCTGCTCGGCACGGTCCCCAAGCTCCTCTATGTGCCCAGGCAGGGCAAAGAAGTCAAGCCTCGCGACATCGCCGACTACTTGAAGGGCCGCATCGAGAGCTACAAGGTTCCCCTGCTCTACGAGGCCGTCAGTGCCATCCGCCGCACCTACAACGGCAAGCCCGACCGCAAAGCATACACTTAAAACAAACATATCATGACAAAGAGAAATGCTTTTTACGCCAAATGGACGTTGCTGTCCGTATTCTTCATCTCGGCTCTCTGCATGCCTGCTAAGGATGTGAGAATCGTTTCGCCCGACGGCCTGACCTACCTCAACGTGCGGCTGAACGAAGGCCGCCTCACCTATTCCGCCGGTTACCGCCAGCCCCTCAAGGCCAAGAAGGGCGCCGTGCCCGACACGCTCGACGTGCCGATGCTCCTCGACTCACCCCTCGGCCTCTACACCAACGTGGCCGACCTGAGCAAGGACCTCACCTTCATCCAAGAGGAACGCCTCACCGGAGAAGGAACACACAGGGAACAATACCGTCTGCGGCAAGGCAAGCAGAGCGAGATAAGCACCGAGGAGAACAGTCTCGTCCTCATGTTCACCAATCCCGAAGCAAGGACGAAAGGGCTGATGATGATGGTGGCGTTCCGTGTCTTCAACAACAACATCGCCTACAGCTACCGCCTCATGCAGGGTGGCGAGACTTCGGCAATCGTCGTGACGGGCGAGGCTTCGGGGTTCCGCCTGCCTGCCGATGCCACGGCCTTCATCTCTCCGCAGAGCGAAGCGATGGTGGGATGGAAGCGCACAAAACCCAGCTACGAGGAGAACTACATCTGGGACGAGCCCATCACCAGCCGCAGCCAGTACGGACAAGGCTGGACCTTCCCCTGCCTCTTCCGCGAAGGTGACAAAGGCTGGCTCCTCATCAGCGAGACTGGCGTCGGCAGTAACTACTGCGCAAGCCATCTCAGCGAAGCCACACCCGACGGCCTCTTCACCATCGCCTTCCCCATGGAGGGCGAGAACAACGGCTTCGGCAGCACGGGTGCACAGCTGGGGCTGGCCGACTGCAACGTCTCTCCCTACGACTGGATGACGCAATGGACGCCCTACCGCACCCTCACCTTCGGCCCGACGCTGAAGCCCATCGTCGAGACCACCGTCACCTGGGACGTCGTGGAGCAGCTCTACGAGCCAAGCACCGACTACCAGGGCTCGCGCAACACCTGGTCGTGGATTCTCTGGCAAGACGCCAGCATCAACTACGACGACCAGGTGAAGTTCATCGACCTCGCTGCAAGTCTCGGCTGGGAAGGCTGCCTCATTGACGGCGGCTGGTACAAGAACATCGGGCGCAAGGGCATGGAGAAGCTCTTCGCCTACTGCAAGGAGAAGGGCATCCGTCCGTGGGTATGGTACAACAGCAACGGCGGCTGGAACGACGCGCCGCAGTGCGCCCGCCAGTGCATGCACAACCCCATCGTCCGCAAGCAGGAGATGCGCTGGCTGCGCGACGGCGGTGTGGCCGGCATCAAGGTCGATTTCTTCGGCGGCGACAAGCAGGAGACCATGCGCCTCTACGAAGCCATCCTCTCCGATGCCAACGACTTCGGCCTGCAGGTCATCTTCCATGGCTGCACCCTGCCGCGAGGCTGGGAAAGGATGTACCCCAACTACTGCAGCTCGGAAGCCGTGCTTGCCAGCGAGAACCTCTACTTCAGCCAGGCCTTCTGCGAGATGGAAGCACGCCATGCCTGCCTGCATCCCTTCGTCCGCAATGCCGTCGGCGCGATGGAATACGGCGGCACGGTCCTCCAAAAGCGCCTCCACAAAGACCCCGACAAGGGCAATACGCGCCGCACGACCGACGCCTTCGAGCTCGCCACAGCCATCGTCTTCCAATCCAGCGGACAGAACTTCGCCCTCACACCTCGCAACCTCACCGAACAGCCGCAGTTCGAGATTGACTTCATGAAGCAGGTTCCCACGACGTGGGACGAGACGCGCTTCATCGATGGCTATCCGGGCAAGTACGTCGTCCTGGCACGCCGCCACGCCGACCGCTGGTACATCGCCGCACTCAACGCGCAGGAGGAACCGCTCCGGCTGACGCTCGACGTCAGTGGCTACAACGTGACGAACCTCATCGCGGACGAGGGCGACACGAACGTCACGTCGCTGCACTCTGTGAAAACCGACAAGAAGGGTCTGGTGAAGCTGACCGTCCCTCAAGGCGGCGGAGCAGTCCTGTTCTGAGGCGGCTCCCCCCCATGACAATTGGGTAGGAGCATGGGGATT
>DGTM01000014.1 GCA_002394305.1 Prevotellaceae bacterium UBA4336
AGTTCATCCAGGCTGCCACCGAGGTCCTCGAGACCATCCAGCCTGCTCTTGACGCGCATCCCGAGTACGAGGAGGCTGCCCTTCTCGAGCGCCTCGTCGAGCCTGAGCGCGTGATCATCTTCCGCGTGCCTTGGATCGACGACGAGGGAAAGGTCCAGGTCAACCGCGGCTACCGCGTCGAGTTCAACAGCGCCATCGGCCCCTACAAGGGCGGCCTGCGCTTCCATGCATCGGTCAACCTCTCCATCTTGAAGTTCCTCGGCTTCGAACAGACCTTCAAAAACGCCCTCACCACCCTGCCGATGGGCGGCGGCAAGGGCGGCAGCGACTTCTCCCCCCGAGGTAAGAGCGACGCGGAAATCATGCGCTTCTGCCAAGCATTCATGATGGAACTGTACAAATACATCGGGCCCGACGTGGACGTTCCCGCAGGCGACATCGGCGTGGGCGGTCGCGAGATAGGCTATCTCTTCGGCATGTACAAGAAGCTCACCACACAGTTCCACGGAGCCACCCTGACAGGCAAGGGCCTGGAGTGGGGCGGCAGCATCCTGCGCCCCGAGGCAACAGGCTTCGGCGCACTCTACTTCGTGAACCAGATGATGCAGACCCACGGGCTCGACATCAAAGGCAAGACCGTAGCCCTCTCTGGCTTCGGCAACGTCGCCTGGGGAGCAGCAACGAAGGCCACCGAAATGGGCGCAAAGGTCATCACCATCAGCGGGCCCGACGGCTACATCTACGACCCGGCAGGCCTCGACGCACAGAAGATTGAATACATGCTCGAGCTCCGCGCTTCGGGCAACGACATCTGCCAGCCCTATGCCGAACAGTTCCCCGGCTCCACCTTCTTCCAGGGCAAGAAACCATGGGAGCAGAAGGCCGACATCTACCTGCCCTGTGCCACACAGAACGAACTGAACGGCGAGGATGCCGACAAGATACTGGCCAACCGTCCCCTCTGCGTAGCCGAAGTCAGCAACATGGGCTGCACCGCCGAAGCAGCCGAGAAGTTCATCGCTGCCCGACAGCTCTTTGCTCCCGGCAAAGCGGTCAATGCAGGCGGCGTAGCCACCTCGGGTCTCGAGATGACGCAGAACTCCATGCGCCTCTCCTGGTCGGCCGAAGAAGTGAACAAGCGCCTGCACCAGATTATGGCAGGCATCCACGCCCAGTGCGTCAAGTACGGCAAGGAAGGCGACTACGTCAACTACGTGAAAGGTGCCAACATCGCCGGCTTCATGAAGGTTGCCAAAGCTATGATGGCGCAAGGCATCGTATAGCGGAAAGCTCGGCGCAGCGTAGCGAAGCCAAGACTTTTCGCTATGATGGCGCAAGGCATCGTATAGCGGAAAGCTCGGCGCAGCGTAGCGAAGCCAAGTCTTTTCGCTATGATGGCGCAAGGCATCGTATAGCGGAAAGCTCGGCGCCTATATATATGAGATGCCCCGTGCCGATGATTATTGCGGCACGGGGCATTTCATTGAGCGATAGACGGGGCTCGAACCCGCGACCTTTGGCTTGGGAAGCCAAAGCTCTACCAACTGAGCTACTATCGCATGACTGCGTTTTGCTTTGCAAAGATACAATAAAAAGTGAAAAACGAAAAGCAAAACGTGAAAAAAACTTATAAGTTTGCACTTTTATACCTGAAAACACTTAGCATCCGAAGTTTTTCCTTATCTTTGTACCACAATATAGTGACCAAACACACACAATATATTATTAATAACAACTAAAAGAGTTTACGATTATGAAGAAGAAATTCATTTGCGCCGTTTGTGGATATATCTACGAAGGCGATGCAGCTCCCGAGAAGTGCCCCATCTGTAAGGCTCCCGCCTCCAAGTTCTCCGAGCTGAAGGACGATGCCGACATGACTTACGCTACCGTCCACAAGATTGGTGACGGCAAGCCCGAAGGCGTCAGCGAAGAGATGATTCAGGACCTGCGCAACCACTTCAACGGTGAGTGCGGCGAGGTTGGCATGTATCTCGCAATGGCTCGTCAGGCCGACCGCGAAGGCTACCCCGAGATTGCCGAGGCCTTCAAGCGCTATGCCTACGAAGAGGCCGACCATGCAAGCCGTTTTGCCGAGCTGCTGGGCGAATGCGTCTGGGACACCAAGACCAATCTGGAGAAGCGTGCTGCTGCCGAGGCCGGTGCGTGCGAGGACAAGTTCCGCATCGCCAAGAATGCCAAGGCTGCCGGCTTCGACGCCATCCACGACACCGTACACGAAATGGCAAAGGACGAGGCACGCCACGGCGCAGGCTTCGCCGGACTGCTGAAGCGCTACTTCGGCTAAACGATCAGCTGAAAGACATCGACCGACTGCCATCCTGCAGGGCTATACACCCAGTCCTGCAGAGTGGCAGTCCTTTTATATCCGCAGCTGCGGAACAAGGCTTGCGATGCCGCATTCCCTTCCACCACAAGCGCATAGAGCTGGTGTATGCCCAGATGGACAGAGACGTACTGAGCCACAAGGCGCAGGGCCTCGGAAGCTATGCCCTGGCGCTGCTGCTCGGGCACGACGACGATGCCCACCTCGGCACGGTGATGCCGGGGGTCGTAGCGCTGCAGGTCGAGGAAACCGACACTGACGCCATCGGCCTTTTCGATGACGAGCCGAAGCTGACGGTCGTGGAAGAAGTCGTTGCTGCACTCGGCGATGTACTGCTTGAGGGCATAGTGGGAGAAGGGAACGGAGGTCTGCCCCATAGGCCACAGCTCAGGGTCGTTCTCGATGAGGTACATCAGGTCGAGGTCCTCCGGCTCCACCGCCCTGAGCTTTATCCTGTCACTCTTCAGCATGGCGCCTGATGTCTATCAGAGGGAACACAAGGGCGACAGCCAGGATGCCGAGCCCGTAGAGCTGCGACGTGTCGTCGAACTTGAAGTAGAGGCACAGCACATATACCGCAGCGGCAGCGATTGCAGCCACGCGAAGCCAGGCATTCACCCTCCGATAACGTATCGCAAAGAACGCTGCCAGCAGGACTGAGGCCGAACAGAGCAAAGTCAGGATGTACAGGAACATTGTTGATTGAGGTTTATATTCACTTTTCGCTATTCACCTTTTCATTTTTCGCTTTTCGCTTTTACCCTCCGCCGAAGGGGATGCGTCCGGCAAGGGCACGGCCCAGCGTCACTTCGTCGGTGTACTGCAGCTCGTCGTTCTGTGCCACGCCGCGGGCTATGACCGTCACCTTCACGTCCGTTCCCTCCAGCTTGCGGTAGATGAAGTAGTTGGTCGTGTCGCCCTCCATCGTGGGACTGAGGGCAAGTATGACTTCGGCGATGCCGCCTTTCCTGACGCGCTCCACCAGGCTCTCTATCTGGAGGTCGCTGGGGCCGATGCCGTCCATAGGGCTGATGACGCCCCCAAGCACATGGTAGAGCCCGCGGTACTGCATGGTGTTCTCTATCGCCATCACGTCCTGCACGTTCTCCACGACGCAGACCGTACTGGCGTCGCGCGAAGGATTGCTGCATATCTCGCAGCGCTCGTCGTCGCAAATGTTGTAGCAGACCTGGCAGTAGTGTACGCCCCGGCGCATGCTGGTGAGGCTTTCGGCCAAGGCTTCCACCCTACCCACCTCCTGACGAAGCAGGTAGAGGGCAAGCCTCAGGGCTGTCTTGCTGCCGATGCCGGGCAGTCGGCCTATTTCGGTGACGGCCTTTTCGAGGAGTTGGGATGAGAACCGGTTATTGAGCATCTGACTTTGGTCGTTTGGTGTGTTGAGAGCGGAAGCAAATTATTCACTATTCACTTTTACCTTTTATCTTTTATCTTCACAGCACTCCCTTGCTCGATGGCAGTTGGAAGTGATTGACATCGCGCCGCACGGCCATGCGTAGGCTGCGTGCAAAGGCCTTGAAGATGCCTTCTATCTTGTGGTGTTCGTTCTGTCCTTCGGCCTTGACGTTGAGGTTCATGGCAGCGCTGTCCGAGAGGCTCTTGAAGAAGTGGAGGAACATTTCGGTAGGCATCTCGCCCACTTTCTCGCGGCGGAACTCGGCGTCCCACACGAGCCAGGGGCGTCCGCCCAGGTCGAGCGCCACCTGGCAGAGACAGTCGTCCATGGGCAGACAGTAGCCGTAGCGCTCTATGCCACGCTTGTCGCCGAGGGCCTTGCGGATGCACTCGCCCAGAGCGAGGGCCACGTCCTCTATGGTGTGATGCTCGTCGACGTGGAGGTCTCCCTGGCAACGGATGTAGAGGTCGGTCATGCCGTGCCGGGCTATCTGCTCCAGCATGTGGTCGAAGAAGCCGAGGCCCGTCTGTATGTCGCTCTTTCCGTTGCCGTCCAGGCAGACACGCACCTCGATGTCGGTCTCCTTCGTCGTGCGGCGGACGCTGGCGGTGCGTTCGCCGGCAAAGAGCAGTTCGGCAATCTTCTGCCAGTCCATCCCGTCGCCGAGGATGAGACTGCGGCAACCGAGGTTCTCGGCAAGGCGTGCATCTGTCTGCCGGTCGCCGATGACGTAGCTGCCGGCGAGGTCGTAGCTGCCGTCCATGTAGGCTGTGAGCATGGCGGTGCCGGGCTTGCGTGTGGGCAGGCCCTCCTCGGGGAAACTGCGGTCGATGTGTATGGCATCGAAGGTGACGCCCTCGCCCTTCAGGATGTCGAGCATCAGGTTGTGTGTCGGCCAGAAGGTGTCCTCGGGATAACTGTCTGTGCCGAGTCCGTCCTGATTGCTCACCATGACGAAGAGGAAGTCGGTGTGCTGGCGCAGGAAGCGCAGGGCGCTGATGGCTCCGGGCACGAAGCTGAACTTCGCGAAGCTGTCTATCTGTTCGTCGTCCGGCTCGCGCAGGATGGTGCCGTCACGGTCGATGAAGAGGAGGCGTTGCATAATCGATTGGGGTTTAGGACTTATGAGACTTATGGGACTTATAGGACTTATGGGACTTATGAGACTTATAGGACTTATAGGACTTATTGCTTAAAGAACCTCAGCGCACCGAGCAGCTCGTTGTTCTCCTGCCGGGTGCCGATGGTGATGCGCAGGCAGTCGTTGCAGAGCTGTACGCGATGGCGGTTGCGCACCACGATGCCATGCTCCACGAGGTAGCGATAGATGCGATTGGCATCGGTGACACGGACGAGGACGAAGTTGGCGTCGGAGGGAAAGACCTCCCGGACGATGGGCAGCTCGCTGAGGGCAGGCAGCACATGCTCGCGCTCGCGGCGTATCTGTGCCAGCCAGCTGTCCACGGTGGCGATGTCGTCTATCAGGGCGCAGGCTTTCTCCTGGGTGAGCAGATTGACGTTGTAGGGGTACTTCACCTTGTTGAAGAGGGCGATGATGTCCTCGCTGGCAAAGGCCATGCCGAGGCGTATGGCTGCCGATGCCCAGGCTTTGCTGAAGGTGTTGAGCACGATGAGGTTGGGATACCTGTCGAGCATGGTGCGGAAGGGCACTTGCGACGAGAAGTCGGAGTAGGCTTCGTCGATGACCACGATGCCGCCGAACCCCGTCAGCACCTCGTGGATGACTTCGCGGGGGAACTCGTTGCCGGTGGGATTGTTGGGCGAGCATATCCAGATGACCTTTGTCTGGGCGTCGGCGGCGCTGAGCAATGCCTGTGGGTCGAGCTGCCAGTCCGGGCTGAGGGGCACGCCGCGATACTCGACATCGTTGATGTCGGCGCACACCTTGTACATGCCGTACGTCGGGGCGATGGCGACGACGTTGTCGCGGCCGGGCGTGCAGAAGATGCGGTAGACAAGGTCGATGGCCTCGTCGCTGCCGTTGCCGAGGAATATCTGCGAGGGGCGCACCTGCTTGAGCGGAGCCAGCCTCTCCTTGAGTTTCTCCTGCAAGGGGTCGGGATAGCGGTTGACGGGATTGTTGTAGGGGTTCTCGTTGGCATCGAGGAAGACGTGTGCCTCCATGCCCTTGAACTCGTCGCGTGCACAGCTATACGGTTCCAGTGCCCAGATGTTCGGGCGGACGAGCTTGTCTAATTCAAAGTCCATGAGGTTGGTGGATTAGGGGTTAGGGGTTAGAGGTTAGAGGTTAGGGGTTAGGGGTTAGAGGTTAGGGGTTAGAAGTTAGGGGTTAGAGGTTAGAGGTTAGGGGTTAGAGGAATGTTTGGGAAGCAGGTCAGGGTCCAAAGGTATTCTCTAACCACTAACCTCTAACCACTAACCTCCAACCCCTAACCCCTAACCACTAACCTTTATTCTGAAGCTCATTGCATTGCGATGCGCATCGAGTCCTTCGGCTTCGGCCATCAGCTCTACGGCACGGCCGATGGCGCGTATGCCCTGGGGCTGAATGTGCTGGAAGGTTATCTTGCGGCAGAAGCTGTCGAGATTGACGCCGCTGTAGGCCACGGCATAGCCGCCCGTGGGGAGCGTGTGGTTCGTGCCGCTGGCATAGTCGCCTGCGCTCTCGGGGGTGAGGGGACCGAGGAAGACGCTACCGGCGTTGACGACCTGTTCGGCCAGCGCCATGTAGTTCTGCGTCTCGATGATGAGGTGTTCGGGGGCGTAGCGGTTGGTGATGTCCATCATCTCGCGGTCGTCGTGCACGACGATGGCCTTGCTGTGGCGGAGTGCCTGTGCCGCGATGTCCTTCCTGGGCAGGAGGGCCAGCTGACGCTCCACTTCGGCCTGGACTGCCTGGGCTGTCTCTGTGCTCTTGCAGACGAGCAGTACCTGGCTGTCCGCGCCGTGCTCTGCCTGGCTGAGGAGGTCGGCTGCGACGAAGACGGGGTTGCAGGTCTCGTCGGCCAGCACTTCCACTTCGCTGGGGCCTGCGGGCATGTCGATGGCTACGTCGTGGAGGCTGACCTGCTGCTTGGCGCACATCACGAACTGGTTGCCCGGGCCGAATATCTTATAGACCTTGGGCACGCTCTCTGTCCCGTAGGCCATGGCGCCGATGGCCTGCACGCCGCCTATCTTGTAGATGCGGCTGACGCCTGCCGTACGCGCGGCGACGAGGATGGCGGGATTGACGCTGCCGTCCCGGGCGGGCGGTGTGCAGAGCACGATGTCGCGGCAGCCGGCTATCTTGGCGGGTGTGGCAAGCATGAGCACGGTGCTGAAGAGGGGGGCCGTGCCGCCAGGGATGTAGAGGCCGACGCGCTCGATGGCGACCGACTTCTGCCAGCACTCCACGCCGTCTGTCACCTGGATATGCCTGCCCTCGAAGCGCTGTGCCTCGTGGAAGCACTTGATGTTCCGGTGGGCCAGACGGATGGCTTCCTTCAGTTCCTTCCCGACGGCTGCCTCTGCGGCAAGCATCTCGGCTTCGGTCACAGCGAGGTCGGCAAGGGAAACCTTGTCGAACTTCTCTTCATACTCGCGTACGGCGGCATCGCCGCGCTTCCTGACGTCTGCAAGTACGGCAGCGACGGTGGCGTTCAGCTCCGAAGCGTCGCGCACGGGCCGCCGCAGCAGTTCGTCCAGTTCCTCTGTTGTGGGATACTTATATATGTTCATGTTCGGACGGTTTGGCGCAGCCTCTCGATAGGTGAGACGCTGCCAACTTTTGAATTTTGAATTTACAGATTTTGAATTGTCCCTTAGGGAATCATCTTCTCGATGGGCACGACGAGGATGCCTTCCGCGCCGAGCTGCTTCAGCTCGCGAATGATTTCCCAGAAGCGCTTCTCCTCGATGACGGTGTGCACGCTGCTCCATCCCTCGGTGGCCAGCGGCATGACGGTGGGGCTCTTCACGCCCGGCAGTACGGCCACGATGTCCTTCAGTCGCTCGGTCGGCACGTTCATCAGCACGTACTTCTTGTCCTCGGCACTCTTCACGGCCTCGATGCGGAAGAGGAACTCGTCGAGGATGGCACGCTGCTCGGCGTCGAGGTTGCGGTTGGCGATGAGCAATGCCTCGCTCTTCATCACGGTCTCCACCTCCACGAGGTTGTTGCTGACCAGTGTCGAGCCGCTGCTGACGATGTCGAAGATAGCGTCGGCCAGGCCGATGCCCGGACTGATTTCCACGCTTCCGGTGATGACGTGTATGTCGGCGGCAATGTGGTTCTGCTCCATGAAGCGGCGCAGGATGGCCGGATAGCTCGTGGCTATCTTCCTGCCTTCGAACCACTTGAGCCCCGTGTATCCGCACCCCTTGGGCACGGCCAGCGAGAGGCGGCACTTGCTGAAGCCCAGTCCGCGCACCACCTCGGCGTCCTCGGCGCGCTCCTCGAACTCGTTCTGTCCCACTATGCCCAGGTCGGCCACGCCGCTCGCCACGCTCTGCGGGATGTCGTCGTCGCGCAGGTAGAGCACCTCAATGGGGAAGTTACTGCTCTGCACCAGCAGGGTGCGCTTGCTGCTGCTCACTTTGATGCCGGCCTCGGCAAACAGTGCCATCGTGTCCTCGAAGAGTCGTCCCTTCGACTGTACTGCTACTCTCAACATATCCTTCAGTCTGTTTTTTACCTTATTTATACGTTCCGTTACTCCTTTATCAGGGCGCAAAGGTACGAAAAAATTGCTGCTTCGCAAAACATTTCCGCCAGTTAATTCCCTTATCGGCTCAGTATGTTTTTCCCCGGCACGCAGAAACAAGTTTCGCGCCGCAGAGCACAAAACTTTTTCCAAGGCACGGAAATATATTTCAAAGGCTTGGAAATATATTTTAGTGGCTTGAAAATATATTTCAGAGCCACTGAAATAGTTTTATCGCAGGGCGAGGGAGAAAAGTAAAACCAGGGAAAGAAAAAAGTGAAAGCGGGGAAAGGGAAAAGTGAAACCAGGGAAGGGAGAAAGACGCCGGGCGGAGGGGAGGAAGCGGCCGCGGCGGGGACTAAAAAAGCGTGACGTCGCTGATGACTTGCGCCCCGACGTGGTCGTTCAGCTTCTGTGCGATGCGGCGGTGCTCCATCATCAGGTTCTGCCGGAGCGCCGCGCTGGTGAGCTGCACATGCAACTGGCCGCCACGCACATACACCTGGCGCGTATAGCGGCTCACCGTCTTGCCCATCACCTCGGGCCACGCCTGTGTGATGCGGTACTCGAGCAGAGGCGTCTCCAGCCCCTCGGCTCGCAGGAACGCCAACAGCACGTCGCGCAGTGGCTGTGCCTTTGTGTAAATCATGCGCCGACCGCTCCTTTCTCCACATGGAAGAGACGGTTGTCGCCGCCCATCGCTGAGAGGATGGCGTCCATGTGGTCGCGATTGGTGTCCGTGATGAAGATCTGCCCGAAGCGCTCCCCGCTGACGAGCTTCACGATCTGTTCCACGCGGCGTGCATCGAGCTTGTCGAAGATGTCGTCGAGCAGGAGCAGCGGCGTGGTGCGGGCTCCGGTGCGGGAGAGGAAGTCGAACTGCGCCAGCTTCAGGCTCGTGAGGAACGTCTTGCTCTGGCCCTGCGAACCCTCGCGACGCACGGGGTAGCCGCCCAGCAGCATCTCGAGGTCGTCCTTGTGGACGCCGTGCAGCGAGTAGCCCACGGCACGGTCCTTGAAGCGGTCGCGCGTCAGCTGTTCCAGCAAGGGCCCCCGCTGGAGGTGCGACACGTAGTGCAGCTCCACCTGTTCCTGCCCGCCGGATATCTCGTCGTAGAACTGTTGGAACAGCGGAACCAGCTCCGTAATGTAGGCGCTGCGCCTTTCGTAGATGACGTCAGCCTCGCGAGCCATCTGCTCCTCCCAGAGGAGCATCACGTCGGGGTCCGGCTCCTGCTCCTGCTTCAGCATGGCGTTGCGCTGCTGAAGCGCCTTGTTGTAGCGTATCAAAGCATCGGTGTAGGCCGGGTCGTACTGGCAGACGACCATGTCCATGAAGCGGCGGCGCTCCTCGCTTCCGCCCGAGACAAGTGCCTGGTCGGCAGGCGAGACCATGACGAGCGGAATGAGCCCGATGTGCTCGGAGATGCGCCGGTAGGCCTTGCCGCCACGGCGCACCACCTTCTTCGTCCCGCCCTGGCGCTGGCTGTCCCTCTGCCCCACCTTCAGCCCGCAATGTATCACCTCGGGGCGGCCGTCGTCGTGCTCGTAGTGCCCCTGCAGGGACATGAGCTCGCAGCCGTGGCGCACGCAGAGCAGGTCCACGCTGCTGCTGTAGCTGCGGCAGAAGCTGAGGAAGTGGATGGCGTCGAGCACATTCGTCTTGCCCTCGCCGTTGCCGCCGATGAAGCAGTTCAGCTTCGGCGAAAAGCTCAGTTCCGCCTCCGCGATGTTCTTATAATTTAATATGGAAAGGCTCGTCAGTCTCATTTCACCGCAAAGGTACGGAAAAGTTTAGAGTTGAGAGTGGAGAGCCGAGAGAAAAATGCAAAAACAGCTTGCAAACAAATAATTTTTCACCATTAGCTTTCCTCTTTTCACTTTTCTTTGTATCTTTGCACGCAAAATGAACAATAACACAACAAAAATGTCAAAGAAAAAAGCAACACAACAGGTCAACGAGTTCGACGAAACACTCGTTGCATCGAAAACATTCTTCGAGAAGCACAAGAAAACAATCCTCTGCGGAGGTGGCTGCGTGCTGGTCGTCATCATCGCAGCACTGCTCATCCACCAGTTCTACATCACACCGCGCAACAACCGCGCCAACGAAAGCATCTTCTACGCCGAGCAGCTCTTCAACGAAGGCAACTATGAGAAGGCCCTCAACGGCGACGGCGAAAACCTCGGCTTCCTCGGCGTCATCGACCAGTACGGAAGCACCAAGGCCGGCAACATCGCATGCCTCTACGCTGCAAAGTGCTATGCCGAAACCGACAAGTTCCAGGAAGCTATCGACATGCTCGACAAGTTCGACGACTGCGGCGACGAGATGATCAGCCCCGCTGCCATCGCATTCAAGGGCAACTGCTACGCCGAGCTCGGACAGAACGACAAGGCCGCAGAGCTCCTGCTCAAGGCCGCCAAGGAGGCTGACAACAACACCATCAGCCCCACATGCCTGCTCCAGGCCGGACAAATCTTCCTCGCACAGGGACAGAAGGACAAGGCTCTCGACTGCTTCAAGCAAATCAAGGAGAAGCACCAGCAGAGCAACATCTACTACGAAATAGACAAGTACATCGAGGCTGCACAGTAATGGCATCGGCTCTACACAACCTCTCTGACTACGACATCAACTCCGTGCCCGACGCAACGGGCCTGCGCGTGGGCATCGTGGTCAGCGAATGGAACGACAAGATAACGGGCGCCATGCTCGAAGGCGCATGCCAAACACTCATCAAGCACGGCGTACGCGAGGAAGACATCACCGTCAAGACCGTCCCCGGAAGCTTCGAGCTCATCTACGGCTCGGCACGCCTCATGAACTCCGGCCAGGTGGATGCCGTCATCGCCATCGGCTGCGTCATCCGCGGCGACACGCCCCACTTCGACTACATCTGCCAGGGCGTCACACAAGGTCTGGCCGACCTCAACCGCCAGGGCAAAGTGCCCGTCATCTACGGCCTGCTCACCTGCAACACCCTCGAACAGGCCGAGCAACGCTGCGGCGGCATGCTTGGCAACAAAGGCGACGAATGTGCCGTCACTGCCATCAAGATGGCAAAAGGCTGGGGATAGCCTCTCAGTCCTGAGCTGTAGACAGAATAATCAAGGAAAAACAACAATAAAAGGTGTGTCGCCAAGCGCAACACACCTTTTATTTGTTCTTTGTCCGCGAATTGCGGCTCTTATAGGTCCTATAAGTCTTATAGGTCTTATAAGTCCTATAAGTCCTATAGGTCACATAAGTCCTAATCTATCACGACCCGCGTCCAGCCGTGGATGTCGGGCTCCGTGCCGTACTGGATGCCACGCAGCTTCTCGTAGAGCTTGCGACACACGGGACCGGGCTGTCCGTCCTTCGAGATGATGAAGCTCTGCTTGGTGTCGAGGTCGTCGATGCGCTCGATGGGACTGATGACGGCTGCCGTTCCGCAGGCACCTGCCTCCTCGAATGTGGCAAGCTCCTCCTCGGGAATCTGCCTGCGCTCCACCTTCATACCCATGTCCTCCGCCAACTGCATCAGGCTCTTGTTCGTGATGCTCGGCAGGATGCTCGTGCTCTTCGGTGTGACGTATGTGTTGTTCTTTATGCCGAAGAAGTTGGCAGCACCGCATTCGTCCATGTACTTCTTCTCCTTCGCATCGAGGTAGAACTCGCAGCTGTAGCCGAGGTCGTGCGCCATCTTATTGGCGCGGAGACTGGCTGCATAGTTGCCGCCCACCTTGTAGATACCGGTGCCGAGCGGTGCCGAGCGGTCGTACTCGCGGATGATGACGTAGGGATTCGTGGCAAAGCCACCTTTGAAGTACGGGCCGACGGGCGTGACGAAGATGAGGAAAAGATATTCCGTGGCAGGATGGACGCCGACCTGTGCGCTCGTGCCAATCAGCAGGGGACGGATGTAGAGCGTGGCTCCGCTCTCGTAAGGCGGGATGAAGCGTTCATTGAGGCGCACCACCTTGTCCACCATCTCGTTGAATTTCTCCGTGGAAAGCTCGGGCATCAGGATGCCGCGGCAGGTGCTTTGCAGACGGGCAGCGTTCTCGTCGGAGCGGAACACACGCACCTTGCCGTCGGGACAGCGGTAGGCTTTCAGTCCCTCGAAAGCCTCCTGGCCGTAGTGCAGGCAGGTTGCCGCCATGTGCAGGGGAATGGTCTCCTCGCTGCACACTTCTATTTCACCCCATGCACCGTCCCGATAGTAACAGCGCACATTATAGTCTGTCTTCATGTAACCAAAGGAAAGGTTACTCCAATCGATTTCTTTCATTGTATTTTGTATTTAGTGGTTTGCCCGCAAAGTTACGCCTTTTCCTCGACATTGAGCAATGATTTGCAGTTTTTTTCTGCTTCGTAGAGCTTCTCGTGACAATACTTCATCAATTTCTGTGCTTCGCGCAAGCGCTCTGCCATTTCGTCGATGCCTATTTCATTGCGTTCCATCTGCGAGGCCATCTCTTCGAGCTTCTGCATGGCCTGCTCGTAGGTTAGTTCTTTCTTCTGCATGATACTACTGTTGAATGTATTTCTCCATGTTCTATACTGGTCGTCAGGACGTCACCTTCTGCGAGACCGTCTGCAGAGCGCACGACTTTGCCTCTACACGTCGTGATGCTGTAGCCACGCTTGAGGAGGAGCCGAGGGTCGAGCGATGCAAGGCGCTGCTCCATGAGCTGAAGGCGATGCTTCTCGTGCTCAATGCGTCGTGTCAGCGAAGACGTCAGCCTTTGCCGGAGCAGTTCTGACCTGCTTGGCTCGCGTTCAAGCCTTTGTCTGGCTGTGCTTTGGATTCGCTCTGCGAGGAGCTGAAGCCTGCTCTGCCGCCCCTGAATAAAGTTCGAGAACAGCAAGGGCAGGACGGTTCTCTGTCGTTCCAGCCGTTGCTTCTCGCGATAAATTCTATCATCGGCCAAACGCGTAAGGCGCATATAGAGGTCGTCGAGCAGGGCGGCCTCCGCAGCTTGATGCTGGATGATGAAGGCTGCAGCGGCCGTCGGTGTCTTGACGCGCGTATGAGCCACAAAGTCGAGCACCGTCTCGTCGCGTTCGTGACCGATGCCCGTCAGCACGGGCAGGGGGTACTGCGCTATGCAAGCCGCCAGCTCGTAGCTGTCGAAGTCGCTCAGGTCGCTGCTTGCTCCGCCGCCTCGGATAATGACGACGAGGTCAGCCTCTCCCCAACCCTCTCCCGTGGGAGAGGGAGTTTCTCGCGACTGTCCCCCCCTCTCCCACGGGAGAGGGGTCGGGGGTGAGGCTATTGCCTCGAGCGCGGCGATGATGCTCTCCGGCACCTGCTCGCCCTGCATGACAGCGGGGAAGAGCTTCACGTCGAAGTGGAAACCGTAGTCGTTCTGTTCCAACTGATGGCAGAAGTCGCCGTAGCCTGCGGCCGTCGGACTGCTGATGACGGCGATGTGTCGGAGCAAGCGTGGCAGCGGAAGGCTCTGATTGTCGTGCAAGATGCCGTCCTTCTCGAGCTGAAGGAGAATCTCGCGCCGACGCTTGGCAAGGTCGCCGAGGGTGAACGTGGAGTCGATGTCGAGCACGTTGAGCGAATAGCCATACTGCTCGTGGAACGTCACCTTGACCAGCAGCTTCACCTGCAAGCCCTTGCGGAGCGTCTCGCCAGCCTCCTTCTGGAAGCGCAACCTTATTATATTATAGTTGCGTGCCCAACAAGTGATGCGGGCGCGTGCCACGATGCGGTCGCTCGCCTCGTCCTTCTGGACGAGCTCTCCGTAGAAGTGTCCGCCGAAGGCAGGCGTACTGACGTCGCTCAGTTCGCCCACCACCCAGTACGGCTTGTCGAAACTCACCTCGACAAGCTCGCGTACCAAGCTGTTCAGCTCAAATAGTGTCAGTGCCTCGTTCATCGTTCACACGCCTGATTTGTTCACAAAGGTACGAAGAATAATTCAAAACTCAAAATGAATACATTCAAATTACTTCTTTACTACAGGCTCAACGGTATATCCTTCGCGTCGGAGCATGGCAATCAAGCCATCGCCGCTCAGCAAATGGCGGCAGCCGACGGCAATCAGGCAGGGCCGCTTGGCGATGTTTTCTTTGATGACAGGTATCCATGCCTCGTTTCTCTCGCGCAGGAGGTGCTCGTTCTGGTAGTCCTTCTTATCTTGCATCCCGTTCCCAAGATCCTCTATATTCATCTTCGTCAGCTCTTCTTCAAACTCCCCTATGAACTGGTTAAACTTGCAAGTATCGTTCTCAAGATAGGCTTCATGGAGCTTTGGGAACTGGTAGATGCTGTCATTATTCATCCAATGAACAAGCTTGTAGATGATTTTGGCCTGCTCCTTCATGGAGAGCGTATCAATGGATTCCGTATCGGAGAACATGGGCATTAACTTTCCCATCACAGATGACGTCGTTTCCAAGCCTCCTGTTTCCTTGCCGCGCTTGACAGCTTCCTCGTACATAGCGATGTCCACGCTTCTGCACATCCTTACCTTCGTAAAAGCATACATACTGAGACGGATGCACCAATAGCCGGGTGTCTTCTTCCAGTATTCCATGTCCTTCATCTTGTAAGACATGAACTTGTTGACCTCGTTGAAATGCGACACGCTGTCGAAGAGTGGCTTGTAGAACACACCTTCGGGCATCATGTATTCCGGCCCAGGATTGTATATCCGCCCATAGAGTTTCTTCAACTCTTCCTTCGAGCCGTTCTGTTCGTCAGTCTTTGCATCGACTTCAAAGAAGACGGTTTGAGCCTCGTCCAGGGCTTCGGAAAGCCCCGTGATGCTGTAAATCTCCTCGTCCGTGAAGCTG
Organism: Prevotellaceae bacterium UBA4336; assembly: GCA_002394305.1. Classification (GTDB taxonomy): domain Bacteria; phylum Bacteroidota; class Bacteroidia; order Bacteroidales; family Bacteroidaceae; genus Physcousia. The sequence continues at coordinate 15,228 of DGTM01000014.1, forward strand.
ATGCCGTCGCCGTGACACGTCCCGAAGAGGAACGAGCGCCCGGGCAGTCCGCCACCATTGATAGTCCACAACCAGCCGGGATTGCCGACAGAAACATTTTGCCCAAGCGCCGAAATGGCTGCAAGGACGAGCAAAAGGCTGATGACTTGTCTCTTCATAATCTCTTTACCTTATACATTATTATATATTATATGTCGACGCTTTAGTTCTTCTCTGTGTTCTCCATGTCCTCGTCGAGGCGGCCGCCCCAGAGGTACTTGTCGGTCTCGCGGGCAGCAACGCCGCTCAGCAGCAACAGGGCGACAAGGTTGGGTATCGTCATGAGGGCGTTCATCGTGTCGGCAATGTTCCAGATGACGTCGAGGCTGATGATGCTGCCAAAGAAGAGTGCCACGATGTAGAGGATGCGGTAGAAGCGGTTGATGCGATGACGCTCGATGTAGTTGACGGCACTCTCGCCGTAGTAGCTCCAGCCGAGGATGGTGCTGAAGGCAAAGGTGAGGATGCCGAACGTGAGCAGAGGTGCGCCGACGTATGGTATCTTGGAGAAGGCAACCTTCGTCAAGGCCGCGCCGTCGGCATAGCTGATGTCGGGATAGGCCAGGATGCTGCTGACGAGCACCAGTCCCGTGAGGGCGCAGATGACGACCGTATCCCAGAACGTACCCGTGCTGGAGACGAGCGCTTGCCTCACAGGGTTGCGTGTCTGAGCAGCCGCAGCCACGATGGGAGCACTGCCCATGCCGCTCTCGTTGGAAAAGAGTCCGCGGGCTATGCCATAGCGTGCTGCCATCATCACCGTAGCTCCGACGAAGCCGCCGCCTGCTGCCGTGGGATTGAAAGCAGACTCCACGATGAGCCGGACGGCAGGCCAGACGAAGCTGCTGTTCATACAGAGAATATACAGGCAGCCCAAGACATAGAGCGCGGCCATGAAGGGGACGAAGATGGTGCAGACACGGGCGATGGACTTCACGCCGCCCATGATGACGAGTGCCGTAAGGATGCTGATGCACACGCCCACTACCCACGTCGGGATGCCGAACGTCTCGTTGGCAAGGAGGGCGATGGAGTTGGCCTGCACGGTACAGCCGATGCCGAAGCTGGCGAGTGCCGTGAAGATGGCGAAAGCGAGTGCCAGCCACTTCATGCCCAGTCCGAGTTCGAGGGCATACATCGGACCTCCATAGGTTCGTCCGTCGCTACCCTTCACACGATACTTCACGGCCAGCAAGCCCTCGGCGTACTTCGTAGCCATGCCGAAGATGCCCGTCAGCCAGCACCACAGCACGGCTCCCGGTCCGCCAAGCGCCACGGCTGTCGCCACGCCCACGATGTTGCCCGTGCCGATGGTGGCGGCAAGAGCCGTTGCCAAGGCTCCGAACTGCGACACGTCACCCGTTGCCCCCTTGTCCTTTTGGACAGAGAGACGGATGCCCGTCAGCAGTCGACGTTGCGGGATGCGAAGCCTAATAGTGAGAAACAAGTGCGTGCCAAGCAGCAAGATGACCATCGGCCAGCCCCACAGCACAGAGCTAAGCAGAGAGAAGAGATTGTAAATAGTGTTCATGTGTTATCCTAAATCTGTGCAAAGGTACAAAATATTCTGTAATAAGCAAAAAAGGATGCGAGAAATGTCATGAAATGCCCTTCTGAACAGCTCTTCGCCAAATGAGGAACAAGGCCTTTGAAGACTTGGCACGTTAAGTTAGCAAACACGGCACGTTAAGTTTGCGAACTAAGCACGTTAAGTTGACGAACTTAACGTGTGTCGTTGGAAGAGTTAATTCTTTTTCGTTACAGGCTCGACAGTATATCCTTCGCGGCGAAGCATAGCAATCAGCGATGCCGGGCCCATCAGGTGGCGGCAGCCGACGGCTATCATGCAGGGCCGCTTGGCGATGTTCTCCTTGATGACGGGAATCCATGCTGCATTTCGGTCGTTGAGCATTTCTTTTTCATGAGAGTTGCTCTTGCCTCCAAAAAAATCAAGGTTTTCTGCCAGAAGTTTTGCAAACTGACAAGTGTCGTTGCTCATATAGGCCTTGTAGACTCTCTGATACTTTCGGCGTGTAGTGCCATTTTTCCCGTCGCGTATCATCCGGTAAAGCGTGTCTGCCTGCTCTTTCATAGAGAGTGTGTCTATTCCTTTCGTGTCTGTAAACATAGATTGAAGAGATCCATCAATATCCTTCACCTCTTCTAAACCCCCGGTTTCCTTAACCTGTTTCACAGCTTCTTCGTATAAAAGTTCATCCACCGCTTTCGCCTGACGAGTCGCAATGAATAGGGCGACACCTAATCTCATAAACCAATATCCGGGAGTCTTCTTCCAGTATTCTGGGTCGCTATACTTAATGGCCAGATAATCGTCGACTTCTTTGAAATGGGCGGTACTGTCGTAAAACGTCCTGAAATCGACTCCTTCCGGCATCATATATTCTGGACCGGGGTTGTGGAACAGCTCGCCAATCGATTTCCAAAACTTATTTAAGGCAGCAGTATCAGCGTGCTCTGGATTCAAATCTGCTTCGTTAAACAACATTTTCGATTCGTCGAAAGCATCCTGCAAGCCGGGAAAACAGAACACTTCCTCTTTTGTGAAGTTGTGTCCTTCGCCGTGGCATGTGCCAAAGAGGTAGGACTTCTGCGTGAGGCCGTTACCGCTTATCTGCCACAGCCAGCCGGGATTGGATTCAGTTTGTGCTTTTGCAATAAAAGCGATGAGTGTAAGCAGGAAAGTGAAGTTTAGCCTTTTCATAATCTTTTACTTTAAATAGCTCAAAGTCTGCGTTTCTGCTACTGAGGCAAGTCAGAACATGTCAGCATGAGTACCTGTTCCCGTAAACAGGAGTATCAACTCTGTGTCATTCTGTTCCCAAATCATGAGCCAGTCTGGCTTCAAGTGACACTCCCATGTACCTGCATATTGCCCCGACAACTTGTGAGGACGGTAACGCAAAGGGAGTTGGCCGTCAACTTCAAGAAGACGGATGGCTGCCTTAAGCAGTTCCATGTCATAACCGCGCTTACGGCAACGTTCAGCATCTTTGCGGAACGTCTTTGTCATCCTAATCTCGTACATCGACGTTCAAATGCCTAAGGATTCAAACATTTCTTCTGAAGAGGAGAACCTCTCGATACGCCCAGCCAACTTGTCCTCCTGCGAACGAAGGTAGCTACTCTTACGCTTTGGCGTAACTTTGGAAATGAACACTCCCAGTGCCTGCAGGTATTCTTTCAATGCCTTACCGCTGACTGTGCGCTCGTTCAATGTGATGGTATAAGTTGCCATATCTCGTTTGTTTTCATGATTACGAGGACAAAGATACAAAAAAAGAAGAATTAAGAGTGAACTATTAAGATTTATCTTGCGCATTTTTCATAAAATAAGGCAAAAGCATCAGAAAAAACTTCATAAAAACAAAGCCAGCGGCCACAAGGACCGCCGACTTATAGTATAAATATGTATAGTCTTCTTTATCCGCAGAAGCTGAGCAGGATGCCTGCTGCAACGGCACTGCCGATGACGCCTGCCACGTTGGGACCCATGGCGTGCATCAGAAGGAAGTTGCGCGGGTCGGCCTTCTGGCCCTCGATCTGGCTGACGCGTGCTGCCATAGGCACAGCGCTGACGCCGGCCGAACCGATAAGCGGGTTAATCTTCTCCTTGAGGAAGAGATTCATGAACTTAGCCATCAGCACACCGCCTGCGCTGCCGATGCCGAAGGCAACGATGCCGACGCAGAGGATGGCAATCGTCTGGAAGTTGAGGAAGGCACTTGCCGTGGCTGTTGCACCAACGGTGACACCCAGCATGATGACGACGATGTTGTTCAGTTCGTTCTGTGCAGCCTTGCTCAGACGCTCCACCACACCGCTCTCCTTGAAGAGGTTGCCGAGCATCAGGCAGCCGATGAGCGTTCCTGCAGAAGGAACAATCAGGCTCACGACGATGGCAACAATGATGGGGAAGAGAATCTTCTCCTTCTTGCTGACCGTGCGCAGCTGGCTCATGCGAATCTTGCGCTCCTTCTCGGTCGTGAGGGCACGCATGATGGGAGGCTGAATGACAGGCACAAGGGCCATGTAGCTGTATGCGGCAACGGCGATGGGGCCGAGCAACTCGGGAGCGAGCTTGGAGGTCAGGAAGATGGCCGTGGGACCGTCGGCACCGCCAATGATGCCGATAGAAGCCGACTGGGCAGCCGTGAAGCCGAAGACGTCAATCTGCGTTACCAGGAAGGTGGCGAAGATGCCGAGCTGGGCAGCTGCGCCGAGCAGCAGGCTCTTGGGGTTGGCAATCAGCGGACCGAAATCCGTCATGGCACCGACGCCCAGGAAGATGAGACAGGGATAGACACCTGCCTTCACGCCAATGTACAGCACATCGAGCAGTCCGCCGTGCGCCATGATGTAGCCGTAGCTGTGGTAGTTGGGGCTATTGGGATTGAGGAACTCGTTGTTCCACATGTCAGAGTCGAAGAGGCCTGCACCAGGCAGGTTGCTCAGTATCATGCCAAAGGCAATGGGCAGGAGCAGCAGGGGTTCGTACTCTTTCTTGATGGCAAGGTAGAGGAGGAAGCAGCCGATGAGAATCATGACAGCGTTCTTCCAACCTTCTTCCTGCACGAAGAAAGTGACAAAGCCCATCTCGTTGAAGAACTTATTCAAGCCCTCCTCCAGATTGAAGTCCGCAGCCATCAGGGGAGTGGCGACGAGAAGGAGAAGGAACAAACTAATGTACTTTTTCATTTGAATTCAGTTTATAGTGGGTTAGAGGTAAGAGGTTAGGGGTTAGAGAAATGTTTGGGCTGCTGATACTGTGGCCAAAGGTATTCTCTAACCTCTAACCACTAACCGCTAACCTCATATTATCTAATCCAGTTCAACGAGAGCCTGTCCGCTCTGTACCTGTGCACCGGCATCGACGAGGATGGCCTTGACGGTGCCTGCGAATTCTGCCGTAATGTTATTCTCCATCTTCATGGCTTCCATCATGAGGACCGTGTCGCCTGCATTCACGCTGTCGCCCACCTTGACGGTAATCTTGGTGACCGTGCCGGGCAGGGGAGCCGTGACGGTCTTGGCACCGGCGGCGGGAGCGGGTGAAGGTGCAGGTGCGGGGGCTGCAACGGGAGCGGGAGCTGCGGGAGCGGGCTTCGGCGTAACCTCTGCCTTGGCAGCCACGAAGTCGGCCACCATCTCGACGAGCAGGTCGCCCTGGTTGACGCTCTGGCCTGACGTGACAGCCACGCGCTGAACGGTGCCGTCCACTTCGCTGACGATGTCGTTAGCCATCTTCATGGCCTCAATGACGAGCAGCACCTCGCCGCGCTTGACGTGCTGACCGGCGCTGACGTTAATCTTCGTGACCGTGCCGGGCAGTTCGCTGTTGACGTTCTTCGGGCCGCCCGTCTGAGCCTCTGCAGTTGCAGGAGCCATTGCCACGTGAGGTCCTTTTGCTTTCTTGTGAGGTACTTCTACCTGATAGGTCTGACCGTTGACGGTAACCTTCATCTGTCCGTCCTTGAGGTCTTCTACGGTGGCGGCATAGTCCTGACCGCCTATCTTAAACTTGAATTCTTTCATTTGTTTTTATTAGTTAACAAGTAAACGAGTTTACGAGTTGACAAGTTAATTCTTAACTCTTAACCCTTAATTCTTAATTTCTTATAGTCTTGGGTTGAGCTGTGCTCCCCAGGCAGACTGATAGGGAACGATGGTGAGGACGCGGTTTTCGCGATTGTCCTTCTCGTCGAAGTAGAGGTAGAGTGCCATTGCCACTGCTGCCTTGTCCTCTTCGCTGGCTTTCTCGAAGGTCTT
>DGTM01000020.1 GCA_002394305.1 Prevotellaceae bacterium UBA4336
GCCGCCGTACCATGTGTTGATGATGCACTGTTCGCGGCTTGTCACGTTGAAGGCTACGCAGGTCTCGCTGTTGAGGCCGAGCTCCTTGTAGTTCTCAACCTTTGCCTTGCTGGCATTGTAGATGACAAAGTTGGGCTCGAACTTCTCGAGTTCCTCGGCTGTGGGCTGGATGAACATGTTCTTCACGAAGTGTGCCTGCCAGGCAACCTCTACGATGAAGCGTACAGCCAGGCGTGTGCCTTCGTTAGCGCCGCAGAATGCGTCGACCACGTACAGGTTCTTGTTGCAAAGCTCCTTCACTGCGAGAGCCTTCACCTTTGCCCAAACCTCTTCGCTCATGGGATGGTTGTCGTTCTTGTACTCCTCGGAGGTCCACCATACGGTGTTCTTCGACTTCTCGTCCATGACGATGTACTTGTCCTTGGGGCTGCGGCCGGTGTAGATGCCGGTCATTACGTTCACTGCGTTGAGCTCGGTGTTCTGACCCTTGTCGTAACCGGTCAGACCAGCCTTAGTCTCTTCCTCGAAAAGGAACTCGTAGGAGGGGTTGTGGGCAATCACGGTGCTGCCGGTGATGCCATACTTTGTCAAATCTAAATTTGCCATGTTGATGATAATTATTATGAGTTAACTTTGATTGTTTTCCTTTAAGCGGGTGCAAAGGTACGAAAAAAAGTCCATAGTTTATAGCTCGGAGCCAACAGTTTTCTGCATGTGCCGTTGTTTGCTATGCTAAGTTAGCAAAAAATCTGCATTAAATGCGCCTGTTTGTGTAATTTTTCGTACCTTTGCATGAGTGATGATTAGGAACAATGATGTCTTCAAACAAGCAGAAAACCATGAAAATAGTGAATCTGAGTGAGATGCCCAGCATCATCAACCAGTATGTGAGTGAACTTCGCGATGTAGGCATTCAGCAGGACCGTATGCGCTTCCGCCGCAACCTGGAGCGCACCGGCGAGCTTCTGGCTTACGAAATCAGCCGTGGCCTGAGATATGAAGAGACTACCGTGCAGACACCCCTGGCCCCATGCCGGTGCCAGTGCCTGGCCGAGGATGTCGTGCTGGCTACCATCTTTCGCGCCGGACTGCCGTTGCACCAAGGGTTCCTTAACGTCTTCGACCGTGCGGAGAATGCTTTCGTCAGTGCCTACCGCTACTTCAAGGACAAGGAGCACCGCGAGGTGGACGTGCACGTGGAGTACATGGTCTCGCCCGACCTGACGGGCAAGACGCTCATCCTGGTCGACCCTATGCTGGCCAAGGGCTACAGCCTCGAAATGGCTGTCGATGCCTTCCTCAAGAACGGTACGCCGCGCCGCATCATCATGGCGTGCGTCATAGCGTCACAGGATGGTGTGGACCACATCACGAAACGCTTCGGCAGCCGCGAAGACACTGAGCTGTGGTGTGCTGCCATCGACCCTGTCCTGAACGAGCATAGCTACATCCTGCCGGGCCTTGGCGACGCGGGCGACTTGGCGTTCGGCGGGAAACTGTGAAGCCAGGTCGGCAAAAGGAAGCCGCAGACAGCAACTTACCTTAGTCCAGAAGTTCCTTGATGAGGTTGTCGGCCTTGCCCCATTTATCGATAATGAAGAGCATGAAGCGGACATCGACGCCGATGCAGCGCTGCAGGTTGCTGTCGAAGGAAATGTCGCCCGACATGGCGTCCCAGTTGCCGTCGAAGGCCAGGCCGAGTAGCTCGCCGCGGCCGTTGAACATGGGCGAGCCGGAGTTGCCGCCCGTGATGTCGTTGTTGGAGAGGAAGCACAGATGCATGTCGCCCGTCCTGCGGTCGGCATAGCGGCCCCAGTCGCCTTTCTTCATCAGGCTGACGATGTCGTCCTCCAGCTTGTAGTCTTCTATCTCGCCCTGCTTGGCGGCCTTGTCGAGCAGGCTTTGCGCGTTGGTGTAGTACTGGTGGTGCACACCGCTTGCCGTGTAGTCCTGGATGTACCCATAGGAGAGGCGCATGGTGAAGTTGGCATCGCTGTAGTGCGGTTGCTGCTGGTCCATTTCGAGCAGGGCCTGCGTGAGCAGGTGTTCGTTGTATTCGATGACGGCCGATGCGTCGCGGCTGCTGCCGCCTATCTCCTGCATCTTTGTAGGGATGCCTGCAGCATAGAGCAGGGCAGGGTCGGTGTCGCGCAGGGTGCTGTCGGCAAGCAGCTTGTCGACGGCCGAGACGTCCGTGCAGATGGTGCGGGCGAAGACGTCGTGTGCGTAGGCTGCTTCGTCGCCCCCGTAGAGGCTGTCGATGGTGGCATAGCACTCGGGCCAGTAGCGGCGTTCCGTCACCTGCTCGCGGTAGTTGCGGAGCAAGGCTGCCATCGTCGCCTCGTCGAGCTTGGCATCATAGTCCTTGAAGAACGCCTCCATGCGAGTGCGGACCTGTGCAGCCTCGGTGCTGTCGGCATCCTGCGGCATGGTGTTCAGCATGTTGGCAACGCGGTAGAGCTCGATGCCCCGGATGAAGGTCTCGCGGAAGAAGCCCATTGCGTAGACGTCGTCGTGACGTCCGGTGTAGGCCTTCTCCAGCTTGCCGAACATCGTGCCGAAGCGGTCGCTGAGGTCCTTGCGGCCTCCGTACCAGCCCCGGAGCCTTTCCTCCAGGCGCTGCTTCTGAGCGATGACGCCGAGGTCGGCAATGGCTTTGTTCATGCCGATGCTGTTCTTCCAGTAGTTGCTGCTGCCGGCCCATTTGCTGGCGTACTTGATGCCGACGGCTCGGTCGGCGTCCATGAAGTGCTTCCACACTTCCTGCTTCTTGCCCCTCACCTGTATGGTGCTGACGTTGACGGCGTTCACGCGCTCGTCGATGCCCCACGAACTCATGTATCGGCTGGTGCTGCCCGGGTAACCCACGGTCATGCAGAAGTCGCCGTTGCGGTAGCCCTTGGTGGCTATGCGGGCGTAGTTGTCGCAGCGGAGGGGTACGTTCTCCTCGCTGTAGTCGGCGGGCTGTCCGTCCTTGTCGGCATAGATGCGGAACACGCTGAAGTCGCACGTTTGGCGCGGCCACATCCAGTTGTCCGTGTCGCCGCCGAACTTGCCGAGCGTCTCCGTCGCCGTGAAGACGAGGCGGATGTCGTGATACACCTTGTAGAAGCTTGCGTAGAAGGCGTTGTTCTCATAGTATGCCCTGACCACGCAGTCCAGGCCCGGGTTGGCCTTCCGCAGTTCGCTTTCCACGGCCCCCATGATGCTGTCGGTGTACTGCCAGTCGAGCTCCGTGATGGACTCGCCGGGGTGTGCCGCATAGACGGCGTTGAGCGCCTGCACGATGCGTTCGGTGCAGTCCTCGGTGCGCTGCAGGAACTTCACGAAGAGCCCTTCGGCCGGGCGTTCCTCCTGACGCGTACGAGCCACGAAGCCGTTGGTGAGAATGTCGTCCTCCGGCGTCGAGAGCTTTTGGATGGCGCCGTATCCGCAGTGATGATTGGTGAAGACCAGCCCGTCGCGGCTCACCACGACGCCGGAGCAGAAGTCGCCGAAGTCCACCACGCAGTCCTTCAGGCTGGCGTGTTCGGTGCTGTAGAGCTGGTCGGGCGAAAGTTTGAGGCCGAGGCTACGCATGGCCTTTGCCGTCTTCGGGTCGATGTTGTTCAGCATCCACATGCCTTCGTCGGCACGGGAGAGGAGTGAAATGGCGCACAATGCGCAAAGAAAGAGTTTCTTCATAGGTCTTCCTAATTATTCTGGGTACTCTGATTATTCAGGTTGTTATTTTTTCTTCTTTGGTTTCCTTCTTGCCCAGCCCTCTTCGCTGAAGTCGGGCATTTCGCCCTTCAGCTCAAAGTCCTTTTTGCTAGGCCCGTCGGGGTGGAGGAACTTCATCCAGTCCTCCTTCTTGAATTTCCTGCCGCGAGGCTCAGTGTAGCCGCGTTCCTCGCGCGACGGCTTAGCCCTTCTTCCAGCCTCTCCCTCTATGGGGAGGCTTTTCTTCTTGTTCGTTTGTTTCGGCGAAACGGCCTTTTGTTCTTTGACTGGAGTGCTTCCTTTTCTTCTCCCCTTAGAGGGGGAATCAGAGGGGGCCTGTGTCTCTGTTGCCACGTCGACCACGACGCTGCGGCCCTTGACCGTCACGCCGTGCTTCAGTCCCTTCAGTACGCGGTTGAGGTCATCCTGCTTGACTTCGATGAAGGAGAAGCTCTTCATCAGGTCGATGCGGCCGACGGCCACTTTGTCGCCCTGCACGTTCTTGTTGATCATGCCGATAATCTCGCGGGCATACATGCCGTCTATCTTGCCGACGTTCAGGAAGAGGCGGACATAGCCTTCCTCGGCCTGGCGCGACTTGTCCCTCTGCCTGCGCCCCTTGCCTTCGCCCTTCTCTTTGCCGGAGGCCGTGGCCTCCTCTATCTCCGGCGCGTTGGCATAGTACTGGAGGAAGCGGCCGAACTCGCGCGAGAGCACGCGGCGAATGAGGTCGTCCTTGTCGAGCCATGCCCATCGCTTCTGCACCTCGTCCATGAAGGGGGCTATCTCTTCCTCGTCCACCTCCACGCGCTCTATCTCGTCGATGACATGGTAGAGCTGCTTGGTGCAGATGTCGCGCGGCTCGGGCAGGGTGCCTTGCTCGAAGGTCTTCTGTATCTCCTTCTCCACCTGCTTTATCTTCGAGCGTTCGCGCATGCCGATGATGCAGATGCTTGTGCCCTTCTTGCCGGCACGGCCCGTACGTCCGGAGCGGTGTGTGTAGTTCTCCACGTCGTCCGGCATGCCGTAGTTGATGACGTGTGTCAGGTCGTCCACGTCCAGACCGCGTGCCGCCACGTCGGTTGCCACGAGGAGCTGTATGCGGTGGCGGCGGAAGCGCTGCATCGTCAGGTCGCGCTGCTGCTGCGAGAGGTCGCCGTGCAGAGCGTCGGCATTGTAGCCGTCGCGTATCAGGTTGTCTGCCACCTCCTGCGTTTCCAGGCGTGTGCGGCAGAAGATGATGGCGTAGATGCGGGGATAGAAGTCGACGACGCGCTTCAGGGCAAGGTATTTGTCACGCGCGTGTACCATATAATATATGTGGTTCACGTTCTCGGCCCCTTCGTTCCGGCTGCCCACCTGTATCTGTGTGGCATCGGTCAGGTAGTTTTGTGCGATGCGCTCAATCTCCTTGCTCATCGTGGCGCTGAAGAGAAGCGTGCGGTGCTCGCTGGGGATGCCTGCGAGGATGCTGTCGAGGTCCTCCTGGAAGCCCATCGAAAGCATCTCGTCAGCTTCGTCGAGCACAACGTATTGCACCTTGGAGAGGTCAGCCACGCCGCGTTTCACGAGGTCCATCAGTCGGCCGGGTGTTGCCACGATGATGTCCGTTCCGGCCTTGAGGGCGCGTATCTGCGGCTCGATGTTCGTGCCGCCGTAGACGGCCAGGATGCGTACGTCGGGCAGATACTTGCTGAAGCCCTCCAGGTCGTCCGCTATCTGCAGGCACAGCTCGCGCGTCGGGCTGAGGATGACGATAGAAGGCGACTCTCCGGTCCCGGACCCTCTCCCTACCTCTCCCTTGTAGGGAGAGGAGAAGTCACCAACGGTGTCCTTGAGGGAAGAATGGTAATCACTCCTCTCCCTGCAAGGGAGAGGT
>DGTM01000019.1 GCA_002394305.1 Prevotellaceae bacterium UBA4336
CTGGCGGGGCCACTCCTTGGCTCCTTGACTCCTTAGGGGGTTCTTTTTGTCTACGGACTTTCTGGAATGTCCTTGGAGTCCTTGGAGTCCGTAGTATTTGTTATTATTCTAAGGAGTTTAGGAGTTTGGGAGTTTTTTTCTGGCGGGGTCACTCCTTGACTCCTTAGAGGTTTACTTCACTACTACCTTCTTGCCTCCGTGGACGTAGATGCCGCGCTGCGTCGGCTTGGCAGAGAGCTTGCAACCTTCGGGTGAATACAACAGAAATCGAAAACACTCGTCACTCGTCACCCGGGACATATAATTTGTTATAAGACAAAGAGATTCAAGGTGACGAACGGGTGACGAACGGGTGACGGGTTCTTCGACAATCGTCACCGGGATTGTCTTGTCTCCTGATGTTATTCTGTGCAGGCTTAGGTCTCAGTCGAAGCCTAAGCCTAAGCCTGCACATGCGCCTTCAGTCGAAGAATTTGCCCTGGGGCACTTCATCTTCTTTGAGGAGGCAGCCGTAGTAGTTTTCGCGGCAGCGGCGTTCCTTGGCGAACATGGCGCTTGTGTCTTCGGCGTTCTCGGAGAACTGCAGGTGGTCGTCGATGGCGAAGGAGCGTGCCATGGTCTCTACGTCGAGGTTGTCGGTGCCGATGAGGGTGAAGGTCCAGCCTTGGGGCTTGAGCTTCTCTATCATGTTGCGCACCATCCTTAGCGTCCACTCTTCGGAGCTGTTCTCTTCGCCGTCGGTGATGATGGTGACGAGGACGTGGTCGCCTTTCTGCGTCCGTGCGTTCACCCTTGCAATGCCTTTGCCGATGGCGTCGTAGAGGGGCGTGCCTCCGCTGGGGCAGTAGGCTTCGGGGGCGAGGTCCTTCGTCTTGGCGGCAGGTGCGTTGTCGTAGTGCCATGTGGTGTGGCCAGTGTCGAAGGTGAGGAGCGTGACGCGTTGCTCCTGGCTGGGATGCTTTGTCTGCATCTGCCGGATGGTCTGCAAGGTTTCGTTCATGCCTGCGAAGGCTTGTTTCTGGATGACGGACATAGAGCCGCTTTCGTCCACGATGATGAGGTTGTGCACTCGGGTTGTTTCGTTTGTTGTCATGATTTGTACGGTTTTGGGGTTTGACATTGATTCCTCTTTTATTCCTTTGAAGAAGTTTTTGCAGAAAAATTAAGCTGGTGTGTGATTTTTTTTGTATTTTAGCACCCGAAACACGCAAAAAGCAAACTGCAACGATATGTCGGACGAGGATATTTTATGGTTTTTCCGCCAGGGTGACGCGGGCGTAATCCGCAGGTACTTCTACGGGTATCTGGAGGTGGCGTACAACATCTACAACCAACAGTATCAGCTGAGCGGGAAGGAGAACCTGGACTTCATGTCGCTGGCCCACCAGTATGCGCTCTACCTGATGGAGCATGACTGGATGCCGCTGGAGGAACATTCGCCCGAGGTGAGCCTGAAGACATGGCTCATCGGCGGGTTCCGCTACGTGGTGCTCGACGCCCTGAAGTGGTACAAGAGGGAGTACGGCAGCATCACCTACGAGGACTATGTGCGCTCGTTCAACATGTGGGACGACCTCCGTTTGCAGTTCAACCAATTGGTGGAGGACATGTGCGAGCGTCTGCCCATGAGTCCCCAGGACCGGGAGCTCATCGAACTGATGTTGCTGAAGGGCTACAAGGGCAAGGAGGCTGCCGAGCTGATGGGCGTCTCTCCGGCTGCCGTCTCGCAGAGGTTTGCCAGGCTGAAGCGGGATGTCATCGTGCCGTTCTTCCGCAAGAACTTCGACATGGAGCCGGATATGCCGGAGCGGCTGGAGAATGCTTCGATATGCTATGGCTCGGAAGACATGAGCTGGGCAGGCAAATCTGCGCTATTGGCCGAGCCCATGTGCTCAAGAGGCAGAAGAAGAGACCATCAAACCGAATATATGGCACAGAAAAGAACAACACCAGAGTTCATCACGGAACTCCAGCCGGGCGAGGTATTCGTCTTCGGCAGTAACCTGAGGGGTATGCATGGCGGTGGGGCTGCACGTGTGGCCTACAGTAAGTTCGGGGCCGTCTGGGGGCAAGGCGTCGGTCTGCAAGGGCAGAGCTACGGCATCCCGACGATGCAAGGTGGCGTAGAGACCATCCGGCCCTACGTGGATGAGTTCATCGCGTTTGCCGGGCAGCATCCCGAACTGACGTTCCTTGTCACCCGCATCGGCTGCGGCATAGCAGGCTTCACGGACGACGAAATCGCTCCGCTGTTCCGGAAGGCACACGGCATGGAGAATGTCGTCCTGCCCGAAGGATGGTAGGCTATTCGTAGTGTCTGATTCTGACGTCGATGCCGTCGTCCTTCAGCAGGGCAGGCAGGTCGCTGACGTCCGTCTGCCCGTAGTGGTAGGGGAACAGCACCTTGGGCTTGACGGCCCTGGCTGCTTCGGCCAGCTGCCCGGGCGTCATGGTGTAGGGCTGGTTGCAGGGGAGGAAGGCCACGTCGATGTCCTTGATGCCAGACATTTCGGGGATGACCTCTGTGTCGCCCGCTATGTAGATGCGCAGGCCGTCGAGGGTGAGGATGTAGCCGTTGTCGCGCCCCCTCGGGTGGAACTGCTGGCGGCCTTCCGTCGTGTTGTAGGCAGGCACGGCTTCGACCTTGAGACCGTTGACCATTGAGGATTGACCATTGACCATTGCTTGGCCCGAGCCGTACATGTCGACGCAACGCTGGTTCATCACGAGCTGTGTCCGTTCGCTGGAAAGCTGTTTGAGGGCTTCCTTGTCGAAGTGGTCGCCGTGCTCGTGGGTAACGAAGATGTAGTCGGCCTTGGGCATTGCCGAGTAGTTGATGGTGCGGCCCGAGTGTTTCGTCACGGGGTCGACCATGATTACCTTGCCGTCGAAGTCGATGCGGATGCTGGCGTGGACGAGAGCATGGAACCTTACCGTTTTTCCGCTCTTCGTCTGGAAGACGTCCACCTCGTAGGTGTCGGTTGTCACGTCTTTTCCCGCTTCCTTCCAGGCCAGGATGCCGCCCGTCAGGTTCACGCACCGGAATCCCTCGGCAGCCAGTCTGCCTGCGGCTGAGGCGGAGCGTCGTCCGCTGCGACAATAGATGGCAATCGTCTTGTCGGTCGAAAGCTTTGCTTTTGCTTTCTCCAGGAAGTCGCTCTGTGCCTGGTCGATGTTCAATGCCCCTGCGAGGTGACCTTCATCAAATTCTTCAGCGGTGCGCACGTCCAGCAGGGTGGCGTTTGGCTCGTTCAGCAGTTCCTCGAAGCCTGTCACATCTGTGTTTTCGTAGTTCTCTTGGCTGCAGGCAGTCAGCCCGAGCATAGCCAGAAGGCAAGTCATCATTCTTTTCATGTCGTGGTAGTCTCTGTTGGTTAGGTTTAGTGTTTTGCAAAAGTAGGGTTTTTCCGCGACATTGCCAAACTTTCCTTCGTAATTATATTGAATAGCAGAATAATTGTGGTCCGCATGGAAGGATGTTGAATTATTTTCCGTAACTTTGCGTTCAGAAGGAGCCCAACGCAGCCTCTTCCTTAGCTCCAGAAGATAAAGAAGATAAAAAGGTAAATGGTAAATGATAAATGACTTAATGAGTCCGGTGGACGAGAAAGCACGCATCCTGCAGCTTCGCGATGAGCTGCACAGACATAACTATCGCTACTATGTGGAGAATGCTCCGGTCATTTCCGACCAGGAGTTCGACTTCCTGATGCACGAACTGCAGGACCTCGAGGCCCGGCATCCCGAGCTCTTCGACCCGAACAGTCCGACGCAACGCGTGGGCAGCGATCTGAACAACGAGTTCCAGACGGTGCTCCACTCCAGACCGATGCTCAGCCTGGGCAATACGTACAACCGCCAGGAAGTGGCCGACTTCTGGCAAAGAGTGAGCGACGGACTGATGGGTGCGCCTTTCCAAATCTGCTGCGAGCTGAAGTTCGATGGCCTCAGCATCAGTCTCCACTACGAGGACGGAAAGCTTGTCCGGGCCGTGACGCGTGGCGACGGCGTGCAGGGCGACGATGTCACCGCCAATGTGCGCACCATACAAAGCATCCCCCTGCAGCTGCCTGCAGGAGGCGACTGGCCCCGGGAGTTTGAGATTCGCGGTGAGGTGCTGATGCCCTGGAGCTCCTTCGACCGCCTCAATGCCGAACGTGAGAAGGCCGACGAGCCGCTCTTCGCCAATCCCCGCAACGCAGCCAGCGGCACACTCAAGAGCAAGAACAGCAGCACCGTGGCCCAGCGAGGCCTGGATGCCTACCTCTATTATCTCTTGGGCGAAGGCATCCCCGGCGACGGACACTATCAGAACCTCGAGGCCGCAGCCCGATGGGGCTTCCAGGTGAGCAAGAACATGCGGCTGGTCAGCACGTTGGACGAGGTGTTCGCCTACATCGACTATTGGGACGAGAAGCGGCACGGCCTGCCCGTCGCCACCGATGGCGTCGTGCTGAAGGTCAATTCCCTGGCCCAGCAGAAGAGCCTCGGCATGACGGCCAAGAGTCCCCGTTGGGCAATAGCCTACAAGTTCCAGGCGGAACAGGCCGAGACAACGCTCCGGCAGGTTGTCTTCCAGGTGGGCCGAACCGGTGCTGTGACGCCCGTTGCTAACATGGACCCTGTTCAGTTGGCTGGTACACAAGTCCGCAGGGCAACGCTTCACAATGCCGACGTGATGGCCTCCCTCGACCTCCACGTGGGCGACCGCGTCCTTGTGGAAAAGGGCGGCGAGATTATTCCGAAGATAGTAGGGAAAAGCCCCCTCCCCGCTCCCCCTTTGGGGGAGTGCCACAAGGCCACCGCCCCCACCTCGCCCTTGTTCAGCGTCAATGAGGCACTCCCCCAAAGGGGGAGCGGGGAGGGGGCTGCCATACCCTTCGTAGAGTTCTGCCCCGTCTGCGGCTCGAAGCTTGTCCGTTACGAAGGCGAGGCTGCATACTATTGTCCCAACGATACGGGCTGCCCTCCGCTCATCCTGGGCAGGATAGAGCACTTCATCAGTCGCAAGGCAATGAACATCAACTCGCTTGGCCCCGAGACGGTGGACGATTACTACCGTCGCGGGCTTATCCACGATGCGGCCGACCTGTACAGCCTCCCCCTGCTCCTTCAAAGGAAGGGGGAACTGCCTCTGGAGGGGAAGGAAGGGGCCAAGATTCTTGCCAGCATCGAGGAGAGCAAGAAGGTTCCCTTCGAGCGCGTTCTCTACGCCATCGGCATCCGTTTCGTAGGCGAGATTGCAGCCAAGACGTTGGCACGCTACTATGGCAGTATGGACAAGGTGGCGTCGGCCACGCTGGACAGCCTGTTGCAAATCAATGGCATCGGCGAGGTCATTGCCGGCAGCGTCATCAGCTACTTTGCCAACCCCATCAACCGAGCCTTCGTGGAACGCCTTCGCGGGTACGGCTTGCAGATGGAAATCGGCGAGCAGCAGAAGCAGGCACAGTCCGACAAGCTCGAGGGACAGTCCATCGTCATCAGCGGCGTGTTCGGGCATCACAGTCGCGACGAGTACAAAGCCCTCATCGAGCAGCACGGCGGCAAGAACGTCGGCAGCATCAGCGCCAAGACAAGTTTCGTCCTTGCCGGCGACAACATGGGCCCCGCCAAGCTGGAGAAAGCTCAGAAGCTCGGCATCCGCATCATGAACGAAGACGAGTTCCTGTCACTCATTGGACATTGAACATTAACCTTGGCGGAAATGTCTCTGTGCGCAGCCAAATGGTCAATGGTCAATAGGTCAATGGTCAATGAAAAAAGGTCAATGGTCAATGAAAAAACGTCTTGAAGGCTTCGATGCAGTAGAGGTGGTCCTGGACGGCGGCTGTCTCGCGGCAGCTGTGCATGGCGAGCAAGGGGTTGCCCATGTCGACGCCGCGGAGGGGTAGGGAAGAGGCAAGGATGTTGCCCAGGGTGCTGCCACCGGCTACGTCGCTGTGGTTCACGAAGCGCTGGCACGGCACGCCTGCCTTCTCGCAGATGCCTGCAAAGACGGCAGCCGAGACGGCATCGCTGGCATACTTCTGTGCAGCATTGAACTTGATGACTGGGCCGCCGCCAAGCACGGGGTGGTTCGTCGGGTCGTACTTCTCGCTGTAGTTCGGGTGCCAGGCATGGGCATTGTCGGCAGAGACCATGAAGGCTCGCTCGATGCTTCGGTGGTAGTCTTCGGCTGTGCCGCCTTCTGCCAGGACGATGCGCTGGAGCAGGCTTGCCAGGAAGGGACTGCCTGCGCCTTGTTTCGTCTGCGACCCCGTCTCTTCGTTGTCGAAGATAGCAAGCACCTGCGTCACTCTGGGCGTCTCCTCTCCGCTTTGCAAGAGGGCCTGCAGTCCGGCATGCACCATGCTGAGGTCGTCGAGGCGTCCGCTGGAGATGAACTCGTCGTGTATGCCGAAGGTGCAGGCAGGCGTGGCGTCGGCCAGGTAGAGGTCGAAGTCGAGGATGTCCTCCTGCTTCACCTTCAGTTCTTCACAGATCAGATTGACGAGGAGGTTGCCGCGCTCCAGTTCGTCGGTGATGATGCCGAGGATGGGCAGCATGTCCTTCTGCTTGCTGAGCTTCACGCCGTCGTTCACCTGACGGTTGAAGTGGATGGCAAGGTTGCTGATCTGCAGCAGTGGACGACGGACGTGCAGGAGGAGGGTGGTGGGGTGCATGACGTCGGAGGAACGGACGATGACGCGGCCTGCGATGGTGAGTGGGCGGTCGAACCAAGTGCTCATGATGGGGCCGCCGTAGACCTCTGTGTTGAGACGGACGATGCCGCCCTCGCCGGTCATCTCGGCGTTGGGCTTGATGCGGAAGGTTGGCGAGTCGCAATGTGCGCAGATGATGTGGAAGCCGGCTTCGCCCAGGGGCTCTGTGCCGATGCGGAAGGCGTAGACGGAGGAGTCGTTCTTCGTCAGGAAGAACTGTCGGCCGGGCTTTATGTCGCTGAGCTTGTCGGCTGCATCCAGGCGCTGGAAGCCAGCCTTCTGGAGTTGCTTGCAGATGGTTTCGACTGCCAGGAAGTTTACCGGCGAGTCGTCGAGGAACTGGAGGAGGGAGTTAATGGTGTTCATAGTCTATAGTTCATCGTTCATAGTTCAGGGTGGAGGGACATTCTTTTGTCGTGTTCGTCTGTGATACTCTTTCTTTGTGCAAAGGTACGAAGAAAGGCAGAAATCTCCAAATATGTAGTTGCAGAAAGTGCCCTTCACGCGCGTTCGCGATATAATTATAATGTATAGGAAGCCGTATTTGCACTTTTTCTGAAAAAAAACATCAAATTATTTTGTTAGTTCAGGGAAATGCCGTACCTTTGCAACGCAATTCAAGAGAGGACGGTCAGGCGTGACTTCCGTACGATTGAATTGGGCGCTTAGCTCAGCTGGTTCAGAGCGTCTGCCTTACAAGCAGAGGGTCGGGGGTTCGAATCCCTCAGCGCCCACCCGGATGGCTCCTTAGCTCAACTGAATAGAGCATTTGACTACGGATCAAAAGGTTGTGGGTTTGAATCCCGCAGGAGTCACAAGTCTGGCGAAAGTCAGTGGACTGGGGGTAGGTAGGTAAGTGGTTAAAACGGGCAGACTGTAAATCTGTTGCCTCACGGCTTCGGCAGTTCGAATCTGTCCCTGCCCACAGATAATGCGGAAATAGCTCAGTTGGTAGAGCACGACCTTGCCAAGGTCGGGGTCGCGAGTTCGAGTCTCGTTTTCCGCTCTACGAGCAAAACGGGGCTCAAGGTGCCCAAAAGCTTCGAGTCTCGTTTTCCGCTCTGCTTAATGTCAATACCAAATGGTGCGGTAGTTCAGCTGGTTAGAATACTAGCCTGTCACGCTAGGGGTCGCGGGTTCGAGTCCCGTCCGCACCGCAAAAGCAAAAAGTGTTTTTCATGGTATTAGATTTTTAAGGTTGAGATTCTTAGTCGTGAGATTAGGAATCTTTTTTTTATCCCTATCGTATCGCTCGAACAACACATATAAAAGACATGTTTGAACACATCGCAGAATTCACGGCCTGGCCTATACTGACAGGCATCTTCATCGGTTACATTGCCAACCGCATCATGAGCGGCGAAGGCAAGGGATGCTGCATGAACCTCATCATGGGCATCGTTGGCAGCTATGTCGGCACATTCATCAGCCACCTGCTGAACATCGAGCTGCTCGGGAAGGGTTACTTCACGAACTTTGTGTTCTGTGTGGTCGGAGCGGTGACGGTGTTGTGGCTCTGGAAGAAGCTGTTTGATTGACGGCTCTTTCTCTGCCGGTTTTCAACGACGAGGCTTGGATACGAAGGTGTAGCCAACTTTTTCCTCGCCACTGAAAAAGTTTTCGTCTGTGGCGCGGGGGATTTGTAACAGTGTCGCGAAATGTTAATTAAGGTTAACGACGCGTCTTTTATTGTCTTTATTTACCAATCCTATACAAATAATTTGTACTTTTGTGACGCAAACCCTGCTGTTTTATTGGAAACAGAACAAAAAAACATATTAATTAACTAAAAACACACGAATCAATGAGAAAGATTACTTCTTTGCTTTGCACGCGAGGCAAAGCCGGAGCTCTTGCCCTTCTCGGCCTGATGTGGCTTTCGGGGGCGGCTGCATTCGCTGACGACCACGGGTACGTGAACGGTATCTGTACGATGCACGACGAATGCGACGCGCACTTCGAAGCTCCGCAGCAGGACGCGGACGGCTTCTACATGCTCTACAACGCAGGCAATGTGGAATGGATTTCCGACCAGGTGGCCGGCGGAGTCATCAACCTTGACTGTAAGTTGATGAACGACATCGACTTCGAGAACATCGAGAACCTGCACAGACCCATCGGTCCAGACAACGGCAAGAAGTACAATGCGACGTTCGACGGTCAGGGCCATCGCATCAAGAACATGATCATCAACCGCCCGAACAATGAAATGCAGGGCTTCTTCGGCAGCCTTCGCGGCAATCCGAACTCCCGTGGCGAGGGCACTGTCATCAAGAACCTCATCATTGACAAGAGCTGCTCCATCACAGGCGCCTTGCGTACGGGCGGCATCACGGGCACAGGCCAGAACAATGAGAAGGAGATTATCATCATGAACTGTGTGAACGAGGCCAGCATCACCACTACGACCAAGAATGCAGGCGGCATCACCGGTGGCAGTACGGGCAACCATCCCATCTGGAAAATCAGCAACTGTGTCAACACCGGCACCATCACGGCTTTGGGCAACACCGCAGGCGAGAAGGAGTCGGCCGGCATCTCCGGTTGGCTGGGCGACAACGGCTCTACCGTCGTCAAGAACTGTATCAACATCGGTCAGGTGGACGGCATCGACGGCAGCGGCCGTGGCGTGGTCCGCATGAGCAGAGACTGCTGCGTGAACTGCTACGACCTGAGCGGCAACGAGCTGAACTTCCAGTACATCGACCATGAGTTCACAGCCGACGACGTGACAAGCGGCAAGCTTGCCTATGCCATCAACGTCCTGGCCGGCGACATCGTCTACTGGCAGACTATCGGCGTGGACGAATACCCCATGCCCTTCAGCACCAGCAAGCAGGTCTACCTGCAGGGCGAGCTGCTTTGCGACGGTACGCCCATCGAAGGCGGCACCTATACGAACGACCCCGTTGAGCCCGTCCGTCCGCCTCACGAATACGAAGAGGGCGACTGGCACTGCATCAACTGCGGCGCTATCAGCGGCGACTTCTGCAAGATAGAGGACGGCTTCTACCAGCTGAACAACGAAGTGGACGTTTGCTGGTTTGCCGATTTCGTCAAGGCAGGCAACGTTGAGGTGAACGCCAAGCTGAACAGCGACCTCGACTTCACCGAGTATCCCGACTTTGCCGGCATCGCAGACCGTAGCCATGGCTTCAAGGGCATCTTCGACGGCGGCTTCCACACCATCAGCAATATGGACATGAGCTGGCGCGAAGCCGAGGAATGGGTTGGCTTCATCAACTTCCTGAACGGCGGCGCTACAGTCAAGAACCTCCGTGCCGACGCCACCTGTTTCATCGTGGCAACAGGCAATGCAGGCTTCATCGGCGGCTCTACGGCTCCCGGCGACATCTACCTCGAGAACCTCGGCTTCGAAGGCGACGTCAGCTGCTCAAGGGCTGGCGCAGGCGGCATCCTGGGCTGCAACACAGGCTCGCAGGCTCACATCCACATGACCAACTGCTACGTCACAGGTTTCATCTCCGGCTCCACCGTTATGGAGAACGGCGCCCTGAGTGCCTGGCTTGGCAGCAGCGGCGCAGTCATCACCAACTGCTGGTCGAGTGCAACCGTCAGCGGCGTTCAGAACGACAACAAGTATCTGGCACGCTTCGACAATGCCACCTTCACCAACTGCTACAGCGTCAACGGCACACCCCTGCAGTCCACCGTCATCGAATTCGAAGAAGTGGAGAACGGCTCGCTCTGCTATAAGCTGAACGGCAGCCAGGAGGACATCCAGTGGTTCCAGAACCTTGGCGAAGACGCATTCCCCACCTTCATGCCCGGCCACAAGCAGGTCTATGCAAACGGCGAGATGCGTTGCGACGGCATGTTTGTCGGCGACGAGGTCACCTTCTCCAACACCGAAGGCTCTGCCAAGCCAGACCACCAGTTCGCCGACGGCTTCTGCAAAGTCTGCCACCAGCAGGACCCCGACTTCCCCTTCCTCGATGTCTTTGCCAATGCCGACCACGACGTCACGACCGGCTACACGACCCGCAACTCCGGCGACGGCAGCAACCTCGGCTTCGAGAGCAGCGTCGTGGAGCATTGGAACGTACATTGGTTCGAGAGCTTCCAGACCATCAAGAACCTGGAGCCCGGCATCTACCGCCTCCGCGTACAGGGCCTGAGCCGTGTCGCACAGTGGGGCAATGCCGAGCATAATGCCTACGAGACAGGCGAGCTCAGCGAAGAATATGCTCCCCTCTACCACAGCAGCCAGTATTTCGCTGAGGTCAATGGCAAGAAGATAGCCAACCGCTTCGTGGACATCACGGAGGGCGCCCAGGAGGTGCGCGTCGGCGAGACAGAGAACTTCAGCGACTACACAGGCAAGTGGGTGCCCAACTCCCGCACAGCCTGCAATAAGTACTTCGCACGCGGCCTCTATTGGAACGAGCCTCTCTACTTCGCCATCGAGAGCCCCGAGGACAGCGTCAACATCGGCGTAGAGAACAGCCTCTACCTCTATGGCAACTGGACCGTATGGGACAGCTGGCGCCTGGACAAGCTCACCGACGGCGACATGAACCTCATCCGCCAGCAGCAGCTCGCAGCCTTCCAGGACGAACTGGAGACACTGGAGCCTCAGGATTCCCTCAGGAATGCATACGAGGAGGCAAAGAGCGCCCTCGAGGATGCTACGACCCTCCAGGAGATTCTGGACGCAGCCGACGTGCTGTCCCGCACGCCCAACCTCATCCGCAGGAGCCACCTGGCATACGAGAACTACATGACAGCCATTCAGGCTGTTGCCAACGAGCGTGCCAACCGCGACGACCTCAACGGCGCTGCTACCGACCTGCTCGACATGTACCTGAACGAGTACGACGAGGCCAGCGAGGAGCTGCCCAACGGTACCTATCAGTACATCATAGACCAGCGTACCCTGAGCGAGGAAGAGCTTACCGCCGAGGTTGAGTTCGTGCGTGGCCTCTACGAGAAAGCCATCATGACCAGCATCAGCGAAGGCTCGGACGTCAGCAACATCATCAAGAACGCAGCCTTCACCGCCGACGGCAACTTCCAGGACTGGGAGACCGTACGCACCTACGTGAGCCCAAGCGGCAGCAACTTCAGCTCCAACACCGGCTTCACCGACATCTATCCCGTGGCCGGCACGTGGAACACCGCATTCAGCGTATCGCAGTACATCGTGGCCGACATACCCGACGGCATCTACGAGCTGGAGGCTCCTGCCTTCTACCGTCCCGGCGGCAACGGCATGGGCGACATGGAAGGCAACGACTATGTGCCCGCCGACCTCTTCATCAACGACTACTACACGCCCATCATGAACATCTACAAGGGACAGGTGTCCTATGCCGATGCCATCAACGGCGTGAACTGCCGCTACGACGCTACCGGCGACCCCAATGCGCCGCACAACGGCGAGAGCACCTCGGCTCAGGACTACGACACAGGCTACGGCTACGTGCCCGAGCAGCGTCAGGCTGTCAGCTTCGCCTTTGCAGGAGGACGCTATATAAATAAGGTATATGGCTTAGTGAAGGGCGGCGAGCTCCGTCTGGGCATCCGCAACACAGGCAAGCCCTGGTACGAGAGCGGCATGACCATGTGGGGCAAGTTCAAGCTGACCTACCACGGACAGAGCGAAGACGCCATAGCTGCCATGATGGACAACTACCGCAGCCGCCTTGAGGCCCTGAAGTGGGGACAGGTAGAGCAGATGTACATGTTCTACAGCATGAGCCACATCGAGAACATCGAGACGCTGATGGCTAAGGTGGATGCTGCCGCCTCCGTAGAGGAGAAGCTGGCTGCCATCCAGAAGCTCAACGACGAGTTCAACACCATCCTGGACAGCTACGATGCATACGAAGACCTCCGCTCCATCGGCGACTACTGCAGCACGAAGGCAGACGAGAACATCGAATCCGACCCCGAGCTGAGCAATGCCTTTGCCGAAGTGACCAACACGATATTCGACCACTACTACAGTGGCGACCTCACCGACGAGGAGGCCCGCAGCTATCGCGAGTCTGTCCTGAACAATCCTGCCCTGGGCGGCGGCTACTACGTGCAGGGCGACCTGCTCGACGCAGAGGGAGGCAAGCTCGACTATAATGTCAGGAACAAGAACTATCCCATGACGCAGCAGGAGGACGGCACATGGACTGCTACCGTGAAGGTGCAGAACCGTGCTAACGAAGCCAACGCGAACGCTCGTGCAGGCATCTTCATCAGCCGTATGGACGAGGTCTACAAGGTGGACCAGAGCACGCGTCGGTTCGTGACTCCCGCAACTGGCACCTTCACCCTGACCAAGGGTGCTGGCAACGACCTGCAGACGGTGGGCGGCACGTTCAACGTCACCTTCAATCCCGCTACCGGCGAGACGAAGTTTGAGGCCGTCGAGTACAACTGGCACGACAAGGTCTACGTCGTGGGCTCCGTCATCAACCAGGCAGGCCAGAAGCACCGCTGGAAGAACGACGAGATGGTGCCCCTGTCGCATAAGGGCGACGGCGTCTACGAGGGTGTCGTCACCTTCTACCGCGACTCTCTGGAGAACATGTATCCCAACTTCACCATCTTCTCCTGCCGCTCCAACACGGGCACCATTCCCTATTCCACGACAACCCGCGGAGGATGGAACGAAGGCCGCTACGGTAGCGACGTGAACAAGCTCATCCTGGAGAACGGCGTGGCTCTGGGCGACCTCATCCGCGGAGCTGACCGCAAGTGGTACATGAACTGGCCGGAAGGCGTTACCGAGGAGACGCAGAAGTACCACATCTCCTTCGACATGAACCACAACACGTTGACGGTCCGCGTCCAGCAGGGCGACCTGAACGGCGACACCAAGGTGGACATTGCAGATGCCGTAACCATCCTGAACATCATGGCTTCCGGCGAATACAATGCCGATGCCGACGTCAACCACGACGACAAGGTGGACATCGCAGACTTCGTGACCATCCTGAACATCATGGCTGCGAACTAACGCCAATTCATCCCGATAGCAGGAAGGGGGACGTGTCCGGAAGCAGACACGTCCCCTTCTTCTTTCCCTGCCCTCCTTTGCCTTCCCCCCCGTCCTCCTCTTGCCCTGTCAATTAGGAATTTTGAGTTATTAATTTTGAATTTACTTATAATCTTCGTACCTTTGCAGGAGAATCAAACGAAACGACGCCTTGAAGCATCAAACCTACCGCGATAAATGCCGCCGACTGGCGCAGTTGATACTTATGCCAGTGCTGAGCCAACGGGTGCTCTTCACCTTTATGCTGCTGCTCTCCAGCGTGGTGATACCCGTCATGTGCTACGCCACCGGAGCCTTCCCCAAGCCCTTCGTCTTTGCGCCTGCCATCTTCGACTGCTACCTGTTTGCCCTCCTGGCCTTTGCGCTCCGTCGGCTCCGGCTCGCCTGGCTCGTATGGCTTGCAGCCATCCTGCTGCTTGGGGGCGAAGTGTTCAGCCTGTTGTGCTATCAGTCGCCCTATTCGATGACGGTGCTCCAGCTCATTCTGGAGACGAATACGCGCGAGGCCACGGAGTTCCTTCGCGGTCACGGCGTGCTGGCACAGCTTGCGCTTTCCGTAGCCATCACCTTTGCCACCATCGTCGTGGCTTGGGCATGTTCGGGAGGGGCAAGGGGCAAGGAGGCGTCTGCGAAGCGCCCGAGCACCAACGGAGCTTGGGAAAGGGTAGGGGCATGGAGCTGGAGACAGGGAGTCCTCCTGCTGCTCATCCTCCTTTCCGCATCCTGCCAGGGGTACTCCTACTTCCGGCTGTGGCAGGCTTATACGGCAGACGTGACGACCACCATCGCCGAGAACAAGTACATGCCCCTGCGCAACAGCCCGTTCGTCCGCTTCCTGTACGGACACGCCCTCAACGTTGTCAGCACGAAGGAGCTGGGGAAACTCGTCCATACCGTTCGGCAATCCCAGGTCGACAGCTGCTCCTTCCGCAGTCCCATCATTCTGCTGCTCATTGGCGAGTCGTACAACAAGTACCACAGCCCGCTCTACAATCCCGAGGCGAGGCAGACGACTCCAGGGCTCTGTCAGCTCCACCGGCAGGGCAATCTCATAGTCTACGACGATGCTGTCTCGCCCTATAACGTCACGAGCAAGACCTTCCGCCACATGTTCTCGACGTACTATCCCGGCTGCGGACGCGAGTGGGTGGACTGCACTCTCTTCCCTGCGCTCTTCCGCAAGGCAGGCTACCGCGTCTGGTTCATCACCAATCAGTTTGCAGGCGCAGAGAACAACAAGGACCACCACGACCATGCAGGCGGCACCATCTTCAATCAGAGCGACCTGCGCCGACTGCAGTTCACGCACATGAACACCGAGGCGGCACGTTTCGACATGGAGCTGCTCAGCCAGTTGCCGCCCGCCGACACACTCGCCGCCGCGCCCTCGCTGCTCATCTTCCATATGATAGGCCAGCACGAAGACTACCGCGAACGCTATCCGGCCGAGTACAACCACTTCACGGCCGACAGCATCCGGAATCCCTTCACCGACCGCGATGGCTGCCAGATAGTGGCCGAGTACGACAACGCAACGCTCTACAACGATGCCGTCGTCACGGCCTTGCTTCGGCAGTACGCCTCGCAGGATGTCGTGGCGCTCTATCTTTCCGACCACGGCGAGGAGGTCTACGACTGGCGCAACTCTTGCTACCGCACCAACAGCGACTACATGACGCCCCAGATAGCCCGCTACCAGTACGAGATACCGATGCTCTTCTACGTCTCCGACAGCTTCAAGGAGCAGCATCCCGACCTGCTGGCCGAGATACGGGCAGCACGCCACAAGCCCTTCCTCTCCACTATGCTGCCCTTCCTGCTCTTCCATTTGGCAGGCATCGGTCAGGCCGACTACCAGCCTTCGCTCGACATCCTGTCGCCCGACTACAACGAGCACTATCCGCGCATCATCCGCGAAGATGTCGATTACGACCAGCTCATGCAGGCGAAAGCGCAGGCTCTTCCGAAATAAGCACCAGGCTCTTCCGGAATAAGCACCAGGCTCTTCCGGAATAAGCACCAGGCTCTTCCGAAATAAGCACTAGGCTCTTCCGAAATAAGCACTAGGCTCTTCCGGAATAAGCACTAGGCTCTTCCGGAATAAGCACTAGGCTCTTCCGGAATAAGCACTAGGCTCTTCCGGAATAAGCACTAGGCTCTTCTGAAATAAGCACCAGGCTCTTCTTCCGGAAGGACCCTTTCCTCAGATAATAAAGCGTTGTCAGCGTATCAGTATCTTCCTGCCTTCTATGATGTAGATGCCACCCCCGACGGGAGCCGCGACTTTGCGCCCGCTGATGTCGTAGATGCAGTCGGCCGACGTCTGTTGGTGGGGTGCGCTGATGCCATCCTCAAAGTCGCTGGTGCCGAAGAGGGCTAACTGGTCGTCCGTGAGCAGTTCAAAGGTGTAATAGACCCAGTAGAAATCGCCCAGGTAGAATTCGCCGCCATCGTTGTAGAAGACCTTGAATACGTTGTCGCCGCCGCCCCAGTTTACTCCGTCAATGCGCAGCTGTTCCTTTGTCGTAAGGTTCTGCAGCAGGATATAGTCGTTTGCGCCGTCCACTCGGACAGCAAGCACCTGTGGTTCTTCGCTGTGCAGGAACAATGCCCTGTCATCGGCATAGGCAGTACCCGTATGCAGGAAAGATATGTTATAGTCGGAACCGATGCGCCACATATAGTTATAATTGGCTCCCCGGTTGCTGATGAAATCGCTGGCGTTGCTGGTCTGGCGGGGTGCTACTTTTGCCACGATGGTCATGCAGTCCTGCCCCTGACGGAAGAAATGTGCCCCCGATTCGTTGGACCACTTGTCCCAGCGGTCAAGGTAGCCTTCGCAGCGGTCGCTGATGCGCAGGGCTTTCCCCTCTTCGACTATGGCAGGCAGGTTCTCTGTGAGCTGAAGCATGGTGCCTTTCAGGTTGGCTTCCTTGTGGTTGGGGATGCAGTGTTCGTCGGGGTCGTAGTTGCGTGCATCGTAGAAGAACTCAAAGGGTACGTCGGGGAGCACGACGTTATACCGTGCAGTGAGCGAAACCTTCTGGTGAAGGGCGAAGTCGAGATACTGGTCTCCCGCTCCTTCCATTATTCTCAGGGCAAGGACATTGCGGCCTCTTATTAGCTTGTCCGATGGAATCGTCAACGAACGCTCGTTCCACTGGCTCCACCCTGCAAAACTGCCTATCTGTTCGCCGTTGAGATATATCCACAGGTCATCATCGTGAATGGCGGAGAACGTATACGTCGTGTTAGGAGCCTTGGAAGGAAGTAAGAAAGAGCACCTGAGGTTGTAGCCATTGTAGTCTCCTTCCCATTCGTAGTTGTGCATAAAGCGGCCGCCGCCGTCATTTCCCTCATTGCCCATCGGACCGGTCAGGGTGGGCCAGTTGCTGTCGTCGTAGTCCGGCATTGTCCAACCGGTGTCGCCGGGATCCATGCTGTATTCTACCTGCTGGTACCTCGCTTGCCATGCCTCGTCCCTGCCCCATGGAATGATATATCCTGTGGCGGCGGAAATGTCGCTGGTGACAGTCACTACGCACTGCCGTGAAAGGGTCGTGTTCCCTGCCGCTGTAGCTGTGATGACCGTTTTCCCCATGCGCATCCCTGTCACGTTGCCGTCTTCCTTCACGTCTGCTATGTCTGTGTCAGCCGATGTCCAGATGATATTCTTGTTCTTGGCCCGGGGGTTGACCGTTGCAACAAGGCGGACGCTCTCTCCTCCTTCCAGCGTGAGGCTGCTCTGGGAGAGTGTGAGCGACGTGACTGGCTCGTCGGGGATGTTGGGCGTGATACCGCCGCCTGCACCGCCGCCCCAGTCCACAGACGTGCTGTCGGTTATCTCAATGTCATCGTTTTGGGAAAAGGCGAATCCTCCGCAGAGCAGTGCACCTGCCAGAAAACATGCAAATCTTGCTTTGTACATCATTAATCTACATTCTTCATTCTACATTCTTCATCCTCCGACGGTTCCACCGAAGTCCTCGCCAATGATGTCCCAACCCTCTATGCCGATGTCGAAGCCGCTCTTGCTCTTTTTCAGCTTTACGGTAAGTGTGTACTGCTTCTTCGCTTCCAGTGTGAAGGAATTTTGCAGGGTGTATTTGTTTCCCTTCCAATCGACTTGAATCAGGTTGGCGAAGGGCACTTGCTGCGGGAGCAGGATGGCTGTATAGGACAGATTGCCGTCGCAGTGGCATATGATGTCGGATGCGGAGCCTTCGGTCAAGGTGAGTGCAGATGTCTGCACGTCGAAGGTGGCGGAGCGCAGTGTCCCGCCTATGGTGACGCTAACGTCGCTGGCCTGCAATTCTCCATCGTCGAAGCCAGTGTCGGCCGTAACGACAATGGTCAGGCGCGAGAGCTGATGCTGCAGGGTCAGTTCGAAGTCACTCGAAGTGGGCGATTGTCCCAATACTGTTCCCCAAAGCAAATCGCTCTTTGCGAAAGCTTCATCCGGACGCTGGTCCTGGCTGACCTGGAAGGGTATGCTACGCGCATCGTCCACCTTGTCTGCGAACGGGGCGTAGGCATAGAAGTCGGCCTGTGTTTCCATGTCGTTCCAATAGATAGGTGTTGCTGTCTGCCATGTGCCGTCGGCCCAGGTGAGCATCTGGTTGTTCACGTAGTTGTCCCTCGGCATGAGCACATCGGGCTTTCCGCCGGAATAGTTGACCATGTAGAGACCTGCCTTGATGGGAGCGTCCGTGACAAGTCCTTCCTCGGCGCGAGTCCGGATGTCCACGCGCTGCCGCCCCGTCTCTTGCTGCTCCACAGGATTGGGTGCCACTGCCCCCGGCGTGTCGTTTTCGCCAGAACATCCCACCAGCAGCAAACCTACGATACCCCAAATATATCCATTCCTCATACGACCCTTAAACTCTTTAACTTTTCAATTTTTTAATTTTCAACTTTTCTCATTACCATCCAGCGATTTCGCCGCCGATGTCAATCCTGATCTTCTCCGGATTCTTGTCCAGTGTGACAGTAATCGTGTGACGGTAACCGGGTCTGTAGTTTATCTTGCCTTCCATCAGGTAGGACACATTGCCCACAATAACCTCCACCAGCGGTCGGCGCGAAGTAATGCTCTGCGGGACGACGATAGCCCGGTACTCGTCGTTAGCCTTCTTCAGGCAGCGGATGGTGCCCGTGCCTGCATAGTTGTCTTTGGCTACGTCGCCTGTCGAGAGGTCGATGGCAGCTTTCAAGACGGTGCTGTAGAGGTACACTTCGGCATTGCTTGGCAGAGCTCCGTCGAAGTTCTCGCCCTTCTGCAGCTTCACGATGACGTTGCTCATCCTGTGGGAGAACTGCACGCTGACAGGCTGGTTGGAGGCAGCAATGCCGGTGGCTGTGCCCCAGAGGAAGTCGCTCAGGCTGTAGTTCTGCTGTGCGCTCTGGTCCGCCAGCACACTGAAGGCGTAGTCCTTCACGTCGTTCACATGCCTCGAATACGGGTAGTAGGCATAGATGTTGTGCGTGCCGGCGTTCCAATAGACCTTCCGCTTTGAGGTCCACGACGTGCCGTTGAAGGTGAAGAGCTCGTCGTTCACCTCGTTGCCGCCGAGTTGCAGTGCAGTCTCGGCATTCGTGACGTAGACACCGATGCTGTCGCCATCTTCGAAAGCTGTGTCCGTGGCACGTGTGAGCTGACCCGGATGAAGCATCTGTAGCTGTATCTCGCCCTCGTCGGCCACAAATTTCGGTTCGCTCAGTTCGTTGTTGCTGCATGAAGCGAACATTGCTGCTGCAGCTGCATAAAGAAATAGTTTTCTCATATCGTGTGTGTTTATTTGTGCATTTTAGCTTTCAATCCCTTGCGTATCTCCCTTACACGGCCGGCCATCTCCTTGCCACTGACGGTTTGCGGCATACGATGCTGGTTGCTGCCCGCATACGACGAGCCGCTAAATGTCTCACCGCCACTGCGTGTCTGCCCCGCGCTGCCCCATTCCTTGGAGTCGTGCTGGTAGAAGTAGTCCATCGAGAACGGCATGCCCGCATGGCCGAAGATGCGCCTCATGATGCTCAGGCGGCTGGGAGCGTTGTAATAGGGTATGCCATAGTTCATGCATGAATTCTGTTCGGGACGGAAGATGCCGCGCATGTATTCAAGGCCTCCTTCGTAGACGTCGACGTAATCGCTGTAGCGTGTGTCGAAGACGAAATCCGCCCAGGGCACGCTATGAAGGCCGCTGATGGTGGAGAGGTTGGCATACTCTCCATTTCTGTGTTTTTCATCAATGATGGCCTTGACGTTGGCTGGTGCCCAGGCGTTATATACTATCTCCTCGTCGCCCAGACGTCCGAACCCATGCCCGCCAGCCTCATGCTGGATGACACCACGTGTGTCCTGCGGATAGGGACGGCTGCTGGGCGGGCAGATGCTGATGGCCGCCCCGTTCCACCTGAAATACGTGACACCGCTGTAGGCATCGCTGTTGGGAACAAGGATGATGAGCGTACGGCCTAAAAGGTCCTGCGTAACAGGTGTATGTTCAACCGCATATTGGTAGACCTCGTCATCTTCGGTCAGCAGTTGATTGCTGACGCAGATTTGGCCGTCGTATCCATAGAGTGTCCCGAAACGGTTGTTGACGTAGGTGTTCATAGTGTTCACGCCTTTCTCTTGCGACAACGGGAAGCCGGCATAGACGTTGAAGAAGTCGCGGTGACTTTTGTAGGGTTCCAGGTCGAAGAAGTACTCCACTTGCTCCCTGACCAGATTCAGGTATTTGCCGTTTGAGATGTCCTCACCGTCGTAGCCATCACCCAGGAAGACGATGTCGATGCCCCTGCCTTGTGTGGCTTTCTGCAGGGTCAGGTAGCTGTCCTCTTCGTATTCGTAGTCGTATTGCCGAACGACGCAAAAGGTTTCGTGTCCTTCGTCGGGCATGACGAAGCGGATGGTGTCCGTGCGACCAGTTGTGCCGTGCGGCATGGGGCTGAACGAGAGTGTCAGCTCGCTCTTCCCTTTGCCACTGTTCTTCGAGAGCGTTACCCACTCAGGTTTATGTTCCACTTGCCACGTGCCGTCGGCATTCAGCACCAGCTGTTCCGTGTGTGCCGTGTTCAGCGCGTTGGCCTGCATGGGACGGCACACGAAGCTAGAGTATTCTGATATGCGCTTGAATTCGCGCCATCCGGGCGCTTCGCGGTACTTCTCCACACTGCCCTTCGGCACCTCTACGGTGAAGTTGTCCTTGGGTACGCCGAAGAAGGCATCGCCGCGTACGACGGGCGGCTCCGGGTTCTCGCAGACGATGCTGCCCAGGCTGTAGCACTCATAGAATGCACGGTCTTCAATTAGTTCCACATTCTTGGGAAGTATGATGCCGGTCAGAGCTGTGCAACCCTCGAAGCAGCGATAGGAAACGCGTGCCACATTTTCTGCAAACCGCTGTGTTCCCGTTAAATACTTGCAGTTAGTGAAGGCCTCGTTGTCGATGATGCGCAGGCGGTCATTAAAAATGATATGTGAAATTTTTGTTTCAGCAAAACTAACATTACTAAGTTTTATTACATTAGGGGGTAG
This sequence comes from Prevotellaceae bacterium UBA4336, assembly GCA_002394305.1. Taxonomy (GTDB): domain Bacteria; phylum Bacteroidota; class Bacteroidia; order Bacteroidales; family Bacteroidaceae; genus Physcousia. The sequence goes on from DGTM01000019.1 coordinate 21,260, forward strand.
CACCAGTTCGCCTTGCAGGTTCGCTCCCCTGAAAGCCCCAGCACCTATCAACTTGACTCCATCGTGGAATTCCAACTGTGAACATCCAATATTCTGGAAGCATAAATCGGGAATCTCCGTCATACATGCTGGTATATTAATCGTACCTGTCATATTGGGATAACTCCAATATCCCAAAACCTCTTTCAATGATGATGGGAAATAAAGCGAGCCAGAAAAGTTTCCGTTGGGGGCTACTGCAACTTCAATACCCTCAGGTAGATGGAGTTCACCGGTCAGCTTGTTATTATAACCCATGAATTGATCCATGGATTTCAGTGTGGAAGGCAGGGTGAGCGTTCCCGAGAATTTGGCAGCAAAGGCAAATCCAGATACACTTTCAACACCTTCTGGAATGACAAGCGATCCCGAGAGGCTGGTTCCACAGAAAGCAGTCCATCCAATTGTTTTTATGCTGTGTTCTGGAAATACAAAATGGCGTAACGAAGATTTCTCGTTGAAACAATCTATGCAACCGTCTTCCATTTCCACCTTGGCCATGTTTACAGCTTCCAAGGCATTGAGGTTTTCCTGGATGAATCTCCTGTCGTTAGCATTCATGGGGCCGATGATTTTCAGGTTCTTCACATCGCCGTAGTTGTCAAAAGCGGCATCAATTGCTTCTTTCAGCTTTCCAGCCTCCTCGGTGACAACGGTCGTATAGGTAATTGTCAGTCCATCGTGCATGTCGGGGTCGTCTATCCAGGCCACGATGCTGGCATCTGCCAGTTCCAATGTGTAATCGCCTGTCTGCGAGGACTGGTTGACGGTGATGGTCATGTTGTGCATCTTTCCGCTCTGGTAGGTGGTGTTGGTCTCCTTCACGAGCGGATATGACTTTCCATCGATGGTGACGGAGACGATGGCCTTTCCTGCGGCAACCGTCTGCGGAAAGACTACCGCACGATATGAACCGTTGTAGGTGAGTGGCGTGATATTCAAGGGCTCCTCGTCGCTTACCACTACACGACCGGTGGTCAGGTCAACCTTTCCGCTGAGGACCGTGTTCTCTATCTGTACAGTCTTGCCCAGGGCTGCCCACTGGGAAGGCTCGAATCCGTCGCCCATGACCAATTGCACCGTGATACCCGCCAGCAGGTGCTTGTATTGCAAGCTGACGGTCTCGCTCGTAGGCATGACTTTTGCTTCTTTGGTCCACAAAAGGTCGCTCGCCTCGTAGCCTGCAAGTGCTCCATTTGTGGCGTTGCTGTCCTGTTTACGGCTGACACTGAAAGAATAGTCGGTGACGTTCTCCATTGATTGGTCGTAGGGATAGTAGCCGTAGAAGTCGGCAGGGGTGCTGCTGTTCTTCCAGTAGAGCTGGTAGTTGGCTCCCCATCGCGTGCCGTCGTAGGTGAAGCGGATGTTGCCTGCACGCTCGCCCTTCAGTGCCGGGGTGCCCGGATTGCCATCCTTGTCGTAGTCCACCACGAAGATGCCGACGGCATCGCCTTCCACGAAGCCATTCTCCTGTGAGGCACGGGTCTGAGCACTGCCCCCAGCGGGGTAGTTGCTCTCTATCGTGATAGGTCTGTCTGTGCGGGACGCATCCCCGAGTTCGCCCAAGCTTTCAGAACATGAAGCCGACAAAATAGACAAAACAAGATAATATAGTAATGTATAGTCGCGGTGTTTCATCGTTTGCCTCCTTTCTTACTGATGTAGTCGAGCGGTGAGCCTTTTATTATGAGCGGCGGGCTTGGCGGCAATGCACCGGCCTCGCTGCCAGGCGTGCCGCTGCGCGTCAGGAACTTTTCGCCCATCTGCCGGCTGTCCTTGCTGACGAAGGTCTCGTAGTCGAACGTTTCCCCGCTGTACTGCATGATGCGTTCTACGATGGCCTGACGGGAGATGGTGCTGTAGTAGGGCACGTTGTTGTTCATGCACGAGTTTACTTCCGAGCGGTAGATGCCCCTCGCGTGCATATGGCCGCCCTCGTAGATGTCCACGATGTCGCTGTATCGCGGGTCGAAGATGAGATGGCTCCACTCGCTTCCCCCGTATTTGCCCTGCAGGGAAAGGTTGGGATACCATCCCAACTGCCGTGCTTCCGCTACATGGCTGGCATGGCTGCAGCAGGTGCAGATGCAGGTGTAGATGTTGTCGCGGTGGTAGATGTATTCGTCGCCCAGCTTGCCGAAGCCGTGACCGCCCGCCTCGTGTTGGATGATGCCCCGGAAGTCGTTGGGATAGTCATAGCGGCTATGGGGTGCAAATGCCACTGCTGCACCGGAAGTGTAGAGCGTCGCAATGCCCTCGTAGGCATCATCATTGGGCACACATATAACAAGGCTCCGGTTGACATTGGCGGGAGTGATGGCGGTTCCGCTCACCTCGTTCAGCACATAGTTCATTACGTCGTCGGGGTGAACCTCAAGGCGTCCGCCTGCACCTGCGCCGTAGATGGTGTTGAACTTCGTCTGCCGCCAGATGTTGACATTCGAGCAGACACCGCTTTCGTAGCTCATGGCTATATCGGCATAGACGTTGAAATACTCCCTGTATGTCTTGTAGGGTTCGATGGCAAAGAAATACTCCATGCCTTCGCGCATGTCCAGGAGGAAGTTCCCCTTGGCAATGTCCTCGGCATCATAGCCGTCGCCCAGGAACACGATGTTGATGCCTCCGGCCGTTCCTTTCGTTGCCTGCTGGAGTGTCATCTGTGTGTCCTCGTCGTATTCGTAGTCGAACTGTTCCACGGAGTAGTAACAGGTGATGGGGTTCCCCTGTTCGTCCGTTTTGCCTGTCAGCGTGAAAACGATGCTGTCCCTTCGGTCGGCAGAGCCGTGGGGCAGGGCATCTATCGTGACGGTGAACTCAGCTTTCTTGAAGCCTGACTTTTTCGAAGGATGGAGCCAGTCGGGACAGTACGTCACCTTCCAGAGCCCGTCGGCATTGAGGACAACGGTGCGTGTGCCGGCTTTGTTCAGGAGCTTTGCATGTATGGGCCGGCACACAAAGTTCTGATATGTGGAGATGCGCTTGAACTCGCGCCAGCCGGAGGCTTTGCGGTAGGCATCCACGCTTCCTTCCGGCACTACCAACGCACACTCGTTCTTCTCCACGCCATTGAAGGCCCACGGGCTAAGGACTGGTGGTTCGGGGTTGAGGCATCGGACGTAATAGAGCGAGCGGCAGTTCTCAAAGGCGTTGGCCTTGATTTCTTCCAAATGCTCAGGCAGGACGACTGCACCCAGTTTGGTACACCAGGCGAAGGCTCTTTCCTGTATCTGGACGACGGTGGAGGGTATGGTGATGGTGTCCTGCAGGTTGCAGCTCTCGAATGTGCTTCCTTCGATGACTTCCAAGCCTTCGGGGAGATTTATGTGCGCGAAGTTACTGCCCTGGAAGGCTCCCCCGTGTGCTCCCATCTCGCCACCTTGTAACCTTTTTAGGGTTGACGGCAAGTGAACATCCTGCGTTAATGAGCTGCTGCCACAATCGGCAATGTACTCCACTCCCTCAGGAAAGACGATAGAGGAATATTGTCCTCCTATGCCATAAACCTTTTTCACACCTTGAGGAATACGTACCACCTTGGCGGTCATGTTGGGTGCAAAAGTGCCATAGACTTCCGTAAGTCCATTAGGAATATGTATGTTGCCTGTCAGAAACTCACATCCACTAAAGGCACCTGCACCAAGGTATGTCATGTGTTCCGGTAGCACAACTTCGCCAGATAATGCTGTCCCACTGAATGCGTTGTTTGCAATATACTTTACCGTTGATGGTATGTATAATTCTCCTGAGAGTGCTGGTGTTTGTGAATCATAGAAGCCGCTTGTGCCGCCGAAATCACCGTCGATATACTCCAATCCCTCTGGGAAGATGAGCGACCCTCGGAGGTTGCAGGAACTGAATGAGCAAACGCCTTTAATGCTGTCCGGCCATGTGACGTATGAGAGGTAGTACATGCCGTACATACTCGGCAGCCAGTCGTCTGCCTCTATTGGCAGTCCGTATGGCAGTTCGCCCCATCCGCTTTCCCAACGTCGGGTCGTGATATTCTTGGTGCGTAGCTCCTTCATGTTTAGCGCCTCCAAGTAGGGCATTTGTTCCTTCATATACGTGAAAGCTCTATTGCCCACGATTGTTCCAGTCAGCTTAAGATTGATGATTTCCTTCGGGTCAAGTCCCATGCGTGTAATGACATCGCCTAGATATTCGCCCTCCTCAATATGTACCGTGATATATTCGCGGGTAGAGCCGTCATGTGAGACAGGGTCGTTATCCCAGACTGTGACACTTTCGCTGATGAGGTTGAACTGATAGTCACCGGTATCAAGGGATTTCTTTACCTCGATGGTAAACTGATGCAGTTTGCCTGGGTAATAGACCATTGGCACCTGGCGTTTGAATTGGTAAGTCTTGCCGCCGACGGTGATGGCGAGGAGGTTTGTCTTGGCTGCAATTGTCTGCGGAACGACTACGGCGCGGAATGTAGTTCCCTCCCGACCTCCTCCATATTGGAGGCTTGTGATTGACTTCGTTTCTGCATTGGCAGGTGTGACGTTGCCTGTTTGCAGGTTGATGGTGCAATCGGTAATCGTGTTCTTCACGAGAACGGACTTGTGGACTTCGTTCCATTCGCCTTCGTCGAAGCCAAAGCCTTCGGTGAGGATAACCTTGATGCCTGCCATCAGGTGTTGGTGCTGCAAGGTGATGGCTCCGGCTGTGGGGTTGACCCCTTCCTTCTTAGCCCAAAGGAAGTCGCTTGCCTCGTAGCCCAGCAGATGGCGGCCGGTCTTAAGGTTGTCGCGCTGGTTCTGCTGTACGCTGAAGGGGTAGGCCGAAGTGCTGCTGAGTTCGGCGTCGAAGGGATAGTAGCCGTAGGCATCGATGGGTGTCTTCTTGTCTTTCCAGTAAATCTGATAGCTGCCTGTCCACTTGCCCGATGCCTCGTCGTAGGTGAAGCAGACGTTGTCGGCATGATTGCCGGAAGGCTGCAGGGACTGTGGGGCTTCGTCCTTGTAGTTGACGATGAACACGCCAATCTGGTCGCCATCGGCAAAGCCTCCGTCGTTGGCACGCGTGGTGTATTGCTGGCTGATTTCTGCCCGCAGTTCCATGGCGTCTCTCGCGGCTGTCTGCGCATCCTCGACCACGGTGTCGGAACAGGAAGCAAGGAGCAGAAGCGCTGCTATGTATATATAATAATAATGTATTCTCATGTTCATTCGGGAATTTCTATTTTGTCGTTAGCCATGAATCCTTCCAGCGTGAATGTTTTGCCTGCTGCTTCCATGATGCGGCGGACTATCTCGTAGCGGCTGATGGCGTTGTAGTAGTGGATGTGTGCCGCTCCCATCACGCTCTGGTTCTCGGAGCGGTAAGTGCTGCGTGCATGATTCAGCGCTCCTTCATAGACGTCAACATAGGGTGCATACCGTTCGTTGAATATAAACTGACGCCAGGGCAACTCGGTCATCTTAGGCGTGATGCTGACGTTCTGCCACCATCCCTTTTGGCGAGCCCTGTTGTATTCGTTGGTCATGTTGCAGCCGGGGCATGTGCAGGCTTTCATGAATGTGAAGTGGTTGACGTACTCCGGTCCGAGCTTGCCGAAGCCGAGTCCGCCGAGGTGGTGCAGTATGTCGCCGCGTTGGTCGTAGGGGTAGATGTCCTCGTTCTTGCCAAGCCAGCTGAAGGAGATGCCGTTGTCCCATAGGTCGGTGTGGCAGCCATAGGCCGATGTGTTGCAGAGCACGAGCACGGCTACATGCTCGTTGATGTCTGCAGCATGTTCCTGGGCATACTGCCAGACTAAGTTGTTGCTGTTCTCCCAAGCATCTTCCGGCTGGAAGCGAAGCTTTCCGCTCATGCCCGTCTCGGGCGAACAGGCGTAAGCCGTAGAGACGGTGAAATAGTCGCGGTAGGTCTTGTAGGGCTCGGTGCTGAACAGGTGTTCCATCTGTGCCGTCATGTCCAAGAGATATTTGCCCGAGGCGATGTCGTCGGCATTGTAGCCCTCGCCCACAATGAATATAGGTATGGGCGTGCCACCGGCAGAAGCTGTCTGCAGGGTAACGGTGGCGTCTTCCTTCACGCCTGCATTCACTTGCCGGACATCGGTATAGGTGGTGTAGTCCTTGCCCTTCAAGCCGAACACAATCTTACCATCACGGGTTTCTCCCGAATTAGGCTGAACGGTGACGATAACCTCTTCCTTGTATTCACCCGAAGATGGCGAGACTTTTATCCATGAGGGGCATTCAATCACTTCCCATTCGCCTTCGGCACGCAATATGCCAGAGCGTGTCGTGCCTTTATCCATGCATACAATCTCCGAAACGTTGTAAGCCAACTCATGATGAGGCGTGATGTTTTGGAACGTCTTCCAATCGTTGGAGCGACGATATAATTCGATGCTTTGCTCGGGAACCTCAAGAACAACCTTGTCGAAATAAAGGCCGTCGAAGACACCCTCCTCCAAAGTGGGAGGTTCGGGGTTGAGGCATATGACGGTTTGCAAGCCATCACAATCAGCAAAGGCCCTTCTCCCTATTTCGCTTACGTATTTGGGAATGGTAATGGAGGTGAGCAAGTGGTTGGCTTGGAACGTCTCGGCGCCAATGTACTCCAATTTCGAGGGTAGCGTTATCTTCGTTAGCTGATTTAATCCAAAAGCGCCCCATCCAATATCAAGACAGTTCTCTGGTATCACCAGTTCTCCCTCTATTCCACAATTATCAAAAGCGTGTGCGCTAATTTTACGCAAGGCAGGAGGTAGCTTTAATTGGAAAGGCAAGCTGTGCCAGCGGAAGACTTCCCGTCCATCTATTTCTTCCAAATCATCGTTGAAATGGATGTTGCTGATACGCGAAGGCCAGCCCTCGCCAACTTTCTTCACACCAGCTGGGATGGTGATGTCGACATAGCCCTTGAGGGCAATACCTAATCCCCCTGCATAATCTAACCCTTGAGGTATTTCTATCTTGCCTGTGAACGAACCGTCGCTGCCCATCCCAGTGAACACTCCCTCTAATTGTTTTAGCTTTGATGGGATATGGAACGTGCCGTAGAAGTTGGGAGTGCGGTCGAAAGCGCCGCCACCGATGTATGTGATGTTGTCTGTCAGCTTCAGGTCACAACTGAAGCCGCAGCCGGAGAAGGCACTGCTTCCTATGCTGTCCAACGTGCTGGGCAGGATGAGTTCCACTCCATTGTAATCCCCTGTATATGCCAACGCATTAATTCCTATGCTTGTCACGCCCTCGGGAATCTCCAGCGTAGAGTACATCAGTCCGCGCATTTCGCGCATACATTCATTACCCAAGGCTTTAAGAGAAGATGGTAGCACAAAGGAACGTATGGAGCTTTTACCATAAAAAGCTTTAGCTGGCAGGGTGTTGTCGGCATAGTAGTCGTGCCAGTTGCTATCGTACCACTCATTGCCTATCCAGGCATGCTTGATTACGGCATCTCTCAGGTTCAGGTGCTTCAGCTCAGGCATTCCGTCGCGCAGGAGGTCGAAGTCTTCCGTGGTCAGTTCGCCTGTCACCTTCAGGTTCTGTATACTCTTGTAGTCCAGTCCGGCCTTGGTGATGCTCTCCCCCAGCTTGCCCATTTCGGGACAATGGACGATGACGTACTGCATGGAGGAGAACTTGTGGCTTGCCTCGTCGTTCACCCAGTCGGTGATGCCTTCGTCGCTGACTGTGATGCTGTAGTCGCCCGATGCTGCGCTCTTGTTGACGGTGATGGTGAAGTTGTGGAGCTTGCCGGCCTGGTACTTCATGGGCGAGGCGATGGTGTGGCTGTAGGCCTTGCCGTCTATGGTGATGCTGACGAGGGCTTTGCCTGCCGCCACCGTTTGCGGGACGACGACGGCCCGGTAGTCGCTGGTCTGCTCCAGCATGCGGATGGGGCGGTCGTAGCTGCCTGTGGCTGTGGCGGTTCCTGTGGCAAGGTCGATGGTGGCTGTGCGCACGGTGTTGTCTACGGTCACCAGGCGCGGCTGTTTCTCCCACTCGGTGTCCGTCAGGCCTTCACCTTTCTTTAATTGCACGCGCACGCCTGCGAGGCGGTGGCTGTAGCGTACGATGATGGTTTCGGTGGTGGGTGTTGTGCCTGCCGTCTTGCCCCAAAGGAAGTCGCTCTGCTCGTAGTCCGGCATCTCGCCCTCGCGCTGTTTGTCCTGGTCGGCGCTGACTTCGAAGCGGTAGGCCGAGGGGTCGCTGATGTAGTTGGCGGCCGGGTAGTAGCCGTAGACATCCACCGGCGTTTCCTTGTCGCGCCAATAGACGGTGGTGGGAGCCTTCCAGTGGTAGTTCTCTCCGTCGAAGGTGTAGACGAGGTTCGAGGCACGGTTGTCCTGAGCCAGCCGCCCGGGCTGCCCGTCGTCGTAGTCGACGATGTAGATGCCCATGCGGTCGCCCGTCACGAAGCCCTGTTCGTTGGCCCGCGTTATATTTTGCTGGGAAATGGTGCCGCTTAGGTTAATAGGGGGGGTAAAAATCTCTGCAGTCCCCTGGACTTCAAGTAGCTGTTCGCTGCAACTGAAAAGTATCATGGCGGTTGCCAGCCACAACGGGTTGCGTTTCATCGTGAGTGCCGATTTGTGTTAGTTTTATTCCTATTGTGTGGCAAAGTTATGATATTTCCCCTTATCTTCCAAGCAAAATAGGTTAATTTTTAGGGAATAATCCATATATAGCCTCATTCCCTTATTCTTTCCCGCACGTATGCAAATACAGAGCACCACGGACAAAAACTATTTCCAAGCCTTTGAAATAGATTTCAGAAGCTTGGAAATATATTTTAGTGTCTCGGAAATATATTTCCGTGCCACTGAAAAAGTTTTTGTCCGTGAGGCTATGGTTTTCGTTCCTCGCGGGAAGGGTTTATACTGCGTCCGTCTGTTGACTTCGTAGACCTAACAGTTCCGGGGTGCCGCATTGCAGGATCTGGCCTCCGTTGCGGCCTCCGCCCGGACCCATCTCTATGATCCAGTCTGCCGAGCGGATGATGTCCTGGTTGTGCTCGATGACGATGATGGTGTTGCCTTTGTCCACCAGTCGGCCAAGCACGCCGAGCAGGACGCGGATGTCCTCGAAGTGGAGGCCCGTGGTGGGTTCGTCCAGGACGTAGAGGGTGCGGCCCGTGTCGCGCTTGCTGAGCTCGGTGGCGAGCTTCACGCGCTGGCTCTCGCCGCCGGAGAGGGTGTTGCTGGGCTGGCCGAGCTTGATGTAGCCCAGGCCGACGTCCTGCAACACCTTTATCTTGCCGAGGATGTTGGGCTGGTTGGCAAAGAACTCCACGGCCTGATTGATGGTCATGTCGAGCACGTCGGCGATGCTCTTGCCGCGGAAACGCACTTCCAGTGTCTCGCGGTTGTAGCGCTTGCCGCGGCACTCGTCGCAGGGCACGTAGACGTCGGGCAGGAAGTTCATTTCGATGGTGCGGTAGCCGTTGCCGCCGCAGCGCTCGCAACGTCCGCCCTTGACGTTGAACGAGAAGCGCCCGGGCTTGTAGCCGCGGATGCGTGCCTCGGGCAGTGCGACGAATAAGTTCCTGATGTCGGCGAAGACGCCCGTGTAGGTGGCGGGATTGGAGCGGGGTGTGCGGCCCAATGGACTTTGGTCGACGCCCACGACCTTGTCGATGTTTTCCAGTCCTTCGACGGATTCGTAGGGCAGTGGCTCCTGCAGCGAGCGGTAGAAGTGCTTGCTGAGCATGGGATAGAGCGTTTCGCCTATGAGCGAGCTCTTGCCGCTGCCGCTGACACCTGTGATGCAGATGAGCTTGCCCAGCGGTATCTCCAGGTTCACACCACGAAGGTTGTGGCCCGTTGCACCGTTCAGCTTGAGGCAGAGGCCGTTGCCTTCCCGTCGCTTGGCAGGCGGGTCGATGCTGAGCTCGCCCTTCATGTAGCGGCTGGTGAGGGTGTCTGCCCCGAGCATCTGTGGGTAGGTGCCCTGGAAGACGACTTCGCCTCCGCGCCGGCCTGCCTGCGGCCCGATGTCGACGATGTAGTCGGCGTTCTCTATCATCTCGCGGTCGTGCTCCACGACGATGACGGTGTTGCCCGTGTCGCGCAAGGCCTTGAGCGAGCGGATGAGCTTGATGTTGTCGCGCTGGTGAAGGCCGATGCTGGGCTCGTCGAGGATGTAGAGGACTCCCACCAGCTGGCTGCCGATCTGCGTGGCAAGGCGTATGCGCTGGCTCTCGCCGCCCGAGAGACTCATGCTGGGGCGCGAGAGGGAGAGGTACTCGAGGCCGACGTCGAGCAGGAACTTCAGTCGTGTGCGTATCTCCTTGATGATTTCCTGCGCGATGGCCCGCTGGCGCTCGCTGAGCTGGCTGTCCAGTCCGCCGAGCCATTCGTCGAGCTGGGCGAGGTCGAGAGCCGACACCTGGGCGATGTTCTTGCCGCCGAGCCGGAAGTGGAGCGACTCCTTGCGGAGCCGTCCGCCGCCACATTCGGGACAGGTGCATACGCCGCCAAACTGTTCGGCCCACTTCTGTGCGGCTGCGCCCATCTCGGCGTCCTTCATCTGGTTGATGTATTTTATCAGTCCGTCGAACTCGGTGTAGACGTCGTTCGTGGTCTTTGTCCGGTCTGCAGGTATGCGCAGGCGCTGTGAGCTGCCCTCCAGCACTTCGTCGATGGCTTCGTCCGGCACTTCGCCGAGCGGTGTGTCCATAGTACATCCGTACTGTTCGAGCACGGCTTCCACCTGCCAGAATATCATGGCCTGACGTGCGCTGCCGAGTGGCGCGAAGCCGCCTTTGCGAAGCGAGAGGGTGGGGTTGGGGATGACTTTGGCGCGGTCGATGATGTGCACGAAGCCCAGTCCCTTGCAGCGCGGACAGGCTCCCTGGGGGCTGTTGAAGGAGAAGTCGTGGGGCGCAGGGTCGTGATAGGAGATGCCGCTGGTGGGGCACATCAGGTGCTTGCTGTAGTGGCGCAGGGCTCCGCTGTCCATGTCGTAGACGAGCATCTCGCCGTCGCCCTGCTTCATGGCGGCCTGGATGCTTTGTGCCAGACGTGGGTCCGTCCCGTCAGCATCCTTTTCCGGTACGCGCAGGCGGTCGATGACGACCTCGATGCTGTGGTTGCGGTAGCGGTCGAGCTTCATGTCGGGCACCAGTTCCTGCAGCTCTCCGTCCACACGGGCGTAGAGATATCCTTTGCGGCGAATGGTCTCGAAGAGCTCGCGGTAGTGTCCCTTGCGGTTCTTGACGAGCGGTGCGAGCAGGACGATGCGGCGTCCGCCGTACTCGCTGAGCAGGAGGCCGACGATTTGTTCTTCCGTGTAGCGCACCATCTGCTCGCCGCTGACGTAGGAATAAGCATCGGCGGCACGGGCATAGAGGAGGCGCAGGTAGTCGTAAATCTCGGTGGTGGTCCCGACGGTGCTCCGCGGGTTCTTGTTGGTCGTCTTTTGCTCGATGCTGATGACGGGGCTGAGGCCTGTTATCATGTCCACGTCGGGCCGTTCCATCCCGCCCAGGAAGTTGCGGGCATAGGCGCTGAAGGTCTCGATGTAGCGGCGCTGTCCCTCGGCATAAATGGTGTCGAAGGCCAACGACGACTTGCCGCTGCCGCTCAGGCCTGTGATGACCGTCAGGCTGCCACGCGGTATCTCTACGTTGATGTTCTTGAGGTTGTTGACGCGGGCGCCTTCGATGCAGAGCCGTCCGCCGTCGCCCGCTGTCCGGGGCGTAGCTTTCTTCTCGCTCATTGAATGCCGTCCTCGCCTGTCTGGCCCTCGTCGTTGTTATAGCCGGAAATGACGTTGATGGCCTTCTTGATGTTGTAGTCGATGCCGTCGCCGCCTTTGGCCGACACGACCAGGAAGTAGACGCCGTCCTTCACTCTCTTCCCGCCTTGCTTGCCGTCCCAGCTGCCGTGTATGTCGTCCCAGGAGTAGAGCTTCTGCCCCCAGCGGTTGAAGACTGCCGCGTGGAAGGAGACGATGCTCTTGTAGCCTTCCTTGGGCTTGAGCTCGTCGTTGCGCCCGTCGCCGTTGGGCGAGATGGCATTGGGGAACTCCAGCTTGCTTTCGCTGACGGTGAAGGTGATGAGCTTCTTGTCCTCATCGTCCTGCGGGAACTCGTAGTCCTCGTTGACGCCCTCCTCGCCGTAGAAGATGGCACGGAGCTGCACGACGAAGCTGCCGCTCTCGCGGAAGTCGTACTCCAGCGTCTCATCGTTGCGTCGGAGCAAGATGTTCCCCGGTTCGTCGGATTTCCACATCGTCCATTCGTACCACACCTGGCTCTTGTAGCCGTCGGGGATGGTGGGGTTGGCTGTGAACACAACGCGGAAGGGTACGCTTCGCACGGTTCCGTTCACGTCGCCCGTCTCTTCTTCGCCGTCCTCGTTCGTGGAATAGAAGGTGCCGACGGGGTCGACGGTCGGTATCTGTGCCCATGCGAGGAATGGCAGAAGCGAGAGGAAAAGAAATAAAATGTGCTTCATGAGTCGTGATATTTCTGCAAAAGTACAAAGAAAATAAGAGTTGGGAAAGAAGAGAGCGTATTTATTTAAGAAAAATTTGAAATATGAATTACGAATTATGAATTATTTCGTACCTTTGCAGCAATGAAAGGTGTTTTATTTATCATAATGTGTCTGTGTCCGCTTCTTCTTTGCGGGCAGAATACACTTTCGGCGCTCCAGGACATGCACACCGTCGCCAAGGGGCAGACGTGGGAAAGCGTGGCGGCTGAATATGCCGTTTCCGTGGCAGAACTGCAGGCGGCGAATCCCGACATCACGCGTCGCAAACTCAAGAAAGGCACGCTGCTCATCATTCCTCGCAAGCCGAAGCCGGTGGAGGTCGACAAGGCCACCGAGCCGCAGCCTGCCCCCCTCATCCGTACGGCCATGCCGCATCTGAAGGTCGGTGTCCTGCTGCCGTTCAGCCAGGACAAGTCGCGGATGGCGGAGCTTTACCGTGGCCTGCTGATGGCTGCCGACAGCGTCCGGAAGGACGGGACGAACCTCGACATCTATGCATGGGACGGCGGAATCACTTCGTCGAAGATAGAACAGATGCAATCGGAGTTCAAGGGGCTCGACATCTTGTTTGGTCCCGCCGAAGCGACGCAGGTCCCTGCTGTGGCTGAGGTATGCCATGAGCAAGGCATCCGCCTGGTCCTCCCCTTCGCCAGCGGGCAGGTGCTGCAGGACTATCCCCTCGTCTATAATGCCACGGCCACGAACGCCGTCGTATACGAGGAGGCTGTGAAGAAGATGAGGACGGTCTTCCCCGACGGCAACTATATCGTCGTGAACACCGGAAGCCAGGACAATCAGGGGAAAGTCCTGTGCGAAACGCTTGCTCAGAGCGCGGCAAAGCACGGGACGACCCTCAGCAGGATAGACCTGGAGGGCGATGCCGCTGCCTTTGAGTCGGCTTTCAGCCTGATTCGCAAAAACGTGGTTGTGCTCGACAATGCAGGCACACGTTCGCTCAACATCACGCTGGCCCGCCTCAAGGACTTCCGCCGCCAGCATCCCGACTGCCGCATCTCTCTGGTCGGCTTCCCGGAGTGGCAGCAGGCGACGCAGATGCTCCTGAGTGACTTCTTTGCCTTCGACACGCACATCGTCAGCCCATATTATTATAATGTACTCGACGAATCCACGAAACGCTTCCAGCGTGCCTACGAAGATGCCTTTCACATGCCCATCGCGCAGAACTATCCGCGCTATGCTGCCCTGGGCTTCGACCTCGGCTACTACTTCATGTCCGGCCTGAGCAGACAGGGCGACACCTTCGAGCAGATGCAGGGGTCCCTCGTGCAGGAGCCTTACCAGAACCGGTTCCGCTTCGAGCGCTTGCCGTCCGGCATGAGCTTCACCAACCGTTTTGTCCAGTTCATTCACTTCACCCCCGAAGAAAAGATTGAAATCATCAGATGAAGTGTCTCCGCTCTTTGTTCCTGCTTGCCGTCGTTTCTCTCCACGCGGCTCTCTTTGCCCAGGTGGGCAAACCGCGTACCGACCTGGCGATAGGCGGCAGCGCCGGTGTGGTGTTGAACCGCATCTCCTTCAATCCTTCCATCAAGCAGTCGATGAAGCCCGGCATGACGCTGGGATTCACGGCACGCTATACTTGCGAGAAGTATTTCAGCATGATTTGCGCTTTCCAGGGGGAGATAAACTATACGCAGTCAGGATGGAAGGAGAACATCAGCACCAGCAGCGATACTTATCAGCGAACGTTGCATTATGTGCAGGTTCCACTGTTTGCCCATCTTGGCTTTGGCCGCGAGCGGGGCGGCGTGAAGGGCTTCCTCGTCATCGGTCCGCAGCTGGGCTTCTGCATCGGCGAGACTGAGAAGCGCGGCGGCGAATGGTCGGCGGCGACTCTTGCAGCCCGCACCAACGGCATCACGGAGCAGTACGACCTGGAGGTGCAGAGAAAGTTCGAATACGGCATAGCGGGAGGCTTGGGCATGGATGTCAGCACGCGGAGTGGACATCACTTCATTTTGGAGGGGCGCTACTTCTATGGTCTTAGCGACATCTTCTCCAACTCGAAGAAGGACCCCTTCGGCCGCAGTTCCAATGGCGGCATCTTTGTCAAGGTCTCATATCTCTTCGATATCATCAAGACAAACCTGTAGCAGACGGGGCGTCCCTACAGGGGCTTATTCCGGAAGCGCCGGGCTCTTATCCAAGAAGCGCCTAGGTCTTATTTTGGAAGCGCCTAGGTCTTATTTTGGAAGCGCCTAGGTCTTATTTTGGAAGCGCCTAGGTCTTATTGCCGAAGCACCGTGCTCTTATTTCGGAAGCGCCTAGGTCTTATTTTGGAAGAGCCTGGGGCTTCTTGGCAGAAAGGTGTGGACTTTGTGACGAAACTATTTTAGCACCACGCGTTCGCCGCATTGTTTTGCCAGTTCCTTTACGAGCTGGCTCTTCTGGCTGAAGTCGGTCATGAGCTGGCGATAGCGTTCCTTGTCTGCTTTCGTCGTCGGGTTCTTCATCTGCTCGATGATGCTCTGCAGCTCATGCTGGACAATGCTGAGCTTGTAGCTGGCTATCAGTTTGGGGATGACTTCGTCGAGTCGCAGGTCGGAACTCTCTGCCGGCTTCGCTTCTTCACCAGGAACAGCTTGAGGTTCAGGCGCATTGAACAACTTGCTCAATGCCACAATGTCGGGCCCCAGCTCCAGCGCAAGCTCGCGGATGTCTTCGTCGGGATGGCTGATGAAGTATTGCTCGGCACGGAAATTCGGCTCGTGCACGTTCTCGACAGCTTCCCGCAACAGTCTCTCGCAGATGGGCGACTGGAGGCTGATGCCGTCGTCCTGCAAGCTATAGGAAATGTATTCGGCCACGGACAGGGGCACGTCCGTACCGTTTTCGCCCTCGATGTAGCACATCACCTTCTCGCCGTGACGGATAATCATCTGAGCGATGGCTGTCTCCGGACTCTCCTTTCTTCTTCCCACAGGAGCGGGGGACGGAACGGTTCCCTTCGCCTCTTCTGCCGTGGTGGCCTGCGTCGTCTGTCCGTTTTGCAGCCTTCGCTGCTCGCGCTCCTGCTCCTTCTGCCTCTCGGCGCGCAGGTTGGTCATCTGTGCATTGACGGCTGCCGAGATGAGACGCTCGGGCATGTTCAGCTGCTGGGCTGCGTAGCGGATGTAGATGGTGCGCTTTATCTCGTCGGGAATGACGGCAATGCTCTCCGCGACGTTGTGTACAAGCCGTTCCTCGGCATCGGGCTCGCCCTTCTTCCCGCCGATGGAGTGCGAGGCTTTGTAGGTGATGAAGTCCACCTGATTGTCCTCCAGGTATTGCTGATACTCGGTGGCCGTATGCTTGCGTGCAAAGCTGTCCGGGTCGTCACCGTCGGGCAGCAGCAGGAGCTTGACGTTCATGCCTTCGGCCAGGAGCATGTCGATGCCGCGTTCGCTGGCGTGGATGCCGGCCTCGTCGCCGTCGAAGATGACCGTGATGTTCTCCGTGATGCGATGTATGAGGTGAATCTGTTCGGAGGTAAGGGCCGTGCCAGAGGACGAAACGACGTTCTCCACGCCCTGCTGGTGCATTGCCATCACGTCGGTGTAGCCCTCCACCAGGTAGCAAAGGTCCTGCTTGCGTATGGCCTGACGCGCCTGGTAGAGGCCGAAGAGCTCCTTGCGCTTGCTGTAGATGATGCTTTCGGGCGAGTTCTGATACTTGATGGCAACGCCCTTGGTCGCCGCGTCGAGCACACGTCCGCCGAAGCCTGCCACGCGTCCGCTCATGGTGTAGATGGGCCACATGACGCGGCCGAAGAAGCGGTCGCGCAGTTCGCCGTTGTCGCGCCTGATGCTCAGACCCGTGCCGATGCTCAGCCGCGGCTCCATCTCGTTCTGGTTGTTCACGAGGTAACGCTCCTGATAGCCTGCCTTTAGGGCGTCTGCCGAGAGGGAGTGCTCCTTGGTGTTGGGGCAGAAACCCACCTGGAACTTCTCGAGGATGTCGTCGCGGAAGCCACGCCCGCGGAAGTAGGCCAGGCCGATAGCCCTGCCGTCGGGAGTCTTCCAGAGCTGGTCGCTGAACCAGTTGCGAGCCCATTCGTTGAGGATGAACATGCTTTCGCGGTCGCCCCTCGACTGAATCTCCTCCTGTGTCAGCTCCTTTTCCTCTATCTTGATGCCGTACTTCTTTGCCAGGTAGCGGAGCGCATCGGGGTAGGAGAGGTTTTCGTGCTTCATGATGAACCCGACGGGACTGCCCCCCTCGCCGCAGGCAAAGCACTTGCAGTAGTTGCGTGCCGGCGACACCATGAACGAGGGCGTGCGGTCGTCGTGGAAGGGACAGAGCCCCTTCAGGTTGGAGCCGGCACGCTTCAGGGTGACGAAGTCGGAGACCACGTCCACGATGTTCGCGGCATCAAGTATCTTGTCTACGGTCAGGCGGTCAATCATGATTCTCTTCTATTATAACGTTATAACGTCATGACGTCATAACGACGATTTCTTTGTCCACGTGTCGTTGTCGGTTTAACCACGTGTCGTTGTCGGCTTATCCACGCGTCGTTGTTGGTTTAACCACGCGTCGTTGTCGGTTTAACCACGTGTCGTTGTCGGTTTAACCACGTGTGCCGGCTTCTACTCCTCCACTTCGTCTTCGTCATCGTCGCCCATGTCGAAGTCGAAGTCTCCGAAGAACTCGGGGATATCGTTCTGGAAGTCATCGAGGTTGCGGCGGTCTTTCTTCGTCGGGCGGCCCGTTCCCTTGGCTCTGCCAATGAAGCCGCTTATCTTGTTCATCTCGAGCAGTTCGTACTGTTCGGGCGGTGTGATGTTCTCCAGGATGTCGGGCAGGAGCTTGGCTCCCACGCGCTTCTCTATGGGTTGCAGCACGCGGAAGCTGTAGGTGACGGGCGGCTTGCGTACGTCCACCACGTCGCCGGCCTTGATGGTACGGCTGGCTTTGAGCTGTGCACCCTTCATGCTCACTTGCCCCTTCTTGCAGGCGGCGGCAGCAATAGTGCGCGTCTTGAAGATTCGCGCAGCCCACAGCCACTTGTCTATCCGCGCTTCGTTGTTCATTTCGCAACCAGACGGCAAATGTTCACGACGGTCATCATGGCCTTCTCCATGCTTTGCACGGGGACGAATTCATGACGGCTGTGGAAGTTGAGCCCGCCTGCGAAGATGTTCGGACAGGGCAGTCCCTTGAAGCTGAGCTGTGCGCCGTCCGTACCGCCGCGGATGGGCACGACGTTGCAGAAGCCGCATGCCTCCTTGATGGCACGCTGTGCGATGTCCGTTATCTGCGGCTTGTCCTGCAGCTGCGTGAGCATGTTGTAGTACTGGTCGCGCACCTCTACGCTGACCGTCTCCTGCCCGTATTTGGCGTTGAGCTTCTCTGCTGTGTCGAGCACCACCTGTTTGCGAAGCTGGAACATGCCCGTGTTGTGGTCGCGAATGATGTAGCTCAGCCAGGCTTCCTCCACGGTGCCGCCCATGCCGGTGAGGTGGAAGAAGCCCATGTATCCGTCCGTCGTCTCAGGACGCTCATTCTCAGGCATCATGGCAGCGAACTCTGAAGCAATGATGCAAGCGTTCTTCATCTTTCCCTTCGCATAGCCGGGATGTACGTTGACGCCCTTTATCGTGATCTTTGCGCTGGCGGCGTTGAAGTTCTCGTACTCCAGTTCGCCCACCTCGCTGCCGTCCATTGTGTAGGCCCAGTCGCATCCGAACTTCTCCACGTTGAAGAGGTGTGCGCCCGCGCCAATCTCTTCGTCGGGATTGAAAGCGACGCGAATCTTGCCGTGCTCTATCTCGGGGTGTGCCATGAGGTAGGTCATGGCGGTGACAATCTCGGCAATGCCTGCCTTGTCGTCTGCTCCGAGCAGCGTGTGTCCGTCGGTGACGATGAGGTCCTCACCGATGTGCTGCTTGAGCTCGGGGAACTGGCTGACGGTCGAGACGATGCTTTCTTCCTTGCAGAGCACGATGTCCGAGCCGTCGTAGTTCTCGATGATGCGGGGCTTGATGTTTGCGCCGCTGCAGTCCGGGCTTGTGTCGATGTGTGCGATGAAGCCGACGGTGGGCACCGCCTTGTCTGTGTTGGCGGGCAGGGTGGCATAGACGTAGCCGTGCTCGTCCATTTCCACTTCGGTCATGCCGATGGCTGTGAGCTCGTCGCGCAGGTAAGCTGCCAGCGCCAGTTGCTTTTCTGTGCTTGGGCATTGTGCCTCGTTTTCCTCGCTGCTCTGTGTGTCGAAGCCGACATAGCGGAGGAATCTGTCTTTCAGTTCACGATTCATAGTTCATTAGTTTTAATGGTGTGCGGCATCGCGCTGGATGCTTCACTTGTTGTTATAGTTGCACATGGCGAACTGTATGCCGCTCAGCACGAATGCCTTGATGGCGTCGCATGCCACGAGTGCCCTTTCGTTTGCTATCTTTTCTTCTTCGGGCGAGAATCTGCTGAGCACGAAGTCGACCTGTGCACCGCGCGGGAAGTCGTTGCCAATGCCGAAGCGCAGGCGGTTGTAACCTTGTCCGCCAAGGGTTTGTGCAATGTGCTTGAGGCCGTTGTGCCCGCCGTCGCTGCCGCTTGGCTTGAGGCGTATGGCCCCGAGGGGGAGGCTGAGGTCGTCGACCACGACCAGCATGTTCTCGACTGGAATCTTCTCCTGCAGCAGCCAGTAGCGCACGGCGTTGCCGGAGAGGTTCATGTATGTCGAGGGCTTCAGGAGCACGAGTTCGGCGTTCTTGACGCGCATGTGTGCCACGAAACCGTAGCGCTTGTCTTCAAAAGCAGTATTGGACGCTCCTGCAAGGGCGTCCAATACTCTGAATCCGATATTGTGGCGGGTGCCATCGTACTCGGGGCCGATGTTACCCAATCCTACAATGAGGTACTTCATCTCGAAACGGAGTTGCCTGGCATCCTTTATTCAGTCTTGGCAGCAGCGCTCATTGCGCTTCTGGTCATCTTAACCTGGCAAACGACGACGCTGGGGCTGGTTACCAGTTCGAGTCCTTCGAATTTGAGCTCGGCCACCTTGATGGTCTTGCCAAGTCCGAGGTTAGTGACGTCGATGTTGAGGCATTCGGGAATGGCTGTGTAGGGAGCGCGTACCTTGAGCTTACGCACGCTGGCAGAGAGCTTACCACCAGCTTTTACGCCTTCTGCAAGGCCGGTCAGCTTGATGGGCACCTCCATGACGATGGGCTTCGTCTCGTTGATTTCGTAGAAGTCAATGTGGAGCAGCTTGTCGGTGACGGGATGGAACTGGAGCTCCTTCATGATGGCCTTGCATTCCTTGCCGTCGATGTTGAGGTTCACGCTGTAGATGTCGGGAGAGTAGACGAGCTTGCGGAGCTCTTCCTGAGTGGCGCTGAAGCTGAATGCCTTGGGCAGGCCGTTCTCGCCCCTTGCTTCGCCATAGAGGTTGCAGGGCACTGCGCCCGACTTGCGGATTTCACGTGTAGCCTTCTTGCCTGTGGCGGTGCGGGCTGTTCCTGTTACGTTGATGCTTTTCATTGTTGTTTTTGTTTGGTTGTGTTACTCTAAATTAAGTTTCTCTTTTGCTTAATTCGCCATCACACGGCTTCAAAAGCGGCTGCAAAGTTACGACTTTTTTCTGATATGGCAAAGGGTTTGCTGAAATTTATAATTAAATATGTTGCGCAGTACGCAGAATCGTCGTACCTTTGCACCTGCTGACGAATGTCCGACGAAACATTAACGCTACGATGAAACCGAGGAAAATGAATATACTCTTTGTCTGCCACGGCAATATCTGCCGTTCGCCGATGGCTGAGTTCGTGATGAAGGAGCTTGTCTGCAGGGCGGGCCGTGAGGATGGGTTCTACATTGAGTCGGCTGCCACTTCGACCGAGGAGATTGGCAACGCTGTCTATCCGCCTGCCCGACGCAAGCTGGCGGAGCATGGCATCTCTGCGGCGGGGAAGACTGCGCGGCAGCTGACGCGGGACGACTACGGGCGCTTCGACCTGCTGGTGGGCATGGACTCGTGGAACATCCGTAACATGAACGTGATTTGCGGCGGCGACCCTGAGGGGAAGATTCACAGGCTGCTGGACTTCACGTCGTGCCCCGGGGATGTGGACGACCCGTGGTACACGGGCGATTTCGAGGCTACGTGGAGGGATGTGCTCGAGGGGTGTCAGGCTATTTTGAAAAGATATTGATATGAAGAAGCTCTGCAAGTTTATTTCCGACTACATGGGGTTGCTGGTGCTTCTGGCAGCCGTCTGTGCTTTCCTTTTCCCTGAGTTCTTTGCCCAGGTGAAGCCCTCTGTCATCAATCCGATGCTGGGCATCATCATGTTCGGCATGGGCTTGGCGCTGAAGGTCGAGGACTTCCGGGTGGTGTTCAGCCGCCCGCGGGACATCTTTATCGGCGTGGCGTCGCAGTTCATCGTGATGCCTTTGCTGGCTTTTGTGCTGACGCGGGTCTTTGCCCTCGACGAGGCGCTGGCCATCGGCGTGATTCTCGTGGGCTGTTGTCCCGGGGGGACGGCATCGAATGTCATCACCTATCTCTCCGGAGGCGACTTGGCGCTCAGCGTCGGCATGACGGGTGTTTCCACGCTTCTGGCACCCGTCGTGACGCCATTGCTCGTGTGGCTCCTGGCGGGAGAGAAGGTCGATGTGGATGTGGTGGCTATGTTCCTGAGCATCTTTTGGGTCATCATTCTGCCCATCCTGGCGGGCCTCGTGGTGAAACGCCTCTGGTCCAGACAGACGGAACGGGTAGCCGCCTATCTGCCTGCCATCTCGTCGCTTGCCATTGCTGCCACCGTGATGATTGTCATAGGTGCCAGCGCCAAGAGGCTGCTCACGGGCGGCATGATTGTCATCCTGGTCGTGATGCTCCACAATGTCGGCGGCCTGCTCCTGGGCTATCTCGTGGGACGTGTGCTGCACCTGTCTTCGCCCAAGCGTCGTGCCCTGAGCATCGAGGTCGGGATGCAGAACTCGGGCCTTGCCTCGTCGCTTGCCACGTTGCACTTCGCGGCCTATCCCTTGGCTATTGTCCCCGGGGCTATCTTCAGCGTCTGGCACAACATCAGCGGCGCCATCGTGGCGCGTATCTACTCCAGGGGCGGGTCGACTTCGTAGCTCTCGGCGTTCTGTCGGGCTGTCTCCTCGATGGCTTCGTTGTGGCCGTTCAGGGCGGCAAAGGGTGCGAACTGTGCTGCTCGCTGGTACATCGACATCTGCGGGTGCTTCCTTGAGACGTGATGCGGCAGGTTGATGATGTCGTCGTAGGCGTTCATTTCCTGTGTCCTCCTATCTGGTTGTTGCGTTCGCGTGCCGTCGCGCCGTCGGCATAGCTCGTTCCCCGCAGGATGGCGTTCTTGCCGAAGCGCTGCTTGATGCTGAGGATGGCTTCCTGCATGCGGCGCTCCTTCTCGCGCTCAGTCTTCTTGGCTTTCTTCTTTTGTGCCAGTGCCTCGTAGTCGGTGAAGAGGTCGAGCTGGAGCGTTCCGTCCCCCGACGCCTGCGCCTCGTCCGCCCGGGCCTGTTCTTCGGGGATGATGTGATTGGTGGCGATGTTCAGGCGGCGTATGAGCAGGAGGGGGTTGACGAAGTGGTCGTAGAGCCGGAGCACGGCATCGATGATCTCGCGACTCGACGAGGACTGCCCCTCGAGGTTGGCCGTGCCGTGGGCACTCTTGGGCACCAGTCGGCCGTAGTAGTCGGCTACGACTTCTCCCTTGTATCGTGCTGCAATCTCCGGCCGGGTGAGGCTCTCCCTGTCGTAGCCGACGTGGAGCACCAGCTGGTTCGTCGTGAGCCGTTTCTCCACGAGCTTCAGGCTGATGGCATCGGCCATCTCGGCGGCGACGTTGCGTGCCTGGGCAAAGGTGTAAGGCTGCGTCAGCACCTGTCCGCTGCTCATCGAGTTGACTTTCGGGCGGTAGGCCTTCACGTCGGCGATGGTGCAGGGCTCCCATCCCCAGGCGTGGTCTATCAGAAGCTCTGCGTTCACGCCGAAGAGACGGTAGAGCAGGTCCTCGTTCTCCACGGAGCAGCGGGCTATCTTGCCCATCGTGTCGATGCCGTATCGGGCAAGCTTCTCGGCCAGGCCGTGCCCTACGCGCCAGAAGGCCGTGAGCGGATGGTAGTTCCACAGCGTCCGCCGGTACGACATCTCGTCCAGCTCGGCTATGCGCACGCCGTCCCTGTCGGCAGGCATGTGCTTCGCCACGATGTCCATCGCCACCTTGCTGAGGTACATGTTTGTGCCGATGCCGGCGGTCGCCGTGATGCCCGTCGTCCGCAGGACGTCGCGTATCATCGTGATTGCCAGCTCGTGGGCTGTCTTCTTGTAGGTGCCCAGATAGTTGGTGACGTCCATGAAGACCTCGTCGATGCTGTACACGTGGATGTCCTCGGGCGCGATGTATTTCAGGTAGACCTGGTAGATGCGCGTGCTGTATTCGATGTAGAAAGCCATGCGCGGCATGGCACGTATGAAGTCCAGCTCCAGCTCGGGGTGCTGCCTTATCTCCGTGTCGTCGGTCGACTTGCCTCGGAATCCGTAGCCTCCCAGCTGCTTCCGGCGCTCGTTGTTCACCTCCCTGACGCGCTGCACGGCCTCGAACAGACGGGCACGACCCGATATGCCGTATGCCTTCAGCGAAGGCGACACGGCCAGACAGATCGTCTTCTCCGTCCGGCTCTCGTCGGCCACAACCAGGTTCGTGGTCAGCGGGTCGAGTCCCCGCTCCACGCACTCCACGCTGGCATAGAACGACTTGAGGTCGATGGCGATGTATGTGCGTTTGCCGTCAGTCACAGGTATATGCTACAGAACGAGGGTGCGCCAGCTTGGTACGGCACACCCTCGTCGCAGATGGTTCGTTCGTTATTCGGCAGAGAACTGGTCCTTGCCTACGCTGCACACGGGGCACTCGAAGTCCTCGGGCACTTCTTCCCAGGGCGTGCCGGGTGCTATACCTGCCTCGGGTACTCCGACTTCGGGGTCATACTCCCAGCCGCATACGTCGCATACATACTTTGTCATGGTGGTCAGTGTTAAAATGGTTAATAAATAATGTGTACTCTCTAATCGTGAGTGCAAATTTACGACATATAATCCTATTTTACAAATTTCTTCCCGAAAACCTTCGAAAACTTTTCCACGCCACACCTACTTTTCTTTCGACGCATGCCACAAAACTTTTTCAATGGCACGGAAATATATTTCAAAGCCTTTGAAATATATTTTAGTGCCTCGGAAATATATTTCAGAGCCATAGAAAAAGTTTTGTTCCGCGCGTCGGGAAACTTCTATCTGCACCGAACGGAAATTGTCGCCTCGTCGAACGGAAATTGTCGCCCCGCCGAATTCGTAATAAGGGGCTGCGTCACGGTTCCATCAGACATAATAAAACAACGGATTAAACGGATTGTACGGTCTCATGCTTGCTGATGGTCAGCACATAAGATAATCCGTAAAATCCGTTTAATCCGTTGTCGTTAATCGCGACAGACTTTCTTTCCCTGTCTGTGTCGCAGGGACTGAGAGCCCGTCTTAACAGAGCTTGCGGGCGCCGTCGCCGATGACAACGTCAATGACGATGGGCTTCTTGCCGTACTTCTTCTGGAACTTCTCTACGACAACCTTCTTGAAGTTGGCTGCCAATTCGTCGGCCACGAGGTTGATAGTGCAGCCGCCAAAGCCGCCGCCCATGATGCGAGAGCCGGTCACGCCCTCTTCCTTGGCAACCTCGTTGAGGAAGTCAAGCTCCTCGCAGCTTACCTCGTACTCCTTCGAGAGGCCGTGGTGTGTCTCGTACATCATCTTGCCGACGGTCTCGTAGTCGTCCTTCTTGAGGGCGTCGCAGACAGTCAGTACGCGTGCAACCTCGCCGATGACGTAGCGGGCGCGCTTGTACTCGTCCTCCGTAATCTGGCTCTTCACCTCCTCGAGCATGTCGTAGTTGGCGTCGCGCAGGCTCTTCACCTCGGGATGAATCTTGCTGATGACCTCGGCCACGTGCTCGCACTGCAGACGGCGCTCGTTGTAGGGAGAGCCCTTCAGCTCGTGCTTCACGCAGCTGTTGACGAGGATGAGCTGGTAGCCCTTCGGGTTCCAGGGGAAATACTCGTACTCACCGCTGCGGCAGTCGAGGCGGAGCAATGCCCCCTTCTTGCCGAGACAGCTGATAGCCTGGTCCATGATGCCGCAGTTCACACCGACGTACTTGTGCTCTGTGCGCTGGCCGACCTTGGCAAGTTCCATGCGGTCTATCTTGTTCTCACCGAAGAGGTCGTTGAGGCCGAAAGCGTATGTGCTCTCCAGGGCGGCAGAGGAACTCATGCCTGCACCGAGGGGCACGTCGCCTGCGAAGGCGGTGTTGAAGCCCTCCACGGGAACGCCCAGAGCCATCATCTCGCGGCAGACGCCGTAGATGTAGCGAGCCCAAGTAGCGTTGGGGCCCTTCTCGTCGTCGAGAGAGAACTGCACGCGGTCCTTGAGGTCGATGCTGTAAGCGTCGACGGTGCGTGTGCCGTTGGGCTTAATCTCGGCAATGATGCCCTGTTCCACAGCTCCGGGGAATACGAAACCGTTGTTATAGTCCGTGTGTTCGCCAATGAGGTTGATGCGGCCGGGAGAGGCATATACGGAGCCAGTCGTGCCGTCGAAGTGCTTGATGAAACGACTTCTTACGTCGTCGATTGTTAGTCTCATGATAATTTCGTTATTTCGTTATGTCGTTATTACGTTGTATTAATTACTCTGCTGCCTTCTTGCTTACGCGGCTGCCGATGAGGGCATAGAAGAGGATGTATGCTGCGCAAAGGCAAGGCACGATGTAGCTGGTGAGGTAGCTGCCCGTGAAGTCGACAACCCAAGCCTGAACAGCCACCATCACGGCACAGCCGAATACCATCGTCATGAAGATGCCGGATGCAGCTGCAGTGTACTTGCCGAGGCCTTCGACTGCCATGTTGAAGATGCCGCCCCACATGACGGATGTGCAGAGACCCACGCAGATGAATGCAGCTACGCCGATGGGAACCTGTGTCCATACGACATTGAGGTTCGCCCAGTCAACGCCGGGAACGTTAGCGGTCATCGTCTCGGGAGCAAACATGCCGAAGAGAATCAGTATGACAGCCACGCATGCGGTTGTGGCAACCATCGTACGGCTGCTGACCTTACCACCGATGCTGCCGCCTACAGAACGGCCGATGAACATGGCAAACCAGTAAACGGCTGCAATCAGGGAAGCCGTGCCTGCTGCAACGCCGCAGTCGCTGATGAGATACTTAATCATGTAGGTGGGAGTGCCAACCTCAACGCTCATGTACAGGAAGATAGCCAGAGCACCGAGAGCAAAGTGGCGGAAGCCGAGAGCACCCTTGATGAGCTCCATCTTCACGGGCTCCTGTGCGGGCTCTTCAATCTTGGTCAGGAACATCACGAACAGGGCCAGCAGGAAGATAGCCAGTGCGATGTACATGGCAGGAGCAGCATCTGTGATGGCTGTGTCCTTGGTAACCTCGCCGATGAGGGCGCCCAGGATGATGTAAACTGCCACGGCAGCGCAGGAGTTGAAAGCGCCACCAATCTGGATGAGCTGGTTGCCGGTGTTGCCGCCGCCGCCCAGAAGGTTCAGCAGAGGATTGACAACGCAATTGAGCATACACATGCAGAAACCGCTGATGAAAGCGCCTGCCAGGTAAACCCACATGCTTTCCATCGTGCCCGAAAGCAGTTCGAGAACCATGCCGATGATGCCGACAATGAGGGCAAGGATGGCTGTCTTCTTGTAGCCGTACTTAACGATGAGCATACCGCTGGGGATACCCATCACCAGGTAGGCAATGAAGTTTGCATAGTTGCCAATCTGTGACTGAAGTTCAGAAGCTCCGAACTGGTTCTGTACGATGACTGCCATAGGCGAACAGAGGTTCGTCACGAAGGCAATCATAGCGAAGAGGGCGATCATCATGATAATCGCAGCCCACTGTTTTGATTTTTGTGCCATTTGTTAAAGTAAGTTGTTTATTAGTTATTGTTTAGGATATTTGTTGTGCAGGGTATAATCTCTAATCCTTAATCTCTAATCCCACTACTCAACGCCAAACTGATAGACAGTCTTCTGCCTGTAGATGTCGCCCGGCTTGAGTATGCAACTGGGGAAGTAGGCGCGGTTAGGTGTGTCGGGGAAGTGCTGTGCTTCGAAGCAGAGGGCAGAGTACTTGGGATAGGTGGCGCCGCCGTTGCCTGTGAAGCCGCTGAGCCAGTTGCTGCTGTAGAACTGTACGCCCGGCTCGGTCGTATACATCTTCAGGCATCGTCCGCTGTTAGGCTCTACGCACTTGACGGCAAAAGAAAGTTCGCCAGGCTCGCGCTTGTTCAGCACGAAGCAATGGTCGTAGCCCGTGCCGTTGACGATTTGCTGGCAGCTGGTGTCGCCGATGCGTTCGCCCACAGCATGAGGCTCGCGGAAGTCGAAGGGTGTACCTTCCACCTTGAGGATTTCGCCCGTCGGGATGCTTGTCTCGTCGATGGGAATAAAGAAATCCGCGTTGATGGTAAGGATGTTGTTGAGGGCTTCGGGAGTCGGGTTGGCTATGCCGGCCAGGGAGAAGAAGCCGTGGCTCGTCATGTTGACGATGGTCTTCTTGTTCGTCGTGCCGCGATAGTCGATGATGAGCTCATTGTCTTCCGTCAGGCTGTACTTCACGTTCATGTGAAGCTCGCCGGGGAAGCCCTCTTCGTAATAGGCAGAGACATAGCGGAGCACAAGCTCGTGCTCGTTGATCTGCTCTGCATCCCAGACACGGGCATGGAAACCGGTGGGACCGCCATGCAGGTGGTTGGGACCATTGTTGACGGCCAGGCTGTAGTCCTTGCCGTTCATCGTGAAGTGCCCCTTGGCGATGCGGTTGCCGTAGCGACCGACCAAGGTGCTGAGGAAGGGCTCGGGGCTGTCGATGACATGCTGGATGCTGTCGTGTCCTTGTATAACATTGGCCATCCTGCCTTCCCTGTCGGGAACCATGATGGCCATTATAGCACCGCCGTAGTTGGTGATGCTCACTTCCATTCCGTCGCTATTGGTCAGGGTGTAGAGGTCTGTCTCCTTTCCCTGTACAACTGCTTGGAAATTCTCTCTCTTTAATCCGGAAATAAGTTGCTTGTCCATTGGCATAAGTTTTTATCTTTTGATAATTTCTCATGCAAATCTACAACTTTTTTCACATAAATCAAAAGGAAAGAGCGGAAATCTTGATTGCTGACATGCTAAAAGACGTTAAAGTATGCTTTTCAGCATATCTGCAACGACAAAAGTGCTGCCTCCAATATAAATAATGTCCTCGGCGGAAGCATTCTTTTGTGCTGCGGCGTATGCCGAGGCAACATCGGGGTAGGCTGTGCCGTGTAAACCGTGTGCCGACGCTCTTTGGCACACTTCTTCGGCAGGCATGGCTCGCCGGACGGAAGCTTGTGTGAAGTATATAGAATAAGGCTCAGGGATTGAGGAACAGAGAAGCTTCAGCACGCCGTCCACATCCTTGTCGCTGACCATGCCGAAGACCAGATGCAGCCGACGATGGGGCAGGGCGGCAAGATGGCGGAAGATGTAGCTGAGACCGCCCTTGTTGTGTGCTGTGTCGCAGATGGTGAGCGGTTCGCGCTTCAATATCTGCCAGCGTCCCATGAGTCCCGTCATGGTAGTTACTTCCTTCATTCCCTTCCTGACTGCTTCATCGCTGATGGTGATGCCACGCTTGCGAAGCAGAAGGACAGAGGTGAGGATGGTGGCTGTGTTCTTCTCTTGGCATAGGCCGGCAAGTGCTCCGCAGAGCGAACCGAAGTGTCGCGTCTCATAGCTGATGGAACAATTGTTCATCGTGCAACGAAGGACTTCGCCCTCGTCTTCTGCAAATGTGATGGGTGCGCCTACTTCACGAGCCTTGTCGGCAAAGACTGCTTTCACTTCCGGACTGACGTTTTCGCCGATGCAGACAGGAGTGTCCGGTTTGATGATGCCCGCTTTTTCGGAAGCAATCTTGGGCAGCGTGTCGCCAAGAAACTGGATGTGGTCAAAGCTGATGTTCGTGATGACGGATAACTCCGGCTGAATGATGTTGGTGCAGTCGAGCCTGCCGCCCAGGCCGACCTCTATGACGGCGAAGTCCACCTTCTGTTCTGCAAAGTACTGGAAAGCAAGAGCTGTTGTCAGTTCGAAGAAGGAGAACCCTACCAAACCCTCCCTGAAAGGTGAGGCTTCCTTCGCGGAGGACTTGCCAGAGTCCTCCCCTTTTAGGGAGAGGTTAGAGAGGGCCTGTACAAACTCTGTGACCCGCTTCTTGCTTATCATCTTTCCGTTGACACGAATGCGTTCGCGGAAGTCAACGAGGTGAGGACTTGTGTAGAGACCGACGCGATAGCCTTGTGCCTGAAGGATTGCAGCGAGGGTGTGGCTGACAGAGCCCTTGCCGTTGGTGCCGCCGACATGAATGGTGCGGTAGCTACGATGCGGGTGAGAGAAGTGTGCATCGAGGGCAAGGGTGTTGTCAAGCCCCTCCTTATATGCAGCTGCCCCTACGTTCTGGAACATAGGAGCAGAGTCGAAAAGATATTGAACCGCTTGGGAATAATTCATCTCGTCCTTTTCTCTTCTGTTACTCAAACATCTTCTTGAACTTGCTGAAGAAGTTGCTCTTGGCTGTTGCACCAGGCTTCATGTTGTCGCTTGAACGGAGTTTTTCGAACATGTCCTTCTCTTCGCGCGAAAGGTTCTCGGGGATGTAGACGCCAATTTGCACGATGAGGTCGCCAGTGCCATAGCCATAGCCTTGGACTACGGGCAGGCCTTTGCCGCGCAGACGAACCGTCTTGCCGGGTTGTGTTCCTGGGTCAATCTTTATCTTTACCTTGCCGTCGATGGTGGGAACCTCGGCGCTACCTCCAAGGATGGCAGTAGGAACGTCGAGCAGGAGGTGGTACTGCAGGTTTTGTCCGTCGCGGAGCAATTCGGGGTGCGGCTCTTCCTCGATGTAGACGTGAATGTCGCCCGGCACGCCGTTCCATCTAGCTGCGTTGCCTTTGCCCTTTTCGTTGATGACCATGCCTTCCTGCACACCGGCGGGGATTTTTACCTCCACCACTTCTTCGCCTTTGACGATGCCTTGTCCGCCGCAGTTTTTGCATTTGTTGCGAATGACGGAACCTGTTCCGCCGCAGGCATCGCACTGTGTTTGTGTCTGCATGCGTCCGAACATCGTGTTCATGGTCCGGTAGGTTGTTCCCGAGCCGTTGCACTTGCTGCATGTCTCCTTCTTGCCGTCTTCGCTGCCGGAGCCGTGGCAATGGGGACAGGTGACGTATTTGTTTATCTTGAACTTCTTGGTGACGCCCGTAGCCACTTCGTTCAGGTTGATGCGAACCTTGAGGCGCAGGTCGGCACCTTTCTCCACGTGTCTGCCTCTGCCTCCGTTTCCGCCAAAGCCTCCGAAGCCGCTGAAGCCTCCGAACGATGCTCCACCGCCAAAGAGGTCGCTGAAGACATCGCCGAACATGTTGAAGATGTCGTCGGTCGACATGTTCTGGTAGTTGCCGCCTGCAGCACCTCCCACGCCGGCAAAGCCGAACTGGTCGTAGCGCTGGCGTTTCTCCGGGTCGTGCAGTACATCGTATGCCTCGGCAGCCTCCTTGAACTTCTCCTCGGCTTCCTTCTTCTCTGCATCGCTCTTTCCGGCCTGCCGGTCGGGATGATACTTGATGGCGCACTTCTTGTAGGCGCTCTTTATTTCGGCTTCGCTTGCTGTCTTGCTGACACCAAGCACTTCGTAGTAGTCTCTCTTCTCTGCCATATTTTGTTATTGTACGCGCGGGGCGCACACATCTGTTCCTTTATAAATATAATAATGTGTCGTCTTAAAGTCCTACGACCACTTGAGCGTGGCGGATGACTTTGTCGTTGAGTTTGTATCCCGTCAGGGTGCAATCCATCACCTTGCCTTTGAGCTCGGGTGTCGGGGCCGGAATCTGGGCGATAGCTTCGTGGAGGTCTACGTCGAAGTCGGCTTCCTTTGTGTCGATGACGCTGACGCCTTGTTTGCCAAGGATGTCCATGAACTTCTTGTATATGAGCTCTACGCCTTTGACCACGGCACTCACGTCCTCGGCATTCTGCATGGTCTTCAAGGCACGTTCCATGTCGTCGATGACCGGCAGGATGGTGGTGATTGTCTTCTCCCCGCCGTTCAGAATGAGGTCAGTCTTTTCCTTGATGGTGCGTTTGCGGTAGTTATCGAACTCTGCAATTTTGCGCAACAGTTGGTCTTTCAGGTTGGCGATCTCTTTGTTGGCAGCTTCGAGCTGCTCTTCTATGGTCTGTTCTTCGGCTGTCGCCTCGGGTGCAGGCTGCCCTTCGGCAGCAGACTCAGACGTTTCAGCAGCCTTCTCTTCTTCGGGCTTGCTCTGTTCTGCTTGGGATGAAGTCTGCTGAGCGTCCTGCTGTTGTTCGTTCAATTCTTCTTCTTTCAGTTCCTCTTTCATTATATTAGGGTTTTATATTCTACTGTTTTTACAACAAGAAGTGTGCCAATCGTGCTCGTGTCAGTCGTTTGTGCCATACATCTTGTCTTTTGCCTCCTTGATGGCATCGCTGCTGATGTATTCGTCGTAGTCCATGAGCTTGTCGATGGTGCCGTTTGGCGTCAGTTCGATGATGCGTGTAGCTACTGTTTGGATGAATTCGTGGTCGTGGCTGGAGAAGAGGATGTTGCCTTTGAAGAGCTTGAGGTTGTTGTTGAAGGCCTGGATGCTCTCGAGGTCGAGGTGGTTGGTCGGTGTGTCGAGGATGAGGCAGTTGGCGTTCTTGAGCTGCATGCGTGCTATCATGCACCGCATCTTTTCGCCGCCGCTGAGGACGTTGACCTTCTTCAGGACTTCTTCACCGCTGAAGAGCATCCTGCCGAGGAAAGCCTTGAAGTAGACCTCGTTGCCTTCGCCGAACTGACTGAGCCAGTCTACCAGGTTCAGTTCGCTCTGGAAGAATGCGGTGTTGTCGAGCGGCAGGTAGGCTGTTGTGATGGTGATGCCCCACGAGAACTTGCCTGCCTGAGCCTCGCGGTTGCCGTTGATGATTTCGAAGAGTGCCGTCATGGCACGTGGGTCGCGGCTGAGGAAAACGACCTTGTCGCCTTTCTCTATGGTGAAGCTGACGTTGTCGAAAAGGACGGTTCCGTCGTCGCTGACGGCCTTCAGTCCTTCCACTTCCAGGATTTGGTTGCCGGGCTCGCGGTCCATCTGGAAGATGATGCCCGGGTATTTGCGGGTCGAGGGCCTGATTTCCTCGATGTTGAGTTTCTCAAGCATCTTCTTGCGACTGGTGGTCTGCTTGCTCTTTGCCACATTGGCAGAGAAACGGCGGATGAACTCTTCCAGTTCCTTCTTCTTCTCCTCGGCCTTGGCCTTCTGGTTTTGTGCCTGGCGAAGGGCGAGCTGCGAGCTCTGGTACCAGAAGCTGTAGTTGCCGGCAAACATTGTCACCTTGCCGAAATCGATGTCTATGGTGTGGGTGCAGACGCAGTCGAGGAAGTGTCGGTCGTGGCTGACTACCAGTACCGTATGCTCGAATTCGCTCAAGTATTGCTCGAGCCATTGCACGGTTTCAAGGTCCAGGTCGTTCGTGGGCTCGTCGAGCAGCAGGTTGTCGGGATTGCCGAAGAGTGCTTTGGCCAGCATGACGCGTACCTTCTCGTTGCCCGAGAGCTCGCCCATGAGCTGGTAGTGCTTGGCTTCCTTGATGCCCAGACCAGAGAGCAAGGCGGCGGCGTCGCTTTCTGCCTCGTAGCCTCCCATCTCGGCAAACTTGTCCTCGAGCTCTGCCACGCGTATGCCGTCTTCGTCGGAGAAGTCGGCCTTGCTGTAGAGTGCCTCGCGTTCCTTCATGATGTCCCACATTGTAGTGTGACCCATGAGCACGGTGTTGAGCACTGTTTCCTGGTCGTACTGGAAGTGGTCCTGCGAGAGCACGCTGAGTCTCTCGCCCGGCCCAAGCTCTACGGTGCCCTTGGTGGGCTCCAGTTCGCCGCTGATGGCTTTGAGCAGAGTGGACTTGCCTGCGCCGTTGGCACCTATTACGCCGTAGATGTTACCGTTGGTGAACTTGAGGTTGACGTCCTTGTAGAGGACACGCTTGCCGAACTGAACGGCGATGTTGGAAAGAGTTATCATTATTAATTTACGATTTGACTATTTACGATTTACTATTTATTTACGATTTACTGTTTATTTACGATTTACTATTTATTTACGACTTGGCGGTTTGTTGTTGTTATCTTATCCTTAGTATGTCGCCTACTTGTACGGCTTGCGGTTCGTCCCAGCCGTTCAGCTTGCAGAGTGATGCGAGTCGGATGCCGTAGAGCTGTGCGATGTCGAAGAGGCTTTGGTTTACTTCGACGATGTGTATGGGGTTCTTTCGGAATTCGCGGGATGCGCATTTGCGTTTCTTTTGCAGATAGATGAGGTCGCCGGCCGTGGGGGCATAGTCGCGCGGCAGGTCGTTGTACTTGTAGAGATTGTGCAGGCTGACGCCCGTGCTGCGGCTGATGGTAGCCATGTCATCGCCCACCTCCACGATGATGAAGTAGTTCTTATTGCCTTTGTAGACGACGTGGCGGCTGAAGAAGTCGTTCCCCGGCACGGCGCTGGCTTGCTTGACTGCTGCGGTCTTCTGCGAGCGGTACTTGCCTGTGTCGAACTGATAGAGGTTGTACATCTCGATGAGGCGTATGAGGGCGTCGGCATAGGCGGGATTGGTGGCATAGCCTGCTGCTTTCAGTCCGCGTGCCCATCCGCGGTAGTCGGTCTTCCCGAGGCGGTAGAGGCTTTGGTAGCGTTTGCCTTGCAGGAACTTCGAGTGGTCGACGTAGCTTTCCCTGGCGCTTTTGTACTTGCGGAACTTCTCGTTCCTGGCATCGTCGTCGCGCAGGACGTAGGGTCCGGTCCACGAGCTGCCCACCTTGATGCCGAAGTGGTTGTTGGCTTCGCGAGCCAGCGAGCTTCGTCCGGCGTTGCTTTCCAGCAGCCCTTGCGCCAGGGTGATGCTGGCAGGGATGTGATATGTGTTCATCTGTTCGATGGCCCAGTCCTTGTATTTGTCAATGTACGACCAGTAGGCCTGGTTGGTGCTTTGTGCCAGGCTGAAAAGGGTCACGAAGAAGAATAAAAGTCCAAGAGAATGTCTGCGGGAAATCATTATTGCTCAAATTTCGGTGCAAAATTAGTGAAAAAAAGCCACTTTACGAAAAAAAGAGTTAACTTTGTGTCGTTAAAAGACGTTTCTTATGAGAGAGTACAAGATTGAGTCCACTCTGCACATCTATGAGATGTCGGAACTTTGTGCAGCAGACCGCGAACTGGTGGAGGCAGCGAAGCAGGCGACGCGGGGGAGCTATTCGCCCTACAGCAAGTTCTGTGTGGGTGCGGCCGTACGGCTGCAGAACGGCGTTGTCTTTACGGGTGCGAACCAGGAGAATGCGGCTTTCCCCTCTGGGTTGTGTGCCGAGCGTACGGCTCTCTTTGCGGCCAATGCGCAGTACCCCGACCAGCCTGTCCTGGCTTTGGCTGTCGCTGCCCGCAAGGGTCGTCGCTATTTGGTCCAGCCCATCCCGCCCTGTGGTGCTTGCCGCCAGGTGATTTCGGGCGTGGAGGACCGCTTTGCCACTCCCATCCGCATTTTGCTCTACGGCTCGGGCGGCGTGCTTGTCTCGGAAGGTATCAGTCCGTTGCTGCCCCTTCGCTTTGCCGACGGGGACATGCGTTAGGGTTGTACTCTGCTTCAGAGGTCGTGGTGCAGCAGGCGGTACTCGGCCATTTCCTCGTACTTCGTGCCGGGCTTGCCGTAGTTGGCAAAGGGGTAGATGCTGATGCCGCCGCGGGGGACGAAGATACCGGTCACCTCGATGTACTTGGGGTCCATGAGGCGGATGAGGTCTTTCATGATGATGTTGACGCAATCCTCGTGGAAGCTACCGTGATTGCGGAAGCTGAAGAGGTAGAGCTTCAGGCTCTTGCTCTCTACCATCCGCTGCGCGGGCAGGTAGCTGATGCGTATCTCGGCGAAGTCGGGCTGCCCGGTGATGGGGCACAGCGCCGTGAACTCGGGGCAGTTGAAGCGTACCCAGTAGTCGTTCTCTGGGTGTTTGTTCTCAAAAGCTTCCAGCACCTCCGGGGTGTAGTCCTGTGGAATCTCAGCTTTCTTGCCTAAGGATTTCAGGCCTTCCTGTTTTCTGTCGGTCATAATAGTCTTAGTTTTTAAGTTTAGAGTTAAAATGCTTCGCAAGTGAAGAGTGAAGAATCAAAGTTACATTTTGAGTGAAGAAGCAAGGTCACACAGAAATCACAGAAAGCACAGAAATATTTATTTTTAAAGTCCCGCAGAAATAAAGGAAATAAAGGAAAAGGAGAAATCACAGAAATAGATTTCATTATGAAATCTCAATCCGTTAAATTCGTTTTAATTCGTTGTTGAAAAATCTGTTGAATCTGCTTAATCTGTGGTTCTTGTCGCCTATGGCGAAGTGAAGAGTTAAGAGTGAAAAGTCAAAAATCAAAGTTACGTTTAATCTGTTCAATTCGTTAAATTCGTCTTAATTCGTTGTTAAAATCAAATCTGTTTAATCTGCTGAATCTGTGGTTATAATTAAGTTCGTTAAATTCGTCTTAATTCGTTGTTAAAATCAAATCTGTTTAATCTGCTGAATCTGTGGTTTAATATCCAAGTCTTTCACCTTTGTTCAAGGTATTTCTCCAGTCCTTCGCGGCGGAGCTTGCAG
This sequence comes from Prevotellaceae bacterium UBA4336, assembly GCA_002394305.1. Taxonomy (GTDB): domain Bacteria; phylum Bacteroidota; class Bacteroidia; order Bacteroidales; family Bacteroidaceae; genus Physcousia. The sequence goes on from DGTM01000019.1 coordinate 56,559, forward strand.
GCGGGACAGTGTCCGCAGCCATCGCCTACGATGCCGTTGTAGCAGGTGAGTGTGCGATAGCGAATCGTGTCGAGTACGCCGAGCTCGTCGGCCAGGGCCCAGGTCTGCTGCTTGTCGAGCCACATGAGCGGGGTGTGCAGGCGGAACTGTTCGTCCATAGCCAGGTTCAGCGTTACGTTGAGGCTCTTGATGAAGTTGTCGCGGCAGTCGGGGTAGCCGCTGAAGTCGGCCTGTCCCACGCCTGTGATGATGTCGTAGATGCCGTGGCTCTGTGCATAGATGGCAGCAATGGAGATGAAGAAGAGGTTGCGCCCGGGCACGAAGGTTGTGGGGTAGGGGTCGCCCTCCTTCTTCTCTGCTTCAATGTCGAGGCTGGGGTTGGTGAGGCTGCACGAGGGACTGAGCTGACTGATGAAGCTGATGTCCATGCATTCCCACGGCACGCCAGCCTCTTCGCACAGTTGCCGGGCAATCTCCACCTCCTTGACATGCCTCTGTCCGTATCGGAAGCTCAGGGCCCGCACCTCGTCGAAGTGCTTCAGGGCCCAGTAGAGGCATGTGGTGGAATCCTGTCCGCCGGAGAGTACTACAAGAGATTTAGACATCTTGTTTATTTACTATTTTATTTGATTACTATTTACAGACCCCTTCCAAACCCTTCGGGCCTCCGTCGCTTACGCTCCCCAATTGCTCCGCTTTTAACGGGCAATTGCCCCGAGGGGAGGCTTCCTGCCGCGAAACTCTCCCCCTCGGGGGAGATGGAGGGGGGTCTTGAGGGGAGGCTTCTCCCTCTCCCACGGGAGAGGGTTGGGGAGAGGCTTTTTTTTAATCCCCCACCGCCTTCATGTATTCCTGCCAGAGCGCGTCGGTGGTGTTCTCGGGCTTGTCGCCGAGGATGTGCTTCATGGCCTTGTCCCACGACCAGGGCTTGAGCTCCACGGCCGAGCGGTTGAACTTGCGGATGAAGTCCTTGTCCTTGTTCAGGCTGAGCCAGTAGATGAAGTAGCCTGTGACGCGGTAGCCTTTGCGCCATGAGTCGCCGCGCGTGCGGTCCTTGCTGCTGAAGTCCTGGTCGAAGCATCCGCATGCTACGCGTACGGCGTCTGCCAGGCCCTCGATGAAGAGCCAGTACTCGCTCTTGCCGTCGTACTGTCCGCAGCCTTCGGGCGAGAGCTGGTAGGCATGCGTCAGTTCGTGGTAGAGCACACCGCGTGTCTCATAGTCGAGGCGCAGGGTATCGTTGCCTGCAAAGCAGCGTTCAATCCAGTTTGTAGAGTAGCGGATGCCAACATAGTCGCCGCTGCCATATTTCTCGCTGATGCCGTTGTAGTCCTTGATGGTGTAGACGATGCGCTTGAGGCGAGGCACGTTGGGGTCTTTCGGGCCGTAGTAGAGTGTCTGGAGCACGCGGAGGGCGTTCTCCTGAATGTAAGGCGCGGGATTGGGGATGATGTTGTGGTAGATGCGTGAGCCTTCGCTTTCGGGGGCTTCGTCGTGGAACTCCACATCGCCTGGGTTGTAGCCCTTCCATTTCTTCTCCACCTTGATGGGAGCGTGATACTTTGTTGCCTTGTAGATGGCCTGTGCCTGCATGCCGACGACGAGTGTGGCGGCCATGAGGAATGTGAGTATGCGTTTCATATCTCCTGTTTTGTCAATTCGGCTGCAAAGGTACGAATTAGCGAGCAAACTTCAAAGCATTTCCAGTACTTTATTTGTTTGCTCGCTTGATTAGGTCTTTTATGTAAATCTTCACGCCGAAGATGCTGCCAGCATAGACGAGGATTTGGGCGAAGAGCATCAGGACGCTGCCGTCAATCTCACCTTCTGGCGGCATAAAGAGGCTGATGAGAGCCACCACTGCCCCGAAGAGCAGGAGCAGGGCGGCTGAGAGTTTCTCAATCATACCAGCCCGAAGGCCGACAGGATGGCGGTCAGCGTGGTGAGAATCGCATTGATGATGACCGACCATTTGTTCTTTGATTCTTGTGTCATGGGTCTGTTAGTTTAGAGTTTAGTGTTTAGAGTTAAGAGAAATAGTCCCGCAGATGGATTTTTTAACATCTAAAGACACGAAAAGAACGAATTATTTTTTCTTTTAACATGTAATTGCCATGTAATTGAACATGAATTTTAAGGTCACACAGAAAGCACAGAAAACACAGAAATATTTTTTAAGTCACGCAGAATTTTTTTAAAGTCCCGCAGAAATAAAAGAAATACGCAGAAAATGATTTCATGTGTGAAATCTCAATCCGTGCAATTCGTTTTAATTTGTTGTTCTCTTTAACATATAATTGCCATGTAATTGAACATGAATTTTAATTCGTGCAATTCGTCTTAATTCGTTGTTTTTTTAACATGTAATTGCGACATTTCTGCGTATTTCTGCGATTTGACTTTAACGTCGACCTTCGGTTCTTCCCTTTGGTCAGGCGCAGGCGGTACTGCGGGACTTATTTTTCGTGTCTTTAGATGTTGAAAGTTTTGAAGTTAAGGGTTATTGTTTGTAGAGTTGGAAGGCTTGTTGGATTTGTTTTTCCGTGAGGTTCATGCCGCTTTCGATGCGGGCCATGGCCTTGACGAGCTGCGGCCAGTCTTTTTCTGTGAGCCTTTCTTTTCCTCCGAAGCCTGTGAGCTTGCATACATCTAAGATGTACTTGTGGGTGTCGTTTTCGGTTGGCGGTGCCCATCGGGTGATGATGTCTTCTATGCATACAGCGTGGTGTTTGTTTCGGTAAGTGCGGAGGATGCAAAAAGCTGCGCGGAGGCCATAGGTGAGACTCGTAAACTGCACGAAGGGCCCTGCAGCCCCTCTCCCGACCTCCCCCAAAATAGCCCCTCTCCCGACCTCCCCCAAAGGGGAGGAGACATTGCCGCTGCCACCTTGGGGGAGTGCTCCCTCTCCCACGGGAGAGGGTTGGGGAAAGGCTTCCCCCTTCCACTTCTGGCCTTTCACTCGGCGGATGTTCAAGGGGTTGTTGTTGCGCATACCAAGAGTTATCAGCCCCCTCTCCGCTCCCCCTTTGGGGGAGTACTCTTGTTTAAGATTTGATTGTGTTGCCATAGTTCTTTTTTTTAGCGTCCTTGCCCCTTCCTTCCCCGCCTCCCCTTTGGGGGAGGAGGGGTTAGGGGTTGGAGAGGGGCTTTTATTCGAGCCCCTGGATGGTGTCCTGATTCTTGATGACCTCTACGGCGCTCTTCTGGCTTGCGCGGGTGGGGACAAGCTGGAAGGTGGCTTCGTCGCGGAGGTTCTTGAAGGCGCCTCCGGGAATCCAACGTACGTTGACCTCCTTGATGTTTGCGGCGGTGAAGGTATCGGCAGTCTTGGCTCCTTCGGTGACCAGTTCGGGGTAGAAGCCTCCGAGCTCACCGAGGTTGATTTTCTTGCCTTCGAGAATCAGCTCATGGAGACAATCGACGGTCTTGGTGAGGATGGCAGCGATGTCTGCGCGGTCGTAGGTGCAGCCGTGGTTGGCGATGTGCTTGGCGAACTTTTGGAGGTCGAGGACCTCAGTCACCTGCGAGGTGGCATAGGCTTTGGTTTCGGTGATGTCCTCCTTCTTCGTTCCGGGAGCGGTGGACATGATGACGATACTGTAGTTAATCATGGTTTTTTAGTTAAGAGTTAAGGGTTAAGGGTTTTCTCTCGTGTGCGGCAGGGTTAGTTTTCGGCTAATCGTGCCTAATTCGGGCTTCTGGCTTGTCTGGTTGCGCACCCAGCTGTGGCTAGTCCCGAACCACGATGGTTGGCGGTGGATTTAAATCCATTGCAAAGATACTGCTTTCCCGCGAATCATTGTCGCTCTGTGGCCGTCTGTGTCTGTCTGTGTCTGACATAGGTGCTTATTGTCTGAAATTAATTGCATGTTTTCTTGTATATGTCGCAGAAAATCCGTATCTTTGCAACAAAATAAAGACGAATATGATATCAATGTACAAGAACGAATTGGCCGATGCAGCCGGTGTGAGCATGCGCACGTTTCAGCGTTGGTTGGCCGGGAACAGGGATAAGCTGACAGAGTTGGGCGCACGTCCCCGTCAGCAGTTGCTTCCGCCGAAGGCTGTGAAGTGGATATGTGATGCTTATGGTATTGACTATCCCGATGCTGCCTGAGGCGGGGGGAGAGCGTAACATGTAACAGTTACGTGAAGACACCCCTACACACTATGGCTTTGAAATTCTATTATTATATATATAATAATAGACATCAAAAACACACAGAGAGGGGGCTTATATTTTAATATGTTACATGTTACGCGTTACGCTACGAAAAAAAGTTGAAAAAGTGAAAAGGTTGAAATAAGGAGATTGAAAATAAAAGAAGAATAAGGGATTGAGTATGAATGAATTTAAGACGAGGGAAGAATGTCTGCGGTATTATGTCGATAAATACAACAAGGAACGGGATTGGGAGCCTGAAGTGGATTTTGACAAGCTTCTCCCTATGCTCGACAATCCGCCGACGGTACGTTTTGTTGAAGTATCAGAGGTGATTGAAATCAGGCTGGAGGATGATTGGTTGTCACCCGACGAAGACCCCCAAGTAGTAGAAGAAGTCCGTGGGGTGATGGAGTATGGTCTCGTTAGTCTATGTCTAGGGTATTTTGTTGCCCATCCATCGTATTATATAGAAGAAGAAATTTTGGCGTATCTCGATGAAGTATATGAGAAGAGGGACTTTAGCATAGTCAGTAACCATCCATTCATGCTCGAATTGTTGATGTGGCTTGTGTTTGACCAACCGAAATTATGGCCTCGTGCTGAGGGAAAGCTAAGGCAGCTCATATATGGGCCGGAGGAGAAACCCTCATCAGCCGCCCCTGCCGAGGAGAAACCCTCACCTGTCATTTCCGATGAAGAGCTCGTTTTACAACTCTGCCCTCTCCATTTCAATAATGAAGAGACAGCAAAGAGATTCGTCGAGCAAATCAAGAACATGGAGGATATACAGATAATGAAATTAGTAAATAAATATGTACCAAATGAGTGCATAGACAGTTCAATTAATCTCTATAGAATTCTTCATAAAGCAGGTTATATCACAACGAAAGAGAAGAATTGGTACAAGAATGTTGAGATAAAGAAGAAATAAAAATAGTCAACGCACCGCGTGCATGCGGAAGAAGAGGGGCAGGCTTTTTTTTGAGGGCTTGTCCCTCTTTTTTTGTGGGGGAAAACAGCCGATTCGTGGCCTGAGTAGAAAGATGGTAGAAAGTTGGTAGAATAATAGTGGAAACCTCAAAAAATTAGCTTTTTTATTTTGCAGAGGCTTGAAAATTGTCGGAACTTTGCATCGCCAAACAAAAAAGAAAGGCACTGAGATTCAGATCAACAAACAAATATACATTATAATAATATAACAAAAAAAAGTGACGAAAATCATCAATAATTAAAAAAAAGTTGGTACTCTTGCAAAAGAATTAGAAACATAAAAAAGAAAACCTGAAGTCCATAGCGCGCTTTATAATATATATAATGGTACAGAAAAGAAAATTATTTAAATAATTAATAAGAAATTTTAAAATTATGTTTAAGAAATTTTTAATTTTAAACATCGGCAACAAGGTTGCTGGTGTTAATGAAAAGGGAGAAGCTTTCTCCTACACTCAAGTTACACTTTACCTGAAGGACAACAGTGGAACCATCTTAACGACCGTCCCGACGGGAAAACTCGAAGGACTGTCCGTAGGAGACGAAGTGACGGCTAACCTTAGCTTCAAACTCACGTCAACAAGCAAAGGAACGTTTACTTCCGTACAAGTTTATAATTTAAGTAAAGTACAGCAGTATGAAAATTAAAACATCATCTGTTCGTCTTGCGGGTTGCGGGAGCTTCTCGCAAGACACCTTCACCTTCCGTCCCTGCATCTCTGTGCAGGGGCAGGTGAAGCGCTCCACAGGGAGTGGCATCGCCACTGTTAAGGAGGATGGCAGCTTCTGCTTCAGACAATGCCAGCGGAGACGTTCCGAGGCCCTGCTCCTCAGGAAGCTCACACACGGCAGACTCTCGTACACGAAGAGGGGCGACTTCCTAATCACCATCCGCGTCAACGAGCACGAACCGAATCCATTCGACATCATCGCGGACGATGCCGCGTCGGCAATCGGCGGTATCATACCCATGCGCTCAGAAAGGAGGAGAGTTGCCTAATGAGTTGTCATCAAGTTGTTCTACGGGGCGGGCACAAAGTGTGCCTCCCTGTTAATTCCAGCGAGGAGTATATAGGCATTCGTGGCACTCGCACACAGCACATCCTCATAGACGCTGTCCGCAAGGGCGAAGAGGACAAGAAAACGCACCTTACGCAGTTCAACTACGGCTGCCACCCCAACGAGGACGGAACCCTGAAGGGTGCAACAAGGGTGAGCAATTCCGTGGGCATGGACATCGACCACATTGCGCCCGAGAAGATGCAGGAGGTGAAAGAGCACATCCTCGCCAAGAAGGACGACTTGGGGCTGCTCATGCTCGAACGCTCTGCGCGTGGTGCAGGCTACCACCTCGTCTTCCGCCGCCACCCCGAGATGAGTCAGGTGGAGAACCTCGAATGGGCTGCCAACCTGCTGGGCGTGGAGTTTGACAAAGCTGCCAAGGACATCACCCGCGTGTTCTTCGCCACCACCGACAGCCCCGATGACCTCATCTTCCTCGACGACAGGCTGTTCGACAACTCGACCTGCCTCCAAGACCCCTCTCCCAACCTCCAAGACCCCTCTCCCAACCTCCAAGACCCCTCTCCCAACCTCCCCCGAGGGGGAGGAGACAATCCCGCTGCCACGTCCGAAAAGAGCCTTCCGTCCGAACAAGCGCCGTTCACCCCTCCTTTGGAGGGGACGGGGGAGGCTGTAGGGGAGGCTTTTGGGCCCACCAAGGAGTCCCTCCATGCCTTCGACCTCTGCGTGGAGCAGGCAGGCCTCAAGCCCGACGAGATGGACATCTGGGGCGTCTACAAATGGCACAGCAACCTGATGGCAGTCCTCTCCGTGGGTGTGGCCAAACTGATGAGCCGAGAGCAGCTCGAAGCCGTCATCAGGCAGCGACTGCCCAACTACTCACAGACCGACGACTGCCGCAAGCTCGTGGACTACTTCTACAAGAACTACTCTGCCGACAAGGGCTGGATGCCCAAAAGCCTGCGAGAGATTAACGCACAGGTGCAGCTTGAGGCAAAAGCAGCCGAAGAAGAGGCATACGACAGATTCATAGAGAGTTACTCTCCGCCTGAGATGCCCGAGAAGCTGCCGCGCCTCCTCCTCCTCCTCGTGAAGGCCTACCCCGAGCAGTATCGCCCCATGCTTGCCCTGACAGTCAGCGTAGGCCTCGCACCACATGTCAGCCACTTCCGCACAGACTACCTCGACGGGCGCATCATAGGCCCAGGACTCTTCGCCTCTGTGGCAGCACCAAGCGGCTCGGGCAAGTACTTCTTCACCCACCTGCTCGACTGCATCACCCTCCACACCCTGCAGGCAAGCGATGCACAGGAATGGACAAAAGTGCGTGAGAACCAGCAGCTTCGCGATAAGATGGCCAATGCCAAGGAAAAACCACAACGCTACAAACCCAGACTCTACATCTGCGAGACTGTGAGCAAGACCTCCATGCTCGACCTGCAGACCAACCTCGGCGAGAATGGCATGATACTATGCCGATGGCCTGAAGCCGACGACCTCGTGAACGCCTCACGCGCACAGTTCTCCGACATCTCCTCAATGCTGCGCAAGGCTTGGGACGGAGAGATGGCCCGTCAGTACTACCTCTCCGACTCCTCCTGCTCCACCCAGACCCGCCTCAACGCCTCTGTCCTGCTCTGCGGCACTCCTAAAGCCGTGCTCTCGCGCCTCTTCATCGACACCGAGAACGGCATGATGCAACGGTTCATGCCCCTCATCATCCCCCGTCAGAAACGCACCTTCCTGCCGCCACGCATCACACCCCTCTCGACCGACGAACAGGCAGAACTCGACGGCCTCATCATGAGCCTCTGGCAGAAGAACCTTTCCCTGGGCGAAGGCACACTCAAGCTCGAAATGCCTAAGACGCAGGAGGTTGTGAGCCAATGGTACAAGGACTTGGAGGAGAAGTACAACGACGGCCTCATCACCGAAGCAGAAGCCGACCTCAGCCACCGCGTAGGTCAGCACATGATGCGGGCAGCCATTCCCTTCGTGGCCCTCTACGGCGCGGAACAGCCCGAGATGCTCCAGTATATCCGTTGGCTTGGCGACTACGTCTACTACAACATCTGCTACATTTTCTCCTCCCGTGTGGAAGCGGACATGAAAGAGTCGGAAAGGCTTCTCACACAGCAACTTGACCGCCGCAAGACCGTCCTGCCACTGCTTCAGGAGATGCCCGAAGTGTTCACCACCGAACAGTTCCGCCAAGCGAGGATAAGCCGCGGACTGAGTGAAAACGTCCGCACCCAGCTTGCCCGATATGTGGAAGATGGAAAGCTGGAACGCCTACAAAACGGCCTCTTCAAGAAAAACGCAGCGTAACGTGTAACAGTTACGAAAAAACTGCCCCAGCCCTTTCTCCCCACGGAGACAAGGGATTTTTTTGTCAATGTCCATGACAGGTTTTTGACAGGTTTTTGCACCCTCATGATAAAATAATCCAAGTAATTCTTTGAAGGTATTGTTTTTCTTCGTACTTTTGCAGCGTCCTAAGGGACATATCTTATCGGAAATAACGAAGCGTTATGCTCGTCTTGCGTTCTGAAACCTGAGAAATTTCGAGTAAGGCAAGAGGACATGATGACTTCCGCGTTAGGCGTGGACGTTATCTTATTCTCTCTTACAAGGTTTTCTCAGGACCCCAGAACGGAGAAGTGGATACAGTTCCACGCTTCAGCGTATAATTAAACCGTCCTTTTGGTGCTGGAGGACAAAAAAGAGTAAACAATGAAAACAAAAAACTTCTTTACTGCACTGATGCTAATGTTTGTCTGTGCAGGGACCTGTACCATCTGTAGCTGCTCAAAAGATGTTACCGAAGAGAACACACCAGGAAACAACACCGACAAAGACAGCTCGTCCGACAACAACGGCGGAGACAACTCATCGGGAAACAATGGCGAAAACCTCGACATCCATGTGATAGTCAACGAAGACGGCACGACATCCAACGGCAGCATCTTCTCGGCCATCGACAACCAGAATTTTTACGTTGATTACATAAAATACACCGTAACAGACTATTATTTGTCAGTATCCGGTTACGACAAGACAAAATTTAATGGTGTTGCCAAAATCATTTCAAAGCTAACATATAAAGGTCATACCTTTGAAGTTCTTGAAATCGGCGACTATGCCTTCAATTATTGCAGAGGCCTAACCTCCGTCACTATCCCCAACAGCGTGACCCGCATTGGCGTAGGTGCCTTCGGTAATTGCAGCGCCCTAACCTCCGTCACCATGGGAAATAGCGTGACCAGCATCGGCGAGTATGCCTTCCATGGTTGCACCGACCTAACCTCCGTCACCATCCCCAACAGCGTGACCAGCATCGGCGAAGATGCCTTCTATGGTTGCAGCGACCTAACCTCCGTTCATATTACAGATTTAGCAGCATGGTGCAAAATCAAATTTGTCACTGATGATTCCAATCCTCTCTATTATGTTCACCATTTATATTTGAATGGTCAAGAGATAAAGGACCTTGTTATCCCTAACAGCGTGACCAGCATCAGCAAGTATGCCTTCTATGGTTGCACCGGCCTAACCTCCGTCACCATCCCAAACAGCGTGACCAGCATCGGTAACTCTGCCTTCTCTGGTTGTACCGGCCTAACCTCCGTTCATATTACAGATTTAGCAGCATGGTGTAAAATCAAATTTGATTCCAATCCTCTCTATTATGCACACCATTTATATATGAATGGTCAAGAGATAAAGAACCTTGTTATCCCTAACAGCGTGACAGACATCAGCGACAGAGCCTTCTATGGTTGCACCGGCTTAATCTCCGTCACCATCCCCAACAGCGTGACCAGCATCGGCTCTGCCTTCTGGGGTTGCACCGGCCTAACCTCCGTCACCATCCCCAACAGCGTGACCAGCATCGGCGAGTATGCCTTCTATGGCTGCACCGGCCTAACCTCCATCACTATCCCGAACAGCGTGACAGACATCGGCGAGTATGCCTTCAGGGATTGCACCGGCCTGACAGATGTCTGGTGCTATGCAGAAGAGCCTCCATACGCATGGGATGCTTTTGATGTTTATATATCATACAATTCACCGCGCATTTCAGCCACACTCCATGTACCAGCAGCTTCGTTAGAAAAATACCGAGCTAAAGAGCCATGGAAGTATTTTTTCGTATGATTATTAGCCACCGCGAAGATAGGGCAGAAAAGCGATAAAAGCTCCATCTATGTGAGCCCACTAAAAAGACTAGAAACCTCCTCTAACTCCCTCCTAAAAGTGAGAGACTTGAGGGTGTGTCATAATTAACAACAACGGATTACACTAATTCAACGGATTAGCTTAATGCTGATTATCAGCGTGGCTTAAATTCGTCAAAATCCGTGTAATCCGTTGTTTTTATTATATTAATTTATTTCACCTCTATTATGTCACACAGAACCGAAGGTCGACGTTAAAGTCAAATCAAGGAAATCACAGAAATGTCGCTTGCGGCGAAGTGAAGAGTGAAGAATCAAAGTTACATTTTGAGTGGAGAAGCAAGGTCACACGGAAATCACAGAAATCACAGAAATATTTTATAAATCCCGCAGAACTGTGGTCGACGGCCCGAAGGGGAAAGTCAAATAAAGGAAATCACGGAAAGAAGATTTCAATGAAATCTCAATTCGTTAAATTCGTCTTAATTCGTTGTTGAAAATCTGTTGAATCTGCTTAATCTGTGGTTATAATTAAGTTCGTTAAATTCGTTTTAATTCGTTGTTAAAAATAAATCTGTTAATTTTGCTGAATCTGTGGTTAAATATCCAAGTCTTTCACCTTTTCACTCATCACTTTTTCAGGCCAGGCTTGTGTCTGCGGGGTTCTGGCGTTCCTGGATTTCGGCGGAGTTGCGTTCGGCGGAAAGGGCTTTTTCGTGGTCCTCGAGCTGCACGGCCAGCCGTGCTATCTGCATCATCGTCTCGTTGCGCTGTTGGGTGATGGTCTGCAGCTTCGAGGCGATGATCTCCTGAATGTCGGGGGAGGCGGGGTTGCAATGTCCGTCCTCTGTGTCGAGGGCGATGAGGCGGCTGTTCAGGTCGTCCACCTTGGCCCCGCAGAGCAGCATGTCGGTACTGATCTGCTTCAGGCTGCTGCGTATCTGGCTCCAGTCCTTGCCGTCGGCAAAGACTTCGTCCAGTTCGCTCCTCTGCACGGGCGGATGCTTCAGGTTGAAGGCGTGTATCCAGAGGTCGAGTGCCTCGTTCAGCTGGGTCTGTTCGCCTTCGAGCCTGGCGATGTGGCTTTTGTAGTAGTCGTGCCGGCCCTGCATGATGTCGGCTGCGTGGCGGATGCTTTCCATCCGGTCGCGCTCCTCGTCGTACTGCTTTTGTGCGGCCCTGACGTTTTGCAGGCTTGTCTGGTACATACCCTTGACGTCTTCGTCCGCCGTGGCCTGCCCGTAGACTTTGCGGTTCTCGGCTATGCGTCCGTCCAGCTCTCCGGCCTTCTTTCCCGTGATGGCCGAGTAGCGTGCCAGCAGCTGCTGTTGTGTCTTCAGGCTCTCCAGGTTGGCCGTCTCCACGTCGAGCGCGGCTTTCGTCGTGGCAATGCCCTTTTCGGCAGCGAACCAGTCTGCGACGAGCCTCTGAATCTGTTCGTGCAGCTGTTCGGGGTTCTTCTGCCAGATGGTGTACCAGTCCTTGATGGTGACGCTCTTCTGCATGTTCTCGTAGGCACGCGTGAACTGTGCCGTGACGCTTTCCAGCCGTGCCCCCGCCTGTTCCACTTCGCGGCTGAGCACCTGGCAGCCTGTGTTGAGCTCGCCGAGACGGACGTTTGTCTCGCTTTTCTTCTGCTCCAGGCGCTGCAGCTGTTCGCCGAGTCGTGCTATGCTGCTTTGGTGGAAGGTGAACGTCTCCAGCTCCTTCTCGGCCGTCTCAGCGTCGCGGCTGACGTTTTCGATGAACTGCCGGAGCATAGCCGTGCGGGCCTCCAGGTTGGTGCTTTCCGAACATTCGCCGAAGGTGGGGTCCAGCTGGGCATAGAGCATCCATTCCTGCACGTCTTCGTTCTGCCGGATGCGTATGGCGTTCAGTGCCTTTTCCTCGGCCTTCAGGCTGCCCTGGGCGTTCTGCAGCTCTGCCTGCATCTCCGAGAGCTGGTGCTGCTTGGCGTTTGTCTCCGATGCCAGCAGCTCGTAGTCGCTCTTCATCTGCCCGATGAGCTTGCTCTGGTCCAGTATCGTGTCGCTGTGGTAGGGGTGATGTGTGGCGCCGCAGACCGAGCAGGCCACGCCTTCCTTGAGGTCGGCCCGCAGTTGGATGATGTCCTGTCCCTTGCTCAGCAGGTAGGTGTATTCCTTTTCCTTGCAGAGCCGCTGTGCTTTGCCTGCTTCCGCTTCCAGCTGCCGGGTGCCGTCCGTCAGGTGCTGGATGTGCAGACGCAGCTCCGTCACCCGTCGGCTCTTCTCCTCGATGCTCTCGTAGCCCGTGCTGATGCGCTTCCAGAGCGACAGGGCCGAGAGCAGCATCTGGCGGCGTCCCTTCAGCATCAAGGCACGTTCCTGCAGCATCAGGCCGTCTTGTCCCTGAATGTACGAGCGATGCATGCTCAGTTCGGCCTCCGTGGTCTCCGTCTGCGACACGAGGTCCTGGTACTGTGCAAACGCTTTGCCCAGCAGCTCGTTCTCCTCGTCCTGTCGCCTGACGGCCTGCTGTCGTATCTGTTGCAGCTCGCTCCGGCGCTTGTTCCTCTCTTCCAGCGTGGTGAGCCCCATCAGCACCGCCTCGCCGTGCTGCACCATGTTCTCGTGCATCTCCATGCTGTGCCGCCAGGTCAGCAGGCGCTCCAGCTCCTGTCGCAGCGCCCCGACCGTCTTCTCCTTCTCCTGTATCAGGGAGGAGAGGGCGTTCGTCTCTTCACGTACATTATTATTATAGTCAATCAGGAAGGCAGTGCCAGCCTCCAGCACGTCTTTCTCGCCGTCCAGACGCGAGGCCAGACTGAGCCTGTCGAAGGTGTCGAGCATGGCCGTTGTGGTGCCAGCGAGCTGCTCTGCCGCCTGCTTCAGTCGTTTCTCCTGCTCCGTCAGTTGCCGTCGGTTCTCGTCGGCCTCGCGCTCCAGCAGGCTCAGTCCGCGCTTGTCGCGGTCAATCTGGTCGTTCACCACGGAGAGCTTCTGGTACACGCCGTGAATGCCCTCGAAGAGGTCGTAGCGCTCCAGCCTGTCCAGGTCGCGTGCCATCGCCGCCTTCTGCTTCGTCAGCTCGAAGAGGCGTTTGCGTTCGCGTTCCAGGCTCATGGCCGTCTCGCTGTACCTTCTCAGCCACTGTTGCTGTGCCTGCAGCTGCATCAGGCTCTCCTCCAGCCCCTGCAGCTTCGTCTCGGCCAGCCGTTTGGCATCCTTCACGCGTCCGAGCTGCGTGCCGCTCAGGATGCGGTTGTCTCGTGTGAAATTCATCGTTTTTCCTTGTTTTTGTCCTGCAAAGGTACGAAAAGGAGCGTAAAGCACCAAGAAAGTTAAAAAGTTAAAAAGTTAAAAAGTTAAAAGCCTTTCAATTTTCACCTTTTCTCCTTTGTCCCCTAAGCGTTCTTCTTGTAGCTGACAGAGGCCCATGTGCCCGCGAGGGCGGCAAAGAGTGCGAGCGCCGCCACCTGATGCCTGATGCAGACGAAGTCGCCGCCGCGCACAAAGACGGTGCGGACGGCATCGATGAAGTAGTGCATCGGGTTGACGTAGGTCGTGGCATACGCCCATGCCGGCATGGACCTGACCGGAGTGAACAGGCCGCTGAGCAACATCAGGCAGACGACGAAGAACCACATCACGAAGATGGCCTGCTGCATCGTGTCGCTGTAGTTGGAGACAATCAGGCCCAGCGACGAGAAGAAAAGCGCCAGCAGCACGGCCAGCACATAGACCAGCCACAGAGAGCCCTGGCAGACGATGCCGTACACGCCCCACGACAGCAGCAGGCAGACTGTGATGACGAACAGACCGACAAGCCAGTAGGGGATGAGCTTTGCCAGGATGAACGACCACTTCGACACGGGCGTGACGTTGATTTGCTCGATGGTGCCGGCCTCCTTCTCGCCCACAATGTTCAGGGCAGGCAGGAAGCCGCACATCAGCATCACGACGATAGCCAGCAGGGCGGGAATCATGAAGACCTTGTAGCTGAGGCGGCTGTTGTAGAGATTCAGCACCGACACCTGCCCCTCGGCAGCCGCCTGCCCTGCCTGAGCCGCAGCGATTATCTGCGACAGGTAGGCAGCGCCCATCGCCCACGTCGAGGGCTTCGGCCTGTCGTTGACCGACGAGATTGTCAGCCTGGCGCTCCCTACGGATATGCCGAAGCTGATGGACGGACATGTTCGCGACTGCCACTTCACACTCACGGACGAAGAGATGGAGCAGGTGGAGGCTCTGCATACATTATTATATAATATGACGCATAGCGGACAGGCAGCTCCGCGGGTGGTGCTCAGCCTTGTCGCCGCTTTCCTGTGGCAGGCTGGCAGCCTTTGGGAGCGCCACGAGGACGAGAACCGCAGTTCGCTCTCCCGCGAGCAACGCCTTTTCACCGACTTCATACAGCTCGTCAGCCGCTATGCTACGCAGGAACACAACATCGACTTCTACGCCCGTCGGCTCTTCATCTCGTCGCGCTATATGAGTACCCTCGTGAAGCAGGTCAGCGGGAAAGCCGCCAAGCAATGGATAGACGATGCCATCGTGACCCGCATCAAGGTGGAACTTCGTCACACAGGCAAGAGTGCAGCCCAGATAGCCGATGAGATGAACTTCCCCAACCCTTCCTTCTTCTGCAAATACTTCAAGCGTCTGACGGGTACGACCACTCAGCGCTACCGCGAAGGCAAGGAGTAGTTCCGTCCTTCTTCTCGGACAGAACTTCCGCGCCCCGCGGATAGAATTATCCCGCCTCTCGGGCAAAACTTCCGCGCCCCGCGGACAAAAACTTTTTCAGTGGCTTGGAAATCTATTTCAAAGCCTTGGAAATATATTTTAGAGCATTGGAAATATATTTCAGAGCCACTGAAATTGTTTTGTTCCGTTGGGCGAAGGATTTTGTTCCGTTGGGCGAAGGATTTTGTTCCGTGTGGCGAAGGATTTTGTTCCGTGTGGCGAAGGATTATGTCCTTCGCCCTCAGAACCTCCCTTCCCTGTCTTCGTAGGAATCCCGCCGCAGGCGGCGCATGGTGCTTCCACCGGAGAATAGAGAGAAAAACCTGTGTTTTCCCTTTGTATTGTGCTCACTTATTCGTATCTTTGACTTGCGTCGAAGATACTTCCGCTCGACAATAAAAAGAAAAACCTGTGTTTTCCTTTTGTATTGGTTCGCCCGACATGGGCGTAAT
>DGTM01000043.1:0-5196 GCA_002394305.1 Prevotellaceae bacterium UBA4336
ATTGATTGAGGCTGTGAAAGCAGATGGTGGAACTCTAGTACATCTTGCTACAGAGGAATACCAGCACCTGTTTGACTGGCAGCGTGTCCGTAAAGAAGTCCGAATCGTTCAGCCTTTGTTCTACGTTAGAAAAGGGACTGAGTTGAAGATTCAGGCTGTTTGGGCTAAGACATGCCGGGGAGCAATAACAAGATTCATCATTGAGAACCATATCGACAAGCCCGAAGATCTCTGTGCCTTCAGTTATGAGGGATTTACATACGAACCAACATTGGGAGAACCTGATTATCCGTATTTTATCAAGCAATAACCAGAATAGAGCTAGAGTAGCACACCGTCCGAAAGATGATAAAGCATTTATTCATCAATATCAAGACATGGCTACAGTCGCTGTCATTCCGCACTGGCGTGATAGTCTTACTGTGCTGCATCCCTTTCTATATTCTCTCCTTTGCCCAAATGCTACTCCCAATAAGTGCCGCTGCAAAAGGAGTGTTGTGGACTATACTCTTCGGGCTGGCTAAGACTTGTCAGTATGGAGGGCTGACAATTCTTGGTGTTGAGGGCTACAATCGGATGAAGAACTGGATTAGGCGAAAAAAAATATCATGCAGCACGTCATCGAGAAATATGGTTTCACTTATTGTGGTATCATTTATCTTGCAAGTGGGGACGAAAGATTAGCGTATCAGTTGATTAAAGAATAAGGTGCTTCATCTGGTGTCCTCCCCACATACTGTCGTCTGCATATCGGAACCCGACGGAAGAATACAGAGCCTCTCCAGATGGATTCCCTTTATCCACTAACAGGCCGACACAAGGAATCCCCATGCAATCTGCCTTAGCTTTCGTTGCTTCAATCAGCCGTTTAGCAATACCCCGACGACGATACTCTGGCAACACGGCCAACGAATCCAAATATAATTCGCCTGCTTGTGTCTCGTCGTCCATTCCTGAATGATCCTTGCCGATATATTCCTTTGCAGACTCAATGAACGCACGTCGCAGTTGGTGAAGTCTTTCCCCATCATAGCTGACAGAGATGCCAACCACATTTTCCCTGTCGAGAGCAACCAACGTATTCTTGTAACTGTACTGTGAATCCTCCCGTTCCACTAACGCTGTCATCATCTTACGGAAGTCCTCCAGTCCGTATTCATCACCACAAAAGTACAAACAGCAATCATCCGTCATTGCCATCATAATTAGGCTTGCTATCTCTGCTGCCTGGTTCTTTCCTGCTTCACGAATCTCTATCATAGTCAATTCCACGTCCAGAACTTCTTTAACTCACTTACCATGTCATCCCAATCCTGCATAGTGAACGTACCTTCGCCCATCATCATAATTGTCATTTCCACTACGTCAAACTTCTTATAAAGATTTGTGTCTCGGAATCCATTACGAAGGTAGAACTCATGCCTACATTCCCTTTGAGCCTTGTTTTCACATTCTTGTTTAGGCGATTCCATGTCAAGGACACAAGTCTCACCCTTGTACTTCTCAATGAGAGTGATTAGAATCTCCTGACCCTTGCCTTTCCCTCTTATTTCTGGCAACACGGCAAAGTACCAATACCAGTTAAACGGCTCATGTGGAAATACAATCGTAAAACCGATGAAGTTCTCTCCCTCATAGTAGGCAGTGAAGTCAAGGTGCATTTCTCCAATCAGACGAACCAAGTCTTCCCAAGGAATTTGCTCGTCCTCAGGGAATGCCGTCTGATAAAGCAGTTTTATCTGCTCGTTTACGTTGGCTGCTGTTATCTGTTTTGTTGTCATTTTAGTATAGCTGATTATTCCAAGGAGGCAATACTCCATTTTTATATGTAGCTTCTGCAAGTAATAGTCTCTCTATTCTATAGGATCATCATCTTCTGCATCATACTTTCGTTCATTTTATTTTAATCACGTCGCTCTACCTCGTTGTAGGATAGGGGCTTTCTATAGCCATGTTTGATGGCATTGTCGAAAACATCGCATACTTCAGAGACTTATTCTGAGAGCGCAGAATATACATCCTTGCGGGAATTGTCGTTGTTGTCTTGCCTTTTCAAAATAATTATTTGCACCAAAAGAGAGGGTTTTCAAAGGTAGCGATTATAGTGCAAGCCATTCATTCCCCTCCCCTTAATTAAGCACGTTTTGTGCTACTTATTTGGCACTAAATGAGCCAAAGGAATAGAGAAAACGAGGTGTGCAAAAGACATTGTCTTGCACACCTCATTGGACTTCTGTTTCTAACGCTTAAAATAAGCGCCTAATACTCATCCTCGTTGAAGAGGAAGTCATCCTTGGTAGGATAGTCCGGCCATATGTCCTCTATGGTCTCGTAGATTTCACCTTCATCCTCCATTTCTGTCAGATTCTCGATAACTTCGAGAGGAGCTCCGCTACGGGTGGCATAGTCAATCAGCTCCTCGCGGGTTGCAGGCCAGGGCGCGTCCTCCAATTTTGATGCTAATTCCAATGTCCAATACATAGTATGTTTTATTTAACGGTTTTTTCTTAATGGCTTGCAAAGATACACATTTTTTCGATACGAACATCATTTCTCCCACAAAATTTCTTCTGTCCCACGTAAAATATTGAGCCGGAGGGCAAAAACATAGAAGTAATCACTCAGGCGATTGACGTATGCAAGGAGTTGCGGGGAGACTTTCTCTGTGGCGTCGAGGGCAAGGATGCGGCGCTCGGCCCTGCGGCACACGGTGCGGCACACGTGGGCGATGGCTGCTTCCCTGCACCCGCCGGGGAGGGTGAAGCCACGCCAGCGGGGGAGGCCTTCGGATGCGAGGTCGATGCTGTGCTCGAGGGCTGCGACGTCGTCGGAGGTGATGGCACTGAGGGGTTTATAGGGGGCGTCGGGTTCGGTGGCGAGCTGCGCTCCGCAGACGAAGAGTCGGTTCTGTATGCCGATGAGGCAGGCGCGGTCGGCAGGTTCACGGACATAGGTGAGGAGCAGGCCGACCTGGGCATTGAGCTCGTCGATGGTGCCATAGCTCTCAAGACGTGCGCAGGACTTTTCCACTCGCTTTCCGCCGACAAGCGACGTCATGCCGGCATCGCCGGTACGGGTATAGACTTTGTTCATTTGCTGTCTGACTGTTTGTGATGTGCTGTTTATGTACAGCGTGGATTATGCGATGGGGTTCAGAAGTTCACTTTGTAGTATTGGCGGTTGTAGTTAGTGTCGAAGAAGGCTATGCCGAGGTCGTAGAGGTCGAAGCTGACGCGGGCTGGAAGCTGTCGGAACCAGTCGCGATGGCGGTGGAGGTTGTCGAGCAGGAGCACCGAGTGCTGCCCGAGGTGCTGCAGTGCTTCGTCGGAAGGCTCGTGGAGCAGGCACATGGCAACTTCACCCTCGGGCCATTGGCAGGTGATGGAGGCATGGCGGCAGCCGCTCTGCAGGTAGCGCTTCTCCCACCATGCGTCCCGGGGGAGCATGATGGTGCCGGGCTGCAGGTGGTTGGCGAGGCGCAGCAGGAGGTGCAGTCCCTTGCGTCGGCGCAGGCGCATAGCGAGGGGGAGCCGGCGGTCGAGCTCGCGATAGGCATAGAAGGGGTGCCGCTCGTAGATGACGTCGGTGATGAAGCGGAAGGCGAAGGGGCTGTGCACGCCATAGCCGCAGCGGTGGCGGAATCGCTTCACCCAGACGAGGGGATTGGTCAGTTTTTTCATGTTGCAGCCACAAAGTTAACTCTTTTTTGGCAAACTTCAAACAGAGAGCAGGAAATAATTCGCTACATATAATATAATGTACGCGCGAAGTGGGAACGCTTTTTGCGTGTTAAGCATAAAAATTCTCTCTTTCCCTTTGGCGGTGTCGCAGAAACTGCGTAACTTTGCCGTGCAAAAAGGAAGAACACGTTTAACATAACCAAACAACAAACAAAACAATGAAAAAGATTTTTGCATTTGCAGCTGTTGCAGCTGCAATGAGTCTGACCGCTTGCAGCGGCAGCACAGGAAAAGGAACAGCCGAGGAAGACAGCCTCGCAGTTGAGAACGTCGTCGAAGAGGAAAGCGCCGAGCCCGCAGTCACTGTAAGCGCTGTGGCCGAGAAGGTGCAGGCTGGCGATGCTACCGCTGCCCAGGATGCAGTGGAAGCCCTCCAGGAAGAGTTGAAGGAAGTCGTTGAGAGCGGCGACGCAGAGAAGGCTGCCGCCCTGGCAAGCCAGGTGAAGGCTTTCGTTGAGGAGAACGCCGAGAAGCTGGGCGAGATGAACATCAGCACGCTCACTCTGAACGACCTCATCAATGCAGCCAAGGCTCTGCCCAGCACTGCTGCCGAGACTGCCGGAGCCGCTGCCGACGCTGTGAAGGCTGACGCTGAAGCTGCCAAGGACGCTGCCGTAGAAGCTGCTCAGGAGAAGGCTAACGCTGCTGCTGAGGATGCCAAGGCTAAGGCCAACGCTGCTGCCGAGGATGCCAAGGCTAAGGCCAACGCTACCGTCGAGGATGCCGCAAAGAAGGCTAACGATGCCATCAACCAGGCTGCCGGCAAGCTGAAGCTCTAAACATCCATACAACAAAAAAGGAAAGACCCGAGTCCTGCACTGAGCAGGGCTCGGGTCTTTCCGTATGCGGGCGGTGGATTCACGCCTGCCCCATTACACGGGAGCCATCGTGAGTTGGCCGTCTTTGGCATCGACCTTGATGGGACGGTTGCGGTCGAGCTGTCCGGCAAGGAGTGCCTTCGAGAGGTCGTCGAGCAGGAGATGCTGGATGGCTCGCTTGACGGGACGCGCTCCGAACTCCGGTTCGTAGCCTTCGCCTGCCAGCAGGTCGATGGCCTGGTCGGTGACGTCGAGGGTGATGCCGTTCTCGCGCAGCAGCTTGCGGACGTTCTCCACCTGCAGACGGACAATCTGCTTCACTTCGCCCCAGTTGAGGGGATGGAAGACGATGATTTCGTCGATACGGTTCAGGAACTCGGGGCGGATGCCGCGCTGGATGAGCAGGTTGCGCACATCTTCAGTCCCCTTGGAGAGGTCTGCCCCGGTGAGCAGGTTGCTCGTCATGATGATGATGGTGTTCTTGAAGTTGACGGTGCGGCCCTTGGAGTCGGTCAGACGTCCGTCGTCGAGCACTTGCAGCAGGGTGTTGAAGACGTCGGGGTGCGCCTTCTCTATCTCATCGAAGAGGACAACCTGGTAAGGCTTGCGCCGTACGGCCTCGGTGAGCTGTCCGCCCT
>DGTM01000043.1:5249-25351 GCA_002394305.1 Prevotellaceae bacterium UBA4336
AGCTGTCCGCCCTCGTCGTAGCCGACGTATCCTGGAGGTGCGCCGATGAGCCGTGTCACGCTGAACTTCTCCTGATACTCGCTCATGTCGATGCGGGTCATCATCGACTCGTCGTCGAAGAGGTACTCTGCCAGCGCCTTGGCGAGCTCCGTCTTGCCCACGCCTGTGGAGCCGAGGAAGATGAAGGAGCCGATGGGGCGCTTGGGGTCCTGCAGACCGGCGCGGCTGCGGCGCACGGCATTGCTGACGGCTGCGATGGCTTCCTCCTGACCGATGACGCGCTTGTGCAGCTCGTCCTCGAGGTGGAGCAGTTTCTCTGTCTCGCTGGTCTGCATCTTGCTGACGGGGATGCCCGTCCAGCGGCTCACGACGTCGGCGATGTCGTCGGCAGTCACCTCGTCGCGAAGCAGCTTGCTGCTGACGGTAGAGCACTCGGCAATCTGCTTCTCGAGCTCTGGAAGTTTGGAGTATCGAATCTCGGCAACGCGGGCATAGTCGCCATCACGTTCTGCCTGTTCGGCCTCGCGGCGGAGCTGCTGCATGCGGTCCTTCAGGGTTTGCACCTGGTCGGCCTGACGCTTCTCATCCTCCCACTGCTTTCGCATCTTCTGCTCCTGCTCGCGCAGGTCGGCAATCTCTTTCTCGATGTTGGCGAGCTTGGCAGCCCCCTCCCCGTTTCCCCCTTGCGGTTGTGCCTTTACCTCGCGGCGGATGGCTTCGCGCTCTATCTCGAGCTGCGAGAGCCGACGGGTGATTTCGTCCAGTTCCTCGGGCACGGAGTCGCGCTCCATGCGGAGTTTGGCGGCTGCCTCGTCCATGAGGTCGATGGCCTTATCGGGCAGGAAGCGCTCGGTGATATAGCGCTGCGAGAGCTGCACGGCGGCAATGACGGCGTCGTCCTGGATGCGCACTTTGTGGTGATTCTCGTAGCGTTCCTTCAGTCCGCGCAGGATGCTGATGCTGGAGAGGGTGTCCGGCTCGTCGACCATGACGGTCTGGAATCGTCGCTCCAGGGCCTTGTCCTTCTCGAAGTACTTCTGGTATTCGTCGAGCGTCGTAGCGCCGATGCTGCGCATCTCGCCGCGTGCCAATGCGGGCTTCAGGATGTTGGCAGCGTCCATCGCGCCTTCGCCCTTGCCTGCTCCGACCAGGGTGTGAATCTCGTCGATAAAGAGGATGATGCCTCCGTTGCTCTCCGTCACCTCCTTGACCACGTTCTTCAGTCGTTCCTCGAACTCGCCCTTGTACATGGCGCCGGCTATGAGGGCACCCATGTCGAGGCTGTAGAGCTGTTTGTTCTTCAGGTTCTCGGGCACGTCGCCGCGCAGGATGCGGTGGGCCAGTCCCTCCACGATGGCTGTCTTGCCCGTGCCGGGTTCGCCGATGAGGATAGGATTGTTCTTCGTGCGTCGCGAGAGGATTTGCAGCACACGGCGTATCTCGTCGTCGCGGCCGATGACGGGGTCGAGCTTTCCGGCCCTTGCCTCGTCCACGAGGTTGCGGGCATACTTCTGCAGGCTCTTCTCCTCGGTTTGCTGATTCTGGTTGTTCTGTATCATAGTATTCTCTCCTTTCGTCTTTTACGGATTTGTTTCACCTGTGTTTTACAAAGAGCGTGCAAAAGCCCGGCACATGGCTTCCGAGGCATCATCCAGAGGAGAGAAGCCGACAAAATGGCGCAAAACAGGACATAATGGCGAAAGGAAAAGCACGGCACGCCAAGCGACACACCCCCGTCCTCCGCAGAGCAAAAGGAAAAGCGCCCAGCTCTTATCTCGGAAGAGCTAGGCGCTTATTTTGGAAGAGCTAGGCGCTTATTTCGGAAGAGCTAGGCGCTTATTTCGGAAGAGCTAGGGTCTTTTTTCGGAAGAGCCAGGGTCTTATTTCGGAAGAGCCAGGGTCTTATTTTGGAAGAGCCAGGGTCTTATTTCGGAGGAGCCAGGCGCTTCTGCTCCTTTGGCGTTGTTTAGAACTCGGCGTTGCGCGGTGTCCTTGGGAAAGGAATGACGTCGCGGATGTTCTGCATGCCGGTGACGAAGAGGATGAGACGCTCGAAGCCCAGCCCAAAACCTGCGTGCGGGCAGGAGCCGTACTTGCGGGTGTCGAGGTACCACCACAGGTGTGTCATATCCATCTCGCGGCGCTTCACCTCGCTCATCAGCTTGTCGTAGCTCTCCTCGCGGACGCTGCCGCCGATGATTTCACCAATCGACGGGAAGAGCACATCGGTGCCCTGCATGGTGGGGCCGGGGGCTACGGCTCCCTTGTAACCCACGCTGCCGCCGTCGGCCGTCTCCTGGTTCTGCTTCATGTAGAACGACTTGAACGAACGCGGATAGTCGGTCATGATGACGGGCTTCTTGAAGTGTTCCTCCACGAGGTAGCGTTCGTGCTCGCTGGCAAGGTCGTCGCCCCACTCGCAGGGGAACTCGAACTTCTTGCCGTTCTTGATGGCTTCCTGCAGGATGTTGATGCCTTCGGTATAGGGCAGGCGGACGAACTCTTCCTTCAGCACGCCTTCGAGACGGGGAATCAGGTCTGCATTAGGTGTGAGGAATTTGTTGTTGTTGATGAACTCGAGGTCGTCCTTGCAGTTGTCGAGTGCCCAGCGGACGCAGTACTTGATGAAGTCCTCCTCAAGGTCCATCAGCTCTTCCTGGTCCATGAAAGCTATCTCGGGCTCAATCATCCAGAACTCAGCCAGATGGCGTGGTGTGTTGGAGTTCTCGGCACGGAAGGTGGGGCCGAAGGTGTAGATGGCTCCGAGAGCCGTTGCACCCAGCTCGCCCTCGAGCTGACCGCTGACGGTGAGGCTTGTCTGCTCGCCGAAGAAGTCGTCGTCGTAGATAATCTTGCCCTGCTCGTCCTTCTTCAGGTCGTAGAGGTTCTTGGTCGTCACCTGGAACATGTTGCCGGCACCCTCGCAGTCGCTCGCGGTGATGAGCGGTGTGTGGAAGTAGAAGTAGCCGTGCTCGTGGAAATAGGTGTGGATAGCCATCGCCATGTTGTGGCGGATGCGCAGGATGGCACCGAACGTGTTGGTGCGCGGACGCAGGTGGGCCACCGTGCGGAGGTACTCCCAGCTGGCGCCCTTCTTCTGCAGAGGATAGGTGTTGTCGCAGTCACCGAGAATCTCGATGGCCGTGGCCTGTATCTCGCTGGCCTGACCTGCGGCAGGGCTCTCCACGAGCTTGCCCTCGACGGAGAGGCAGGCACCCGTCGTGATGCGCTTCAGGGTCTCCTCGTCGAACTTGGCATCATCGCCGACAATCTGCACATTCTTTATCGTGCTGCCATCGTTCAGGGCAATGAAGAATATGCCCTTCGAGCCGCGTTTCGAACGCACCCAACCCTTGACGCAAATATCACTCCCGTATGCTGTGCACTTCAGTGCATCAATTACCTTTGTTCTTTTCATGTTATAGATTGTGATTTGTCAATTATGTATACAGTCTTACTCGAACGCACCCATGCGGAGCATGTTCACCTCCTGCTCGGTGAGGAAGCGCCAGTCGCCGCGGCGGACGTTCTTCTTTGTCAGGCCGGCAAAGTAGACGCGGTCCAGACGGATGACTTTGTAGCCAAGGTGTTCGAAGATGCGACGCACGATGCGGTTGCGCCCACTGTGAATCTCGATGCCCACCTGCTTGCGGTCTGTCTCGCTGGCATACTCGATGGCATCGGCATGTATCTCGCCGTCGTCCAGCTCGATGCCTTCTGCTATCTGGCGCATGTCGGCAGCAGAGACGTTCTTGTCAAGGAAGACGTGGTAGATCTTCTTCTTGAGGTACTGGGGATGCGTCAGCTTTGTAGCCAGTTCGCCGTCGTTGGTGAGCAGGAGCACACCCGTGGTGTTGCGGTCCAGACGGCCTACGGGATAGATGCGCTCGCGGCATGCCCCCTTCACGAGGTCCATCACCGTCTTGCGGTTCTGCGGGTCGTCGCTGGTGGTCACATAGTCCTTGGGCTTGTTGAGCAGCACGTAGACCTTCTTCTCGATGTTGACCTGCTGGTCGTGGAAGAGGACGACATCAGAGCGCTTCACCTTTGTGCCAAGCTCGGTGACGACCTCGCCGTTGACCTTCACCACGCCTGCCTCGATGAAGCTGTCTGCTTCGCGACGGCTGCAAACGCCGGCGTTGGCAAGGTATTTGTTCAGGCGGATTGGCTCGTCCGGGTCGGTGTGTGTCTCGCGATACTCTATCTGTTTCTTCATGCTGTACTTGGCATGAGGATTATAGTCTGCTGTGCGTTGGCGGAAGCCGCCCTTGGCTCCCCGCGGAGCATAGCCCTCGCCGTCGCGGTTGTAACGGGGACGGGGCTGATAGCCGCCTTCGCGCTGTTGGTAACCGCCTTCGCGCGGCTGATAGCCTCCCTCGCGATTGTAGCGGGGACGCGGCTGGTAGCCGCCTTCGCGCTGTTGGTAACCTCCCTCGCGACTGTAGCGGGGACGCTGCTGGTAGCCGCCTTCGCGCTGTTGGTAA
This sequence comes from Prevotellaceae bacterium UBA4336, assembly GCA_002394305.1. Classification (GTDB taxonomy): domain Bacteria; phylum Bacteroidota; class Bacteroidia; order Bacteroidales; family Bacteroidaceae; genus Physcousia. The sequence continues at coordinate 9,734 of DGTM01000043.1, forward strand.
CCACCTTCGCGCGGCTGATAGCCTCCCTCGCGATTGTAGCGGGGACGCTGTTGGTAACCGCCTTCGCGCGGCTGATAGCCTCCCTCGCGATGGCTGGTGCTGTATGCGCTGCGACTGATGCGGGGACGCATCGGACGGCCCTCACCACCCTGGTTCTCATGATTGTTACCCTGAGGACGGTAGCCGTCGCGGCGACCGCTGTTCTCTGATTCGGAGAATTGCTCTCTCCAGTTTTCTTCGTTGCTCATTTCTCTCTTAGATAAATGTGTATGTAATGTATTAGCTGTCCCCTTTGTCCCTTCCCTCGCGGGTTGGAGCAAGGGGTGTTTCTCAAATTCCTGTATATGTATATGGTGTGATGGCTCGCAGTTCTTCCTTCACGGATTCGCTGACGTCGAGCCCTTCGATAAAGTTCTTGATTGTTGCCTCGTCAATGCCCTTGCCCGTCCGGGTGAGCGCCTTGAGCGCCTCATAGGGGTGTGGATAAGCCTCGCGGCGGAGAATGGTCTGAATGGCTTCGGCACAGACAGCCCAGCAGCCCTCCAGGTCGCGGCGGATGGCATCCTCGTTGAGGACAAGCTTGCGCAGGCCCTTCAAGGTGCTCTGTATGCTGATGAGCACGTGTCCCATAGGCACACCGACGTTGCGGAGCACGGTGCTGTCCGTGAGGTCGCGCTGCAAGCGGCTGATGGGCAGCTTCTGGCTCAGGTGCGACAGGATGGCATTAGCCATGCCAAGGTTGCCTTCGGAGTTCTCGAAGTCGATGGGATTCACCTTGTGGGGCATTGCACTGGAGCCCACCTCGCCTGCCTTTATCTTCTGGCGGAAGTACTCCATCGAGACGTACTGCCAGAAGTCGCGGTCCAGGTCGATGATGATGGTGTTGATGCGCTTCATGGCATCGAACACAGCGCCCAGACAGTCGTAGTTGCTTATCTGTGTGGTATATTCCTCGCGCTCGAGGCCGAGACTCTCGCTGACAAAACGGCGGCCGAACTCGCGCCAGTCCTGCTGCGGGTAGGCCACGTGGTGAGCGTTGAAGTTGCCTGTGGCTCCGCCGAACTTGGCCGTGACAGGGCAGGCACGGAGCATGTCGAGCTGTCGCTGCAGACGGTAGACGAACACCTGAACCTCCTTGCCCAAACGCGTGGGGCTGGCAGGCTGACCATGTGTCTTAGCCAGCATGGGCACGTCCTTCCAATCGTCGGCATACTGCGCAAGCTGGGCTATCAGTTCCTCGACGAGAGGATAGTAGACCTGCTCCAAGGCTTCCTTGATGCTAAGGGGAACACTGGTATTGTTGATGTCCTGACTGGTAAGGCCGAAATGGATGAACTCCTTGTAGGCGTCGAGCCCGCCGATGCGGTCGAACTGCTCCTTGATGTAATACTCCACAGCCTTGACGTCGTGGTTCGTGACGGACTCGATGTCCTTGACGCGCTGTGCGTCCTGCTCCGTGAAGTTGCGGTAGATGTCGCGAAGGCTATCGTCGCTGACAGGGAAGCCCTGCAGCTGCGGCAAGGGAAGATGAACAAGGGCGATGAAATATTCCACCTCGACACGGACACGATAGCGGATGAGTGCATACTCTGAGAAAAAAGCCGCCAAGGGCTCCGTTTTGCTCCTGTATCGCCCGTCGACAGGCGACACAGCAGTCAGCATATCCAGTTCCATATAATGCAATAATATAATGTGAGCCTATTCAAAAGCGGCTGCAAAGGTACGAAAAAAAGAATGAAACGCAAAACGAAAGCAGAAGTTTTTCTTTTTATTTCCAGACAGAAGGACTTTCCCTCGGTGCGGCAGGCACTCCGGCAGGGACAAACTCCGGGCAATCGGCCGATACAGACAACAAAGCCGGGCTGCTTTCACAACAGCTCCAACCGTAACTTTCAACACAGAAATACAGAAAACAGAGGAAAATAATTCAGCGAAAAACGATATGTCTGAGATTTTTTCCGTATCTTTGCACCCGCATTAAAATAAAGGAAACACAAAGCATGAACGCAAAGAAAAGCGTCAAACCACATAAAGGCGACACGAAAAAGAAAAAAGGCCCCAAGGGGACGGCGCAACAACCGGCTTGGCTCCGTTCGTTCAACTGGATGCGTGCCAACATTGCCGGTAATGGCGACGTCGACCCCGAAGTTCGCGGCGAGCACAAGGACAATCTCCGCTTCGTCTGGGGGGCCGTGCTGGCAACACTCTCGCTGGCCGTCCTCATTGCCCTCGTCTCGCACGTCTTCACCGGAGCAGAAGACCAGAAGTACGTCACCAGCGAGTCCTACACGGCAACCAATTGGCTGGGCCGCTGGGGGTACGAAGTGGCCCACTGGCTGATGGACAACACCTTCGGGCTCTCGTCCATCCTCATTCCCGTACTGCTGCTCGCCGCCAGCATACGCATCATGGGACTGGCAAAGGTGCGTCTGCACCTCTGGTTCATCAACTGCATGATCATCATGGCCTGGGCCTCTGCCTTCGCTGCCTACATCGTCCACCTCTTCCCCAACCTGGTTCAGGACTCATACATCATCTGGGGCGGCATGATAGGTCGCAACGAGTTGCAGTTCCTCATGGAAAAGGTAGGCGGACTAGGCACGTTGCTCATCTTCATCCTCTCCGCCCTGCTCTACCTGTTCTACCTGAGCGAAGAAGCCATCACCTGCCTGCGGCACTTCGTCATCCGCAAGAAAGACGAAGACGAGCAGCCTGATGAGGACGAGGCAGGAACTGGCAGCGATGTGGAAAGCGAGGCAACGGAAGTGGAATACCCCCTGATGCCCGACAGCGAGGATGCCCTGACGGAAAAGGACAACGACGACGGCGAGACAGAGGTGCGGACGCCTTTCGCCGACGATGCCTCTACAACAGCAACCACCATAGAGTTCGGCGACGACCCGCTGGCACTCCTGAAGGGGAAAGAAGAATCCGACACCGACGACATAACGGTAGTCGTCGGCCATGAGCCGGAGAAGGCCAGCCTGGGCGACGACGGCGCCCTGGAGCCCTACGACCCGAAGCTCGACCTCGAGAATTACAAGTACCCCACCATCGACCTGCTCAGGCACTACGACACATCGTCGAACGCCATCGACATGGAGGAGCAGCGCAACAACAAGAACCGCATCAAGACGGTGCTGCGCAACTTCCGCGTTGAGATACTCGACAACACGAAAGCCACCATCGGCCCCACCATCACGCTCTACGAGATTACGCCAGCCCCCGGCATACGCATCAGCACGATTCGCAACCTGGAAGACGACATTGCCCTCAGCCTCAGCGCTCTCGGCATCCGCATCATCGCTCCCATCCCCGGCAAAGGAACCATTGGCATCGAAGTGCCGAACGCCAAGCCGCAGATGGTATCGATGGAAAGCATCCTGAACAGCCGCAAGTTCCAAGAGACCGACTACGAACTGCCGATGGCCCTGGGCAAGACCATCACCAACGAAGTCTTCATGGCCGACCTCACCAAGATGCCGCACCTGCTCGTGGCTGGTGCAACGGGTCAGGGCAAGTCTGTCGGCCTGAACGTCATCCTCACATCGCTCCTCTACAAGAAGCATCCGGCAGAGCTGAAGCTCGTAATGATTGACCCGAAGAAGGTGGAGTTCAGCCTCTATGCACCCATCGTCAACCACTTCCTGGCACAGGTAGAAGGCAACGAAGACGTGGAGGAACCCATCATCACCGACGTGAACAAGGTCATCCAGACGCTCAAGAGCCTCTGCATAGAGATGGACAACCGCTACGACCTCCTGAAGAAGGCTCATGCGAGGAACGTCAAGGAGTACAACGAGAAGTTCCGCGAACGTCAGCTCAACCCGCAGAACGGCCATCGCTACATGCCCTACATCGTGGTTGTCATCGACGAGTACGGCGACCTCATCATGACGGCAGGCAAAGAAATAGAGCTTCCCATCGCACGCATTGCCCAACTGGCACGTGCCGTCGGCATCCACATGATTATTGCCACCCAACGCCCCACAGCCAACATCATCACCGGCACCATCAAGGCTAACTTCCCGGCCCGAATGGCCTTCAAGGTCTCGTCGGGCGTTGACAGCAAGACAATCCTCGACCGAACCGGTGCCAACCAGCTCGTCGGCAAGGGAGACATGCTGCTGATGACAGGCTCGGAGCCCGTCCGCATACAATGTGCATTCATCGATACAGATGAGTTGGAGGACATCGTCAACTACATCGCCAAGCAACAAAGCTACGCCTCGCCCTACCTCCTGCCCGAAGTTCCACTCGACGGCGACGACGAAAACAGCATTGCCGACGTGGACATGACGCACCTCGACCCCATGTTCGAGGATGCCGCACGACTCATCGTCAACGAGCAGAACGGCAGCACCAGCATGATACAACGCAAGTTCTCTATCGGCTACAACCGTGCAGGCCGTTTGATGGACCAGCTCGAGAAAGCGGGCATCGTAGGGCCTGCCAAAGGCAGCAAGCCCCGCGAAGTGCTCTGCGTCAGCGAAGACCAGCTGATGATGATTATGGACAACCTCAGATGAAAAGGTGAAAAGGTGAAAAGGACAACAAGACAATCAATATAGAACAAACAGAACAATACATAGAACAGTACAGAAATGAAAAAGCCAAAGATTATGAAACGCATAGCATTCCTGCTTTTTGTTTACCTTTTCACTTTTTCACCCTTTCAGCTTTTAATGGCCCAAGATGCCATGAAGGTACTCGACATTGCAGCCGACCGCATCCGGCAGGCTGGCAACGTGAAGATAGAATACCATGCAAGCATCTTTGCCGGGACGACGGAACGTGCTTCTGCGACAGGCACCATGTGGCTTCAGGGAAGCAAGCTGAAGCTGGACGCCGACGGCGTCACCACCTGGTACGACGGCAAGACCCGCTGGTGCTACGTGCCCAGCAGCAACGAAGTGAGCATCGACGAGCCATCGCGCAAAGAGATGGCCGCCATGAACCCCTACACCTTCATGGAGATATACAAGAAAGGCTTCAAGATCAGTGTCAAGGAGTCCGTGCTGCGAGGCGACCCTGTGTACGAGGTATACCTGAAAGCGAAGTATGCCAAGATGGACGTCAAGGAAGTGTACGTCGACATACGCAAGAGCGACTATCAGCCGCTTTGCATCAGGGTACGCGAGAGCAACGACTGGCAACGCGTCAGCATCACCGGCTTCACGGGTAACGTCAACCTCGGCGACACGTTCTTCACCTTCCCGGAGAAGGATTACCCCGATGTGCTCGTCAACGACATGAGATAGAATCCCCCCCCTTATCACGACCGTACATTAAACACCATTAGGATTATGAATACCACAAAGCTCTTGATTATAGGCAGCGGGCCTGCGGGCTACACAGCTGCCATCTATGCAGGCAGGGCTAACCTCTCCCCCACCCTGCTCGAAGGTCCGCAACCCGGCGGCCAGCTCACCATCACCACGGAAGTGGAGAACTTCCCCGGCTTTCCTGACGGCGTCGATGCAGGCGAGTTGATGGACAGCATGCGAAGGCAGGCTGAACGCTTCGGAACGACGATGCTCCCCAACGTGGCAACAAGTGTCGACCTCGGTGTGCGGCCGTTCCGCATCACCCTCGACGACGGGAGCCAGTGGGAGGCCGACAGCCTCATCATTGCCACCGGCGCCAGCGCGAAGTACCTCGGGCTCGCCGACGAACAGACGTACATGGGCAAGGGCGTGAGCGCCTGCGCCACTTGCGACGGCTTCTTCTATCGCAAGAAGGTAGTGGCCGTGGTGGGAGGCGGCGACACAGCCTGCGAAGAGGCGAACTATCTGGCAGGACTGGCCCAGAAGGTCTATCTCATCGTGCGCAAGCCTTTCCTCCGCGCCAGCAAGATTATGCAGGAACGCGTGTTCAGCAACGAGAAGATAGAGGTGCTCTTTGAGACGAACACGCTTGGCCTCTACGGAGAGGACGGAGTGGAGGGAGCACATCTTGTATACAGGAAGGGTGAAAGCGACGAACGACGGTACGACCTGCCCATCGACGGCTTCTTCCTTGCCATCGGTCATCATCCCAACAGCGAACTCTTCACGCCTTGGCTCCAGACCGATGCCGAGGGCTATCTGGTGAGCGAAGGTGACTCGCCCCGCACATCCATTCCGGGCGTCTTCGTTGCAGGCGATGTGGCCGACCCACGCTACCGGCAGGCTGTCATAGCAGCTGGCAGCGGCGCAAAGGCTGCCATGGAAGCGGAGAAGTTCTTAAGCGAATAGTAAAGAGGACATGTCGTAACTTGTCAACGCTGAACTATGAATTCATACAAGCTCTACAAACTGATTTGCAAGAATGCCGACCTCCAGGAGAAACGGCATCCGCTGATTGACAAGAACCGCTTCATGAAGTTCCTCATGGTCTTCTACTGGCTCTACTTTGCAGCCATCCTCCTCTTCATGGGCGTGGTGATGGCCATCGGCATGAAGAACAGCTACAACGGTGTGGCAGCCTTCCATGTCTTCGATGGAGGCATGCTCTACCTGCTCATCATTGACTTTTGGCTTCGCTTCGGGCTTCAGGAGACACCGGCACAGCGTGCACAGCCCTATGCCTTGCTGCCCGTGCGCCGCTCCTTCCTGATGCACACCTATCTCATTCGCTCCGGCCTGGCCTGGGGCAATCTGTACTGGTGGTTCCTGCTCGTGCCGTTCGGACTCATCACCATAACCGTTCCCTTGGGGTGGGTGGCATTCTTCGGATGGCTGCTCGGCTGGTGGCTGCTCTGCATCGCCAACGGCTTCTTCTATCTCTTCTGCCGGGCTCTCATCCTGAAGCATCTGGCCTGGACGCTGCTGCCTGCCGCCATCCATGGTGCTTTGCTTGCCATCATGCTCGTGCCCGACAAGAATCCCCTCGACATGCCCAGCACCCTGCTGATGTACAGCTTCCTCAAGTGGGACTTCCTGCCTTTCCTCTGTGTCGGCATTCTCATCTTGCTTCTCTACAAGGCAAACTTCACCCTGCAGATGGGTATGGTGCATGCTGAAATAGGGAAAAAGGAGGACAAGGAAATCAAACATGCCACACAGTTCAACTTCCTGAACCGCTACGGCAAGCTCGGCGAGTACCTGAAGCTTGAGGTGAAGCAACGGATGCGCAACAAGACGGTGAAGATGAGCTTCTACGTCGGCATCGGTTTCATGGTGATGTTCAGCGTCATCATGTACTTCACGGATATTTATGACAACTTAGACTTCATGCGCTCATTCATCTGCCTCTACAACTACATCGTGCTGGGCATGATGACACTTATCACCATCATGTGCTACGAAGGCAACTACATCGACGGACTGATGAGCCGCCGCGAGAGCATCCTGCAACTGCTCACGGCAAAGTATTACTTCAACGTCCTGCTGCTGCTCATCCCGCCCATCATCCTGCTGCCCTTGATGATTATTGGCAAAATGTCTGTCTGGATGAACGTCGGCTACTTCTTCTTTACGGCAGGTGTAATCTATCCGGCCTTCTTCCAGATGGCTGTCTATAACAACAACACGCTGCCCATGAACACGAAGATAACAAGCAAACAAGGCAATACCACCCAGCAAATATTCAGCACAGTCATCTTCTTCCTGCCCCTCGGACTGGAGAGGGCGGCTACGGCATTGCTGGGCGAGCCCTGGGGCTACATACTCCTTGCCGTGCTTGGCTTGGCAGGCATCGCCACGCATCGCCTCTGGCTGCGCAACGTCTATCAGCGCTTCATGGCGCGGCGATATAAGAACATGGAAGGGTTCAGAGCCTCGCGTAATTCATAGTTCATAATTCATAATTCATAGTTCATAGTTATGGAGATTATCATCAATAATTTAAGAAAGACATTCGGCGAGAAAGTGGCCGTCGATATACCAGACCTTACCATCCACAGCGGCGAGCTGCTGGGACTGGTGGGCAACAATGGTGCCGGCAAGAGTACACTCTTCCGGCTCATCCTCGACCTCATCAAGGCCGACACGGGGGCGGTGTACATGAAAGACCCTGCCCAACCGCCCCTTAAAGGGGAGTCAGAGAGGGTTATTAACGTCGCTGAGACCGAAGCCTGGAAGGACTGGACGGGCGCCTTCGTGGACGAAAGCTTCCTCATCGACTACCTGACGCCCGACGAATACTTCCAGTTCATAGCCCGCCTGACCGACACCAGCGACGAGCAACTGCAGGAGTTCCTTGCCCAGTTCCAGCACTTCATGGCGGACGAGCTCACGGGACAGAAGAAACTCATACGCACCCTCAGCGCCGGCAACAAACAGAAGGTGGGCATCATGGCAGCCATGCTGCTCAGGCCGCAGGTGCTGATCCTCGACGAGCCCTTCAACTTCCTCGACCCCAGTAGCCAGAACGCCATCAAGCACATGCTGCAGAAGTACAACGAAGAGACGGGAGCCACGATTCTCGTCAGCAGCCACAACCTGCAACACACCGTCGACATCTCCAGCCGCATCGTGCTCCTGGAAAACGGTAAGGTCATCCAGGACATTGACAACCGCGAACATCAGGCACAGGCCATCCTGGAGAATTACTTTGAGATAAACGAGTAACCGCCCCAACACCACCCTCCCCATGAGAAGACTCTTTCTGACCTTTGCCTGCATGGTTCTGCTGCAGGCTCAGGCTTCCATCCAGCCCGACCTGCGCATCCTGAACCACCTCGCCATCGGTGCTGAGATAGGAACGCCCGGCTGGAGCGTCGACCTCGCCGTGCCTGTCACACCCTTTGTCGACGTACAGGCTGGCTTCACCATGCTGCCGAAATTCTCGCTCAACCCAACGCTGAAGATGAGCACCACCTCGTATGCCGGTGGATTGGAACTGCCGATGAATGCGGTGGACACGAAAGCCTACCCGACGATGAAGGAGCTCAAGGTGATGGTCAACGTCATGCCTGTACCGTTCCTGACCAGCTTCCACATCACCGGAGGCATCTACTACGGCTCGGGCGACGTGCTGGAGATAAGCAACCAGGAGCCGCTGACCGACGTGGTGGCGGCCAACCAGGCCATCGACGCCTACAACACCCTCAACCCCGAGGCCCGGCAGGAGCACATCGGACTGAAGCTGGGACACTACCGGCTGGAGCCCGACCAGCAGGGCAACATCAAGGCACAGGCACGTGTGAGAAAGGTGAAACCCTATGTCGGCATCGGCTTCGGAAGGGCTGTGCCAAAGAAAAGAATCGGCGTGAAGGTGGACCTGGGCTGCATCATCTGGGGCGAACCGACCGTCTACGCGAACGGCATCGAGGCGCCCACCACCGACATCGGCGACCTGAGCGGCGGCATCACCAAGACCATCAGCAAGCTGCCCGTCTATCCGGTCCTCAACATCCGCGTCTGCGGACGTATATTCTAATACCATTTAAGTCAACTCCCCCCCCCCGAAACACTCATGAAACAGATTCCTCGCGGCATTCCCTGCCTGACGGTCATCGTCGTCCTCTTCGGCTACCTCTCGTCGGTGATGGGCTTCACCAATATGCTCAACACCATCATGCGGACGGCTCACGACCTGCTGCTCAACACCGTCTTCTACCTCATGGCAATGTGCGTGCTGACAGGCGCCTTGAGCCGCATCTTCAGCATCTTCGGCGTAGTCGACCTGCTGCAACGGATGCTGAAGCCCGTGCTGCGTCCGCTCTTCAACCTGCCCGGCGTCTCCTCTGCCGGTGCCCTGATGACGTTCCTCAGCGACAAGCCGGCCATCATCTCCGTGGCGAAGAACCCGCAGTTCAGCCGCTACTTCAAGCGCTACCAGCACATCAGCCTCGTGAACTTCGCCGGCAGCTACGCCATGGGGCTGCTCGTCATCATCTTCATGATGGGCCACGGCTTCTACACCGAGCCGCTCTACGGCCTCGCTGGAGCCATCATCGGCAGCATCATCAGCACCCGGCTCATGCAACGGCTCATCCTCAGGGAGCACCCAGAATACCTCGACGAAGACGTCATCGGGGACAAAGAGCAAGAAATGGCAACAGGCAAGTACGAGACTCACCCCGACGAAGACTCGCGGCAGACACTCTTCGTCCGCGTGCTCGATGCGCTGCTCGACGGCGGCAAGACGGGCGTGGAGGTCGGCCTCGCCATCATTCCGGGCGTGCTCATCATCTCGACGTTCGTCATGACGCTCACCTTCGGAGCAGACTCAGCGACAGGGACCTACACCGGAGCCGCCTACCAGGGCACCGAGCTGCTGCCGCTGCTGGCAGGCAAGCTGGGCTTCCTCATCCGCTGGCTCTTCGGCTTCGACGCTGCCGAGCTCGTGGCTTTCCCCATCACAGCGCTCGGGACCGTAGGAGCGGCGCTCGGCCTCATCCCCGAGATGATGGCTAAGGGCATCATCGACAGCAATGCCATAGCCGTCTTCACCGCCATGGGCATGTGCTGGAGCGGCTTCCTCAGCGCCGACGCCGCCACGCTCGACTCGCTCGGCTACCGGCATTTCATCTCCCGCTCCTTCACCTGTACCTTCGTTGCGGGCCTTTCCGCCGGCATCATCACCCACTGGCTCTACTTCATCAGCACGTACCTTTTCGAGAGTCTCTGTTAAGGGGGCAAAAAAACACGGCACGCTGTGTTGACCAACGCGGCACGCTGTGCCAGCCATCACGGCACGCTGTGTTGACCATCACGGCACGCTGTGTTGACCAACGCGGCACGCTGTGCCAGCCATCACGGCACGCTGTATTTTTTCTGACGGCTTGCGCAAGACACACATTTTCCCCTAAATTACAGAATAATGCATGTTTTTCGCCAGCAATATGTGTATTCTCAGAAAAAAGTAGTATCTTTGCGAAGACATAATGCCAAAAGGCGGGACACACTATTCGCGCAAATCACATATACCAAGGCAACATGAATACCGAGAAACAGATGTCAGTGGCTGCTGCCGAATTTGCAGAGCGATGGAAGGACAGAGGCTATGAGAGGGGCGAGTCGCAGCCTTTCTGGATAGACCTGCTCACGAACGTGTTTGGCATAGAGACCCCGACCGACGGCTTCATCCGCTTCGAAGAGCACCGTATGGTCGACGCCTCCAACTTCATAGACGGACGCATCCCCTCCACCCGCGTGCTGATAGAACAGAAGTCGTTGGGCAAGGACTTGCGCTCCGGCACCCGCCAAAGCGACGGCTCGCTGCTCAATCCCTTCCTGCAAGCCCGCCGCTATGTGGTCAGCCTCCCCGTGTCGGAGCACCCGCGTTGGATTGTGACGTGCAACTTCTCCGAGTTCCTCATCTACGACATGGAGCAGCCCAACGGCGAGCCCGAACAGATTCTGCTCGAGAACCTGGGCAGGGAATACTACCGCCTGATGTTCCTCGTCGACAGTAAGAGCGAACACCTGAGCAGGGAGATGCAAGTCTCCATGCAGGCCGGAGAGATTGTCGGCAAGATATACGATGCGCTGCTGAAGCAATACGACGACAGCTCGCCCGAAGCCCTCCGCTGGCTGAACATCCTCTGCGTCCGCATCGTGTTCTGCCTGTATGCCGAGGATGCCGGCGTGTTTGCCCACGACCAGTTCCACGACTACCTGGCCCGCTACAGTGCCGAGGACCTGCGCAATGCGCTGATTCGCCTGTTCGAGGTGCTGGACACGCCACAGGAGAAGCGCAGCCGCTACCTAAAGGACGACCTGAAAGCCTTCCCCTATACCAACGGCGGCCTCTTCCGGGAGGAGATAGAGATTCCGCAGTTCACCGAGGAGCTGAAGCAGACGCTGCTGCAGAATGCCAGCTTCGACTTCGACTGGAGCGAGATCTCGCCCACCATCTTCGGTGCCGTCTTCGAGAGTACGCTCAACCCCGCAACACGCCGAAGCGGTGGCATGCACTACACCAGCATCGAGAACATCCACAAAGTCATCGACCCGCTCTTTCTGAACGGCCTGCGCCGCGAACTGGACGAGATACTGGAGGAGAAGGTCGAGAAGCACCGCATAAAGAAGCTCGACGCCTACCAGGAGCGCCTGGCCTCGCTGACATTTCTCGACCCCGCCTGCGGCTCGGGCAACTTCCTGACGGAGACCTATCTCTCGCTCCGCCGCCTGGAGAACGAGGTCATCCGCGAACGCCATCATGGACAGGCTTTTCTCGGATTCGAAGAGGTGAATCCCATCAAGGTAAGCATCCAGCAGTTCTACGGCATAGAGATTAACGATTTCGCCGTAACCGTTGCCACGACTGCCCTTTGGATAAGCGAGGCCCAGATGCTCCGCGAGACAGAGAAGATAATCCGCCGCGACATCGACTTCCTCCCTCTGAAGTCGTATGCCAACATCCGCGAAGGCAATGCCCTGCGAATGGACTGGGGTGTCATTGACATCCCTTCGGACATCCCAACCATTCACGCCAAGAATGTCCACCTGATTACAGAGCTGGAACAGACACAGGTCAGCGAGCCTGTCGAGCAATACGGCGAGATAAACATCGTAACCCAACACTTCGACAACGAACTGAAGCCGGACTCCAGGCGCTATGAAGTCAGATATGACTACATCATCGGCAATCCTCCGTTCATCGGGGCAAGGCAGATGAACGAAGAACAGAAGCAGGATGTCGTGCGCGTATTCGGCTCGAAATGGAAGAACGTCGGGAACCTTGACTACGTTTGCTGCTGGTATAAGCTGGCCTGGAAGCAGATGAGGTACTCGGATGTAAAGGCGGCATTCGTCTCCACCAACAGCATTTGCCAGGGCGAACCTGTGGCGAACCTGTGGCAGCCGCTCATGGATGACGGCCTGCATATTGACTTTGCCTACCGCACGTTCCGCTGGGAAAGCGAGTCCTCGCAAAAGGCTCAGGTACATTGTGTCATCGTGGGCTTTAGCAGGGACGACTACAAAGAACATGAATGTCTGCTGTTCGACAATGACAAAGTGACCAAGGTCGGTCACATCAACGCTTATCTCACCGATGCTCCAGACATCTTCATCTGGAGCAGGCCGAAGCCCATCTGCGATGTTCCGCTGATTGGCATGGGCAACCAACCCATAGACGGAGGCAATTACCTCTTCGACAAAAAGGAAATGGAGGCGTTCATCGAAACCGAGCCGCTGTCTGCACCCTACTTCCATCCCTATTATGGTGCCCTTGAATTCATTAACCGCAAGCCTCGCTATTGCCTTTGGCTCGGCGACTGCTCACCCGCTGAACTACGCAGAATGCCGCATTGCATGAAACGCATTGAAGCTGTCCGCGACGTTCGGCTCGCAAGCAAAAGGCCCTCCACCCTTAGGATAGCAGACAGACCGACACGTTTCCAGACGGAGAACTTCCCTCAAGGCGACTATATCGTCATTCCCGAAGTGTCCTCCGAGAAACGGCGTTACATTCCTATGGGCATTATGTCAGACGATGTCATCTGCAGCAATAAGCTTCGCATCATGCCCAATGTTTCGCTCTATCACTTCGGAGTTCTGCAAAGCAACGTTCACATGGCATGGATGAGAGCCGTTGCTGGCAGATTAGAAATGAGGTATGATTACAGCATCGCTATCGTCTATAACAACTTCCCCTGGCCAGCACCTTCTGAAGAACAAAAGCAGAAGATTGAACGGACGGCTCAGGCTATTCTCGATGCCCGTGCTCTCTATACGGACTCTTCGCTTGCCGACCTCTACGACGAACTGACCATGCCCGTCGAGCTCCGCAAGGCACATCAGGACAACGACCGCGCTGTGATGCAGGCTTACGGCTTCCCCGTGAAGTCTGCCTTCACCGAAAGCCAGTGCGTGGCCGAATTGTTCAAGCTGTACAAGGAACTGACAAAATAGGCACAAACAAGGGCATGACGCGCAAACAGCGTCTTGCTCCCGCATGGTATGACGTGAAACAGGGCTGCTCGGGCTCGGAAATATGCAATAACCCGATATTTCTCGCACCCGAAAGCTGCCTTCTTCATTTTTTTTTGTATCTTTGCAGCCATATAATATATATAATGTATACAAACATGGAATTAGCTACGAAATACAGCCCCGCGGAAGTCGAGGCAAAGTGGTACAAGTATTGGAGTGACCATAAGCTCTTTGCGAGCAAACCCGACGGACGCGAACCCTATACCATCGTCATCCCGCCACCAAACGTGACGGGCGTGCTCCACATGGGACACATGCTCAACAACACCATCCAGGACATCCTCATCCGCAAGGCACGCCTCGACGGAAAGAATGCCTGCTGGGTGCCCGGCACAGACCACGCCTCGATTGCGACGGAGGCAAAGGTGGTGAACCGGCTGGCCGAGCAGGGCATCAAGAAGCGCGACCTCACACGCGAGGAGTTCCTCCGGCACGCTTGGGCCTGGACGGAAGAGCACGGCGGCATCATCCTCAAGCAGCTGCGCAAGCTCGGCGCAAGCTGCGACTGGGACCGCACGGCCTTCACCATGGATGAGAAACGCTCGGAAAGCGTGCTCAAGGTCTTCTGCGACCTCTACGACAAGGGCCTCATCTACCGCGGTCTCCGCATGGTCAACTGGGACCCCAAGGCGCAGACAGTGCTCTCCACGGAGGAGGTCATCTACCGCGACGAGAAGTCGAAGCTGTACTATCTGAAGTATTACGTAGAGAGCCCCCAACCCAAAGACCCCCCAACCCCCTTTAGGGGGAGCTTTTCGCGGCAGGAACTCCCCCTAAAGGGGGATGGGGGGTCCGTCATCCACAAGGATGAGAAGGGCTACTACGCCGTGGTTGCCACCACGCGCCCCGAGACCATTATGGGCGACACAGCCATGTGCATCAACCCCAAGGACCCGAAGAACCAATGGCTGCGCGGGCAGAAGGTCATCGTGCCGCTGGTGGGGCGCGTCATCCCCGTCATCGAGGACCGCTACGTCGACATCGAGTTCGGCACAGGCTGCCTGAAGGTGACGCCTGCCCACGACGTGAACGACTACCAGCTGGGCAAGACACACAACCTGGAGACCATTGATATCTTCAACCCCGACGGCACCATCTCCGACCAGTCGCCCCTCTACGTCGGCATGGACCGTATGGAGGTCCGCAAGCAGATAGCAAAGGACCTCGAAGCCGCCGGCCTGCTCGAGAAGGTGGAAGACTACGAGAACAAGGTGGGCTACTCGGAGCGCAACCAGGACACAGCCGTCGAGCCGCGCCTCTGCAAGCAGTGGTTCCTCTCCATGAAGCACATGGCCGACATCGCCCTGCCGCCCGTGCTCGAAGGCAAGCTCAAGTTCTATCCCACGAAGTACGTCACGACCTATCGCAATTGGCTCGAGAACATCCAGGACTGGTGCATCAGCCGTCAGCTTTGGTGGGGACACAGGATTCCCGCTTACTTCATAGAGACAGCCTCCCCCGAGGAGGAGGAGGACGAGCGCTTCGTTGTGGCTCTCACCGAAGAAGAAGCTTACAAAAAAGCCTTGGAGAAATACCCTGAACTAAAGGCACTCCCCCAAGGGGAGAGCGGGAAGGGGGCTTGGCATCTCCGCCGCGACGAGGACGCCCTCGACACATGGTTCAGCTCCTGGCTCTGGCCCATCTCCCTCTTCGACGGCATCAACAATCCCGGCAACGAGGAGATACGCTATTACTACCCCACGAGCGACCTCGTAACCGGTCCCGACATCATCTTCTTCTGGGTGGCCCG
>DGTM01000067.1:0-25607 GCA_002394305.1 Prevotellaceae bacterium UBA4336
CGGCTGATGGCCTCGGCCGTCTCGGTCTGGTAGATGGAGTCGCGCAGCTGCACGGCACGCTCCATGTGCATCATAGCCTCGGAGGGGGCGGTCTCCTTCATCGCCCGGTAGAGTCCCTCGCGCGCGTGCAGTTCATTATATTTATCGCCCTGGCTCAGGAAGAGCTTTGCGGCGGCCATGTAGCGGGCGGCGGCCTCGCGGTTCTTGCCCTCGCTGGCAAGGATGTCGCCCAACTGGTTCTGGCAGATGCCCCACGAGTGGTGGTTGCCGCTGTGCTGGAGCAGGGGGATGGCTTCGGAGAGCGAGCGACGCGCCTCGGCGACCTGCGAGAGGCTCAGCTGCGCACTGGCAAGCTGCGAGAGGCGCACGCCGATGCGGGCACTGTCGCCCACCTGCCGCTCGGTGCGGAGGGCCTGCTCCGCATAGTCCAGCGCTTGCTCCGCATCGCCGAGCGAGCGGTAGAGCTCGGAGGCAGTGCCCAGGAGCACGGCACGCCGCGAGAGGTTCTCGGTGAGGCTGTTGGCGGCGATGGCCTCCAGGATGTACTTCTCGGCCTCGCGGGGCTTGCCGGCCGCCACCAGGACACTGGCGATGCTGTTCAGCGTGGAGCTCATGCGGTCGAAGTCGCCCGCCTCCCTGTCGAGCTTGTAGGACTTGTTCAGCGCCTCGGCCGCCTTTTCGTAGGCGCTTGTGCGGAAGTAGGCGGCGCCCAGGAGGCTGTAGACGTCGCTCTTCGAACGGTCGTCCACCACGCCCATGCAGTGCGTGGCCCGCAGACAATAGCTGATGGCCGACATGTAGTCGCCCTCGCCGTAGTACCATTCCGCCACATAATAATATACGTTCACGTCGACCGAATCGATGTGCGAGTCTGCGGGGAAGCGGATGGGCTCATCGATGTAGTCAATCTGCTGCAGGTAGCTGAAGAAGTCGTTGGCAAGGCGCAGGCGTCCGGCCGCGCTCTCGCACCCGGCATACGCCTCGGCAAGAGAGCCAATTTTACTCCCCCCATTTTAGCCTGCGCACACAGGGGCAGAGCCGCGAAAAGGCAGACAAGCGGGAGTATGAAGTGTGTCTTTTTCATCATGCGAATAATGCAAAATTGCATCCGTTCCATTTCGTTTTAGTTTTTGCCTGTGCAAAGTTACGATATAAAGCAGAAACCGTTGTTATCATTTTCTAACGAAATGTTATCATTTCATGCACGTCTGGCCGTTTACGCCGTTTTTCATTATGTTATTTAACATGTTTTTCATCCCAGCGCCCCGAAAACCGCCCCAAACCCGCCCGCAGCGAGGGCACAAAAACGCCATCTTCCGCCATCAAGCAGACGCAAGGAAAAGGTCCCAAAGCGCACGTTCTTCTTCCGAAAGTGTTGGGCTCTTCTTCCGAAAGTGTTGGGCTCTTCTTCCGGAAGACCCTAGCTCTTATTCCGGAAGAGCCTAGCTCTTATTCCGGAAGACCTAGGCTCTGATTTCGGAAGACCCAGGCTCTTATTTCGGAAGACCCTAGCTCTTATTTTGGAAGAGCCTAGCTCTTATTTCGGAAGACCTAGGCTCTGATTCCGGAAGACCCAGGCTCTTATTTCGGAAAGGCAAGGCGCTTATTCCCGACGCTCTGCGGGGAATTATGTTTTCTTCCGCAATCTTTTTACGCACTAAGTCTTTCGTTTTTCGTTTTTTGTTGTAACTTTGCAGCCGGATAACATTTATACAGGTGAAAAGATGAAGTCTTACACGGTAGGACCGGACGGCTACTACGGTCAGTTCGGCGGGGCATACGTGCCGGAGATACTCTATGGCACACTCGAGGCTCTGCGCTCCCAGTATCAGCAAATCATTGACAGCGAGGATTTTCTGCAGGAGTACTACGGCCTGCTGCGCGACTATGTGGGCCGGCCCAGCCCGCTCTACTATGCCCGTCGCATGAGCGAGCGGTACGGCTGCCGCCTCTATCTGAAGCGCGAGGACCTGAACCATACGGGCGCACACAAGATAAACAATGCCATCGGACAGATTCTCCTGGCCCGACGCATGGGCAAGCGGCGCATCATAGCCGAGACGGGAGCCGGTCAGCACGGCGTGGCAACGGCTACGGTCTGTGCGCTGATGGACATGCCGTGCCGCGTCTACATGGGCGCCCTCGACGTGGAGCGCCAGCACACCAACGTGGAGCGGATGAAGATGCTCGGCGCCGAAGTCTACCCCGTGGAGAGCGGCAACAAGACACTGAAGGATGCCACCAATGAGGCCATCCGCGACTGGTGCTGCCACCCCTCTGACACCTTTTATATAATAGGCAGCACGGTGGGACCCCATCCCTACCCCGAGATGGTGGCTAAGCTGCAGAGCGTCATCAGCAAGGAGATACGCTTTCAGCTGCAGGAGAAGGAAGGCCGCGACTGGCCGGACTACCTCATCGCCTGCGTGGGCGGCGGCAGCAATGCGGCAGGCACCATCTATCACTACCTCGACGACGAGCGCGTCCGCATTGTCCTGGGCGAGGCCGGGGGCAAAGGCATGGAGACGGAGATGACCGCCGCGTCGCTCAACATCGGCACCGTCGGCATCCTGCACGGCAGCCGCATCAAGGTGATGCAGACCGACGACGGCCAGATCATCGAACCCTACAGCATCAGCGCCGGCCTGGACTACCCCGGCACGGGCCCCATGCACTGCAACCTCTTCGAGACAGGCAGGGCGCAGGTGCTGGCGGTCAACGACGACGAAGCCCTCCGCGCAGCCTTCGAGCTGACCCGCCTCGAAGGCATCATCCCCGCCCTGGAGAGCAGCCATGCCCTCGCCCTGCTGCCCCGGCTGCAATTCAAAGCGGACGACGTGGTCGTGCTTACCGTCAGCGGACGCGGCGACAAAGACCTCGCAACCTATTTGGCTCACAGTAAAGATGCACAGGAATTGCATTTACAACAACAGATTGAACGAAAGATAATATAAAACAACGGATTAAACGGATTGAACGGATTTATAACAATTCGTGTAATTCGTTTTAATTCGTTGTATAAAAGACAAGACAATCCGTGAAATCCGTATAATCCGTTGTTAAAAATAACATAGTCTCTTTAATTTATGTTTAAGTATAACACAGCAAGCAAAAAGGTCCTTGGCGACCTCATCACGCCCGTCAGCGCCTACCTGAAGGTGCGCGACGCCTATCCGCAGAGCGCACTCATGGAGAGCAGCGACTACCACGGCGGCGAGAACGCCCGTTCCTTCATCGCGCTCCACCCCATCGCCTCCGTCAGCATCGAACACGGCACAGGCATCTGCCGCTTCCCCGACGGCAAGGAGGAGCATCACACCATCGGCAAAAGCTACGACACGGCACGCCTGCTGAACGACTTCCTCGGCTCGTTCCGCATCGAGGGCGACGAGGCAGAGCACTGCGGGCTGTACGGCTACACGACGTTCAACGCGGTGCGCTACTTCGAGAACATCGCCGTCAAGGACGAGACACAGCCCGAGAACGACGCACCCGACATGCTCTATATATTATATAAAGATGTGGTGATGTTCGATCACTTCCGAAACGAACTCACGCTCATCGAGCTGCTTGCCGACGGCGAACAGGACGACCTCGACCAGCTGGAGCACGACCTGGCCAGCCGCAACTACCAGGCGTTCGACTTCCGGCCCGTGGGCGAATGTCAGAGCACCCTCACCGACGACGAGCACCGCGAGAACATCCGCCGCGGCATCCAGCACTGCCTGCGCGGCGACGTGTTCCAAATCGTCCTCTCCCGCCGCTTCGTGCAACGCTATGAGGGCGACGACTTCCGCCTCTACCGCGCCCTCAGGAGCATCAACCCCAGCCCGTACCTGTTCTACTTCGACTTCGGGGGCTTCCGCATCTTCGGCTCTTCGCCCGAGACCCACTGCCGCATCGAGAACGGAAGGGCCTACATCGACCCCATCGCGGGCACGACAAAACGCACGGGCAACACGGAGACCGACCGGCAGAACGCTGAGTACCTGCGTAACGACCCCAAGGAGAATGCCGAACACGTCATGCTCGTTGACCTGGCACGCAACGACCTGTCGCGCAACTGCCACGGCGTCAAGGTAGACTTCTACAAGGACATGCAGTTCTACAGCCACGTCATCCACCTCGTCAGCCGCGTCAGCGGAGAGCTGGACGACGGGGCCGACCCTATAAAAACCTTCATCGACACGTTCCCCGCAGGCACCCTCTCGGGCGCTCCCAAAGTGCGGGCCATGCAACTCATCTCTGAATATGAGCCCCACAACCGCGGCGCCTACGGCGGCTGCATCGGCTTCATCGGCTTCAGGGGGAACCTGAACCAGGCCATCACGATACGCACCTTCGTCAGCCGCAACGGGGAGCTCTGGTTCCAGGCTGGCGGAGGCATCGTCGCCAAGAGCAACGTGGAGTACGAACTCCAAGAGGTGAACAACAAGCTTGGGGCACTTCGCCGAGCCATCGAGGCTGCAGAAGAGACTCGGACCCCCTAACCCCCTTTAGGGGGAAGGGAAAAGCGAAAAGTGAATAGTGAAAAGTGAATAGTGAATAGTGAAAGTGAATAGTGAATAGTGAATAATTTGCTACCGCCCTCAATGTTCAATGGTCAATGTTCAATAGTCAATAGTCAATGGTCAATAGAAACATGAAGACAGTCATCATCGATAATTACGACTCGTTCACCTACAACTTGAGCCACCTCGTGAAGGCGCTCGGAGCTGAAGTGACGGTCTATCGCAACGACCAGTTCGAGATGTCGCAGCTCGAGGCATTCGACAAAATCATACTTTCACCTGGTCCTGGCATCCCGAGTGAAGCGGGACTGCTGCTCGACGTCATAAAGACCTACGCAGGTCGGAAACCCATCCTCGGCGTGTGCCTCGGCCATCAGGCTATTGGCGAAGTGTTCGGCGGCACATTGACAAACCTCAGCGACGTCTATCATGGCGTGGCAACGCCCGTCACCATAACGGCCGACGACTATCTGTTCGAGGGCTTGGGCAAGACGTTCGAAGTGGGCCGCTACCACTCTTGGGTGGTCGATACGAAAGGTTTCCCCGATTGCCTCGAAGTGACAAGCGTGAGCGAAGAGGGCTTCATCATGTCCCTCAGACACCGCGAGTACGACATCCGCGGCATTCAGTATCACCCCGAAAGCGTGCTTACGCCTGGCGGGAAGACAATAATAAAGAACTGGCTAGCCTCCCCCCGCCCCTCCAAAGAAGGGGTGAACAATTCTTAATTCTTCACTCTTAATTCTTAATTTCGATGAAGCAGTATCTACAACGACTCATTGCTGGCGAGACACTATCGCGGCAAGACACACACAACATATTGGTGAACATCACCCGCCAAGCCTACCCTGCCGAACAGATTGCGGCTTTGCTGATGGCCTTGCAGACACGCGGCGCCACCGTGGACGAAATGCTTGGTTTCCGCGACGGACTGCTCGAAACGGGCAAACACGTTGACCTGGGCGGCATCGACACGCTGGACATCGTGGGCACAGGAGGCGACGGGAAGAACACCTTCAACGTGAGCACCTGCGCCTGCTTCGTGGTGGCCGGGGCGGGATTCAAGGTCTCGAAGCACGGCAACGGCGCAAGCACCAGCGTGAGCGGCGCAAGCAACGTGCTGGCGGCACATGGCGTCAGGTTCACCGACGACGAGGCCGTGCTCCGTCGCTCCATCGAGGAAGCCGGCATCTGCTACCTTCATGCGCCCCTCTTCGCCACGGGAATGAAGTTCCTCGGCCCGGTCCGCAAGGCCCTTGGCGTGCCGACGTGCTTCAACCTGCTTGGCCCCTTCATCAACCCCTGCTCGCCGAAGAACTCGCTCCACGGCACCGCGACGCCCACCCAGCTGCGCCTCTACACCAGCATGCACCAGCGCATCGGCGACAACTACGGCGTCATCTCGAGCTACGACGGCTACGACGAAATATCGCTCACCAGCGGGTTCAAGTTCGTGACGCGGCACTTCGAGAAGGTCTATACGCCCCTCGAGATGGGACTCGCCTATGTGAAACCCGAGGAAATCTACGGCGGAGCGACTGCCGAGCAGGCACGGCGCATCTTCGACGACGTGCTGGAGAACCGGGCGACACGTGCCCAGACGGACGTCGTCGTAGCCAACGCCGCCTGCGGCATCAGCCTGATGAACCCCAACCTCCCCATCTCGGACACCGTCGCCATGGCCCGCGAGAGCATCCAGAGCGGCAGAGCCCTGCAGTGCCTCAAGCGGTTTATTGAAATAAACAGCTAAGGAAATCCTCGTCATAACTTCATAACGTGATAACGTCATAACGACAATTGGAACGATGAAAGACATCCTTGAAGAAATCGTCGCCTACAAGCACATCGAAGTGGCCGCGCAGAAGGAGCTGTTGCCGCCAAGGAAACTCTATGCCGAGGTAGAGCGAATGATGGCAGAAGGCGTGGAGAAACGCAGTCTGAGCCAAGCCCTGACGGCCGACGCCGTGGGCATCATCGCCGAATTCAAGCGGAAGAGTCCGTCGAAAGGATGGATCAAGGAGAACGGCAAGGCCGAGGAAATCCCCCTCGCCTACGAGCAGGCCGGAGCCGCAGCCCTCAGCATCCTGACCGACGAGAAGTACTTCGGAGGCTCGCTCGACTTCATAAGGAAGGCACGGCCGCACGTCGGGATTCCCATCCTCCGCAAGGACTTCATCATAGACGAATACCAGCTGTTCCAGGCGCGACACGCCGGAGCCGACGCCGTGCTGCTCATCGCGGCCGACCTCACAAGGCAGGAGGTACGCTCGCTCACGGCCACAGCCCACGAACTGGAGCTCGAAGTCCTGCTGGAACTGCACTCGGAGCACGAGCTGGACTACGCCGAGACGGACGTCGATGCCGTCGGCGTGAACAACCGCAACCTGGGGACCTTCGTCACGGACGTGCAGAACTCGTTCCGCATGGCAAGCCGTCTGCCCCAGGACCGTGTGCTGGTCAGCGAGAGCGGCATCGCCTCGCCGGACACCATCCGCCTGCTCCGCGGGGCAGGCTACAGGGGGTTCCTCATCGGAGAGAGCTTCATGAAGACCGACAAGCCAGGCCGTGCGCTCAAAGAATTCATTAAGGAAATGGCTTCGTAATAACGAAATAACGTAATAACGAAATAACGAAAAAATGATAATCAAAGTATGCGGGATGCGGGATGCCGGGAACATCCGCGAGGTGGAGCGCCTGGGCATCGACATGATGGGCTTCATCTGCTGGGAACGCTCGCCGCGATATGTGGCGGAGGTGCCAGCCTATCTGCCCAAATGTCCGCGCGTCGGCGTCTTCGTCGACCCGTCGCTCGACTACGTCCAGCAGCAGGCCGAGGCCTTCGGCTTCAGCTACATCCAGCTGCACGGCAGCGAGTCGCCGGAGTTTTGCCAGAAGGTTCGGGAGAAGACAGGCTGCAAGATTATCAAAGCAATCAGCCTCCCCCGTCCCCTCCAAAGGAGGGGGGAACGGTCGAAAGCCTGCAACATCGATGGCTTAGACACAGACGAAGAACTGCAGCGGCTGTTCCCCCCTCCTTTGGAGGGGTTGGGGGAGGCCATTCTCCTCTTCGACACCAAGTGCCCGACGCACGGCGGAAGCGGCCGGAAGTTCAGCTGGGACGTTCTGCGGGACTACCGGGGCGAGCTGCCCTTCCTGCTTTCGGGAGGCATCGGGCCGGAGGATGTCGAGTCGCTCCGCATGTTCCGTCACCCGAAATGCCTCGGCATCGACATCAACTCGCGCTTCGAAGTGGAGCCGGGCATCAAGGATGTAGCCGCAATATCCAGTTTCGTCGCTTCCATCAGAGGCTGTAATTATGAATTATGAATTGTGAATTATGAATAGTTTTTGAACATGAACAGAATTAATCAGATATTCCAAGAGAAGCAGAAAGGCCTGCTCTCGCTCTACTTCTGTGCCGGACACCCGACGCCCGACAGCACCGCCGACATCATCCGGACGCTGGAAGCCGGCGGCATCGACTTCATCGAAGTGGGCATCCCCTTCAGCGACCCGATGGCCGACGGCCCGGTCATCCAGGACGCAGCCACCAAGGCCCTGCGCGGCGGCATGACCCTGAAGAAGCTCTTCGCCCAGCTCGAACCGCTCCGGGGACAGGGCGTCAGGCTTCCCCTCATACTCATGGGCTACATGAACCCCATCTTCCACATGGGCTACGAGGCTTTCTTCCGGCGCTGCAGGGAGGTGGACGTGGACGGCGTCATCATTCCCGACCTGCCCTTCCGGGACTACATGGACGAGGTCAAGCCCATTGCCGACAAGTATGACATCCGCGTCATCATGCTCATCACGCCCGAGACGAGCGACGAACGCATACGCTTCATCGACCAGAACACCGACGGCTTCATCTACATGGTCAGCTCGGCGGCAACCACCGGAGCACAGAAGGAGTTCGACAAGGCAAAGCAGGCCTACTTCGAGCGCATCGCAGGGATGCAGCTCAAGCACCCCCGCATGATAGGCTTCGGCATCAGCAACCGGCAGACCCTGCATGCCGCCCAGCAAAACGCAGCAGGCGCCATCATCGGCAGCAAGTTCGTCAGTCTGCTCGACAAGCACAAGGCACCACAGCCCGCCCTGGACGAACTCTTCCAGGCGCTCGCAGAAGATTAGCCGGCACGGCACGCTCCGGTCAGAGCCCCAGCACGATGCCGGCCACTCCGCAAAGCATGATGATGAGGATAGGCCCCATGCGATACACCTTCTGAGCAAAGAAGGCAAAAGCGAAGATGAGGAGGCTGAGACAGAAACGCCAAGGGCTCTCCGACACCGAACTGAAGTTCTCGCTGTTCATGAGAAGCAGCGAGGCGGCAAGAAGCAAGCCGACGACAGCCGGACGCAACCCGCCGAAGACGCTCTCCACGGCAGGATGGTTGCGGTACTTCAGGAGGAACCTGCTGATGAGCAGCATGAGGATGAAGCTGGGAAGCACAACGGCAAACGTGGCAAGGAAACTGCCCAGGATACCCCAATACGGTTCGTAGCCGGCATTGACCAGAGCCGTGTAGCCCACATACGTGGCGCTATTGATGCCAATCGGCCCGGGAGTACTCTGGCTGACGGCAACGATGTCGGTGAACTGTCCCATCGTCATCCAATGGTAGTGCTCGACGACCTCGCCCTGTATCAAGGACAGCATGGCATAGCCTCCACCGAAACCGAACAGGCCGATAAGGAAGAAAGTCCAGAACAATTGTGTAAGAAGCAACAGCATCGTTTATCGAGGTTTAAGGAACAGAGTTTTGAGATTATGGATTAGATTTGGGCGGTAGCAAATTCTTCACTCTTCATTCTTCACTTTTCATTTTTCATTCTTCATTTTTCATTTTTCATTCTTCATTCTTCACTCTTCAGGTACTGCCCATAGGCATAGCCGGCTATGCCCGCGGCCAGCACGATGAAGATGGGACTCACGCCGAGCTTCCAGATGAGGAAAGCGCTGACGATGGGAATCCAGGCGTTGCTGCGCGTTATCTTCGCACTCTTCGCCATGCGGAAGACCGGCAACAGGATGAGGGCCACGACAGCCGGACGAATGCCCCGGAAGAAGCGCTCCACCCAGACGTTCTCGCGGAACTGCTGGAAGACGAGTGCGATAGCCAGGATGCAGACGAAGGAAGGCAGACAGGTGCCAATGGCGCTGACCAGAGCGCCACGGCCTCCCAGCCGCTTCTGTCCGATGAAGATGCTGATGTTCACGGCAAAGATGCCCGGACAAGACTGTGCCACGGCAATCAGGTCGAGCAGTTCCTCCTTGCTTACCCACGCTTTCTCGTCCACCACCTTCTGCTCGATGAGGGGTATCATGGCGTAGCCTCCGCCTATGGTGAAAAGGCCTATCTGGAAGAATGTCTTGAAGAGTTCGAACATGTTTACATATTGAATAACTGGTGAATGAGTGTGTCGGACCTCCGGCGAGCCTCCTCCACGGATATTTTATCCCTTAGAATATCCTCCGACACCTGGACAAGCTCCCGGTGGTGACGGTTCTCCGGATTAAACACCGGAATGTGCAGATAGTCCGTGACGTGCGTCCCTATCTGAGTATTCTCAGCGTATCCCATAATGAACTCCTCCACAGCATGGGCATTGAGGAAGGCACATAGATAGAGAGCCTCTTCCTGCGAGTCCAATGGAATAAAGTATATCTTGTGGTCAGGCACTACGATGCGTCCGTCTGCCGAAGACAAGATGCAAGCCTTGAAGCGGCCGGAGATTTCGGACCAGCATACTTTGTACGGCGCAAACGTGTACCTCCCCACATTCCAGCATGAGTAGAAAGGAGCTCCGGCAAGGTATCGTCTGAGGCTTGAGCGCCGTTCAAGTTCGCTTCTGAAAACAGTGAAGTAGTCCAATGCCTGTGGGTACTTCTCCAACATCTCCTTGACGGGGAATCCCTGCATGCTGTCCTGCGGTATGATGCCATACGTGCCTCCTCTGCTCCAACGGAATGGCGTTATCTCCCGTCCGCGGGCAATCGGGTAAACCAGACTTTTCTCTATGAGGTGGGAGACCGTGCTGGTCTTTCTCCTTCCCATCGCAGGGTCGTTCTCGAACAGCAGGAATTCGTCCTTGCATGCCTTGACTCGACCGTAAAAGATGCCGTTCATGTCCGTACAAACACCCTTCCTTGCAGCATAGCGCTTCTCGTTTTCCCCACGTGCCAGGCAGAGACAAGCATTCAGGTCCTCAGCCTTTATCGTAAGCCACGGTCCCTTGAGCCCGCGGATGGGGTGCGCCACGAGCTCTGTTCGGCTGGTATATCCGATGACATGAGACAGAGAGTCGTGCTCCGAGAAGTGTCCAGTCTTGTCCCATACCGTCCAGGGAAGCGGATACGCGGTCCGCGTCTCGCCGCGGGTCAACACTATCAGCGAGGCTTTATTCGTCGCGTCCTGGAAGGGTCTGAGCCGGGTGAAGTCGTGGACCTTCTCGACGTGGAAGAAGTCGTTCGCCTCTGCATCGATGGCAAAAGAACGGAAGCCTTCGGACGACTCCGTCTTGAACACACTGCGTGTTATCAGCATTGCCAGCCTGCCGCCCTTCTTCAACCACTTCTGTGCAGCGGAGTACAAAACCATAGTCGACACGTCGGACTCTATCCCGCCATAGAACACGTCTGAAGAGAACAGGCCGAAGCCCTTGCAAAAGCTCTTGATTGTTTCACGGTAGGCATCCGGCAATGCCGACCAGCGAAGCCAAGGCGGGTTGCCGACGAGTATGTCGAAATCATGAAGCAAGGCCGCAGTGAAGTGGTTCTTTATAATGCTGCACCATATCCCATCCCACTCCTTTTCCTCGAGCGAACGTATCTGATGCAACAGATGGCGAAGGGTCTGTTCTTCCTCCTCCTTGAAATGCCACTTCCTTAATGCCTCGTCTGCTTCCTTCTCCGACACGACAGCTCCCTCTCCCGTACTCTGCTTTGCCAAGTTCTCAATCTGATTCAGCACGTCGTGAAGCATGTTCTTTTCAAACAGGACACACGGGAGCTTCAGTTGCAGCACGCCTTCCTGCGTCGTAATCTGGTAGTTGTAATAGTCGCCCTCACGCTGCGGAGAGAAGATGGAATCTGTGAGATACACAGGAATCTCTATCTGCCCTACCCCTTCCATAAAAGGAGAAAGGGCTATCAGATAGTTCGTCCTGGCCGATATGACAGCGAGCGGGTTAAGGTCAAAGCCATAGATATGAGACAGGACATGCGCGACGATCTCCTTGTTCGAAGCATGCTGCCTGGACATGAATGATGTGGTCCTGTTGATCAGATGCACAAGGAATGTCCCGGAGCCACACGTCGGGTCGAGCACCTTTTGATTAGGCGTCCAGCCACTTTCCATGATGGTGAACTCCGCCAGCCAGTCCGGTGTGTAGTACTCCCCTAAGCTGTGTCGCATAGGCTTTGACAGCAAGCCCTGATACAACTCTTTCAGCAGGTCGCTGATGACTTCTGGCTTCAGCGACACAGAGGATGGCTCGTACTGGTTCAATACACGGAACAGCCGGAGGAAGGCTTTTTCCAATGCTTCGTTCCAAGCCTTCGTGTACCAGCAGAAGAAGTCGCCCTCGAGGAAGTTCCGTATGCCAAGGCTGACAAATTCGCTGCCTGTCTCCAGTCTTTCCGCAAACATCCGGACAGAATTCTCCTGCATCGCCTCCGGGAAAGGCACATCGCTTTGCCCCTCAAACGAGCGCATAATCATCAGGGCTATGAGCTTGATGTATATGGCATACGCTGTGTGAAGGACAAAGATAAACTCGCTGACCTCGTTTTCGTCCAGCGAGATACCATAGTTCGACGCCTCCTTCACGACAGAATCCTTGCCTGCTCCGAAGTCGCTGACCTGCCCGAACATGCGTGCCCACTCGCGGTAAAACATCTGAGTCCGCACATCTGATGTCCCCTTAAAAGCCTCCCACAGTGTTTTCACGATGAGAGATGCCGTCTGACTCCGTTCTCCCAGGTCGATTATGAGGTTCTCGCTGATTAGCGCCTTACGCTGGAACGAACGTACAAGATGTATGAAATAGTCCAGGACAACGGGGGAAAGATCATACGGACCTTGCTTTACAATCTCTCCGTCTGCTGTCTTACGGAAGAAGCCTATCTGTTTCCCGTCGAGAAGGACACAGATTATTTGGTTCTCCTGTGTGTGATACTTCTTCGCGAGCCCTGCGATATATTTCTCCTTCTGACTGACGAACAGGTCAAAGCTGCGGCTCAAGAGACCTGGCTTCTTGTATTCGAGGCAAAGGTTGTTGTACAGTGCATCCACTGCGCCTTTCTCTATCTTCACCTCATAGCGGGCATCGTATGGGACTCCGATGCCCGTGAAGAAATTGGAAAAGACAGCTTCGCAATAGACACGCACGTCTTCCTCTGTGCGGAATCGGCCTTGTCCGTTGACAATTGCATCGTATAGCTGTACAGCCTCCCTGCGCATATATCAGCACATTATATATATTATGATGTCACTTTCGCTGTTCCACCCACTTGCGTGCATTGACGAAGGCCTCTATCCATGGCGTTACCTGATCTTCGTCGCGGCGTTCAGCGGGATAGTAGCCGCACTGCCAGGGGAAGAAGGCACGCTCGAGGTGGGGCATCATAGCCAGGTGACGGCCGTCGGACGATGCGATGCCTGCGGCCTGGAAGTCGCTGCCGTTGGGGTTGGCAGGGTAGCCGTCGTAGCTGTACTTCAAGACGATGTTGTAGTCCTCCTCCTTGCCGGGCAGACTGAACTTGCCTTCGCCGTGAGCCACCCAGATGCCGAGCTTCGAGCCGCTCAGGCTCTCGAGGAGGACGCTCTTGTTGGGCTGAACGGTCACGCCGACGAAGCCCGACTCGAACTTGTGGCTGTCGTTGTGGAGCATCCTTGCAGAATTCTTAATTCTTAATTCATAATTCATAATTGTTTCTGAGCTGCCTTCATTATGAATTGTGAATTGTGAATTATGAATTAACCCCAGTTCCACCATGAGCTGGCACCCGTTGCAGACGCCGAGGGAGAGTGTGTCGGGACGGCTGTAGAAGCGGTCCAGTGCCTCCTTCGCCTTGGGGTTGTAGAGGAAAGCGCCTGCCCAGCCCTTTGCCGAGCCGAGGACGTCGCTGTTGGAGAAGCCGCCGCAGAAGACGATGAAGTTCACCTCGTCGAGCGTTTCGCGGCCCGAGATGAGGTCGGTCATCATGACGTCCTTCACGTCGAAGCCTGCCAGATAGAGCATATAGGCCATTTCCCGTTCGCCGTTCGTGCCTTTCTCGCGGATGATGGCGGCTTTGGGTCCGTTGTCCGTTGTCCGTTGTCCGTTGACTTTCCAGCGGTCCGGGTTGAGGCCGTACTGGCTGAGCTTGCCGGTGAAGCCTGGCAGGAACTGCCACTCGAGCGGCTGCTTGCCCAGGTTCTCGTAGCGTTCCTTGGCCTTGCCGCCGAAGCTTTGCTTCTGGTCGAGCAGGAAAGACGGGCGGAACCATACGTCGCGCAGGCTGTCGATGTCGAGCTTGCACTGCGTCTCGCCCTTTTCGATGAGGATTCTGCGCTCGCTGCAAGGACGGCCGATGTTGGCATAGCCGACACCTGCATCCTCGAGCAGCTTCTTGACCTCCGTGCGGTCCTTGTCGGCCACCTGTATGACGATGCCCGGGTTCTCTGCGAAGAGGAGCTTCACCAGGTCGTCGCACTTCATCTTGTTCAAGTTGATGTCGAGTCCGCCCTTAGTGTTTGCGAAGGTCATCTCCAGCAGGCAGGTGACGAGACCGCCTGCCGAGATGTCGTGACCGGCGAGGATGAGGCCGCGCTTTATCAGGTCCTGGACGGCGTTGAAGGCGTCGCGGAAGTACTCCGCATCGCGCACCGTGGGCACATCGCTGCCTACCTTCCCCATGCTTTGGGCAAAGGCGGAACCGCCGAGACGCAGCTCGTCGAACGAGAAGTCTATGTGATACAATGTGGAGGGGCAGTCCCTGAGGACGGGCGAAACGACCTTCTTCACGTCGCTCACCAGGCCGCCGCTGGAGACGATGACCGTGCCGGGAGCAATCACCTTGGTGCCGTCGGGGTATTTCTGCGTCATGGAGAGGCTGTCCTTGCCTGTCGGTACGTTGATTTGCAGAGCGCAGCAGAAGTCGCTCAGCGCTTCGACGGCCTGGTAGAGACGTGCGTCCTCGCCTTCCTGCGAGCGGCACGGCCACATCCAGTTTGCGCTGAGGCTGACGCTGTCCAAGCCTTCTTCGAGCGGTGCCCAGAGGATGTTCGTCAGGGACTCGGCGACGGAGAGGACACTGCCGGCGGCGGGGTCGGCAAGGGCGGCCTGGGGTGCATGGCCGAGGGCCGTGGCGATGCCTTTCACGCCGCGATAGTCGAGGGCTACCACGCCGCAGTCGCTCAGAGGCAGCTGCAGCGGGCCCTGGCATTGCTGGCGTGCCACCTTGCCCGTCACGGAGCGGTCCACCTTGTTCGTCAGCCAGTCCTTGCAGGCCACGGCCTCGAGGCTGAGGACCCGCTTAAGCGAATTCATAATGCATAATTCATAATTCATAATTACCTCCGGACTGCTTTCGCCCGCCTTATTATGAATTGTGAATTGTGAATTATGAATTGTTTCGACATCGGCATACTTGCGCTCCACGGTCTTGTCGCGCATGATGGTCTTGGGCGAGTGGCCGAACATCTGCGCCACATCGAGGTCGAACGGGCGCTTGCCGTCCGCTTGCTGGAAGGCGAAGTGGGCGTCGCCGGTGGTCTCTCCGACGACGTAGAGCGGTGCGCGTTCCCTCTCGGCTATCTTGCGGACGTGCTCGATGTGCTTCTCGTCGATGAGCAGGCCCATGCGTTCCTGGCTTTCGTTGGCGATGATTTCCTTGGCCGAGAGCGTCGGGTCGCCGATGGGCAGCTTCGTCATGTCGATGAGTCCGCCGCACTCTTCCACCAGCTCGGAGAGGCAGTTGACGTGGCCTGCGCTTCCATGGTCGTGGATGCTGACGACGGGATTCACTTCCTCTTCGCAGAGCGCACGCACCAGGTTGTTGGCACGCTTCTGCATCTCGGGGTTCGCACGCTGCACGGCGTTGAGCTCGATGCCGCTGCTGTAGCGACCTGTGTCCACGCTGGAGACAGAGCCGCCGCCCAGCCCGATGCGGTAGTTGTCGCCGCCCACTACCACTATTTTATTGCCCTTCCGGGGTTCTTTCTTCAGGCAGTCGCGCTTCGTGCCGTAGCCTACGCCGCCTGCCAGCATGATGACTTTGTCGTAGGCGTACTGCTCGTTGCCTTCTTTATGCTCGAAGGTGAGCACCGACCCTGCGATGAGCGGCTGGCCGAACTTGTTGCCGAAGTCGCTGGCGCCGTTGCTGGCCTTGATGAGGATCTGCTCGGGCGTCTGGTAGAGCCACTCCCTGACGGGCAGAATCTTCTCCCATTCGTGTCCTTCCGCTGTTCGTGGGTAGCTCGTCATATACACCGCTGTGCCTGCGATGGGCCAGGAGCCGGTGCCGCCGCCCATGCGGTCGCGTATCTCGCCGCCTGTGCCGGTGCTGGCTCCGTTGAAGGGTTCCACCGTGGTCGGGAAGTTGTGCGTCTCGGCTTTGAGGCTGATGACGCTCTCTATGTCGCGCACCTGGAACCAGTCGCTCGTGCTGTGGTCCGCGGGGGCAAACTGCTCTACGACCGGACCCTCAGCGAACGCCACATTATCTTTATAGGCGGAGATGATGTGATGGGGGTTCTCCTGAGTGGTTTTCTTTATCATCTGGAAGAGGGACGACGCTTTCTCCTCGCCGTCGATGATGAAGGTTCCGCCGAATATCTTGTGGCGGCAGTGCTCGCTGTTTATTTGTGCGAAGCCGAAGACCTCGCTGTCGGTGAGCTTACGGCCGAGCTGCGCCTCCACCTTCCGCAGGTACTCTATCTCCTCGGGCGACAGGGCGAGTCCCTCCTGCTCGTTGTACTGCTCCAGGTTGTCGATGTAGATGATGGGCTCGGGCTTGCGGTCGACGGTGAAGACATTCTGGTCGAGGCCGTTGTAGAGGCGCTGGAGCATGGGGTCAGCCTCCCCCATCCCCTCCAAAGGAGGGGTGAACGGAAGGGAATCCTCTGAGCGGTTCCCCCCTCCTTCGGAGGGGAAGGGGGAGGCTTTGGGGAAGTATTCCTCTATCCTCGTGATGCCTTCGATAGCCATGTTCTGCGTGATTTCCACCGCGTTGGTGCTCCAGGGCGTAATCATCTCGCGGCGCGGGCCGATGAACTGGCCTGTCAGGTTCTGTTCCTCCTCGAGGGTCGCTCCTCCGTAGAGCCAGCAGAGTTTCTCTATCTCTGCCGTCGTGAGGGGATGATTGCTCTGTGTTGCGATAATCGTTTGCTGCGGTGTCTTGAAAAAAGTAATCATTGTGCGGTCGTTTTTATTTCGCGTGCAAAGATACAACAAAAAAGTGAAAAGTGAAAAGTGAAAAGTGAAAAATAATCACGAAACGTTCGAACAAATCTGTCAACCTGCGAACTGTTGTCGAACCGCAAATTGTCAAACTGTCAGAGCACCCCGCCCTTTCGGTTGCTTTTTGCTACTTCGGTTTTGGATGCGGAACGGAGCGAAATAGAACGCAAAACGCGCCGCGGACCGACGCGGCAGGGACTTCCAGCCGTCGCGGCACGGGGTTCCGACCATCGCGGCACGGTGTGTTTGTCAACGCCGCACGGTGTGTTTGCCATCGCCGCACGCTGTGTTTTGCTTTTCCACGCGTCGCGGCCCCCCCCGAAAAGCATCAAAAATGGCCCTTTTCCGCGCGAAAAAGGGCCATTTCCCGTGTTGCGCCGCCGAGCACAAAAAAATATCGTCCACATCCTCAGCGGCTTACATATCCTTGCGACATTTCAGGAATCCTGTAGGGGGGTACGAGGGCTGCATTTCCGCGGCATTCTCAGAGGCCGGGCGGAAGTCAGGATGTAAGCCCTCACACCCCTTCGCCCGGCAAAATGTCAAGCGGCTTGGTAAAAGTCTTCGCGCCTTGACTTTCATCGGCCTTTGGTTCGGCGCTTATTCAGCAGGCAGCTTTAAATAGAAATGAGAAAAAGGGAAAACCATCCCAAACTCTTCACCTTTTCATCTTTTCACATTTAAACTTTTCACCTTTTCACCTTTCACCTTTTAAACTTTTACCTTTTAAACTTTTACATCCAGGTAGCTCTTCAGGGCCTCGACGTACGCCGCGAAAGCCTTCTGCCCCTTCGCCGTGATGCGACACAGCGTGCAGGGTCGCTTCCCCTTGAACGTCTTCCTGACTTTGATGTAACCCGCCGAAGACAGTTTGTCTATTTGAACGCTCAGGTTGCCTGCCGTCGCTCCCGTCTGCTCCTTGATGTATGGGAACTCGGCCTCCCCGGCGGCGATAAGCAAAGACATCACCGCGAGTCGCAACTCAGCGTGCAATAACGGGTCTAATGGTTGGAAAGCCATCGTCATTTACCATTTAATTGTCCTCCCCCTTTGGGGGAGTTAGAGAGGGGCCTCCTTTTTAAGCATCCAGCCGGGGAGCATCAGGCCGACAAGGGCAAAGAGGAATATAAGCTCGCAAGGCCGGACGAGACTCAGTCTGCCAAGCACGTCAGGTGGCAAGAGATGACTTATCATAACCGAGAATAAACCACATTTCAATATCACGAAGGACAGCAATCCGAACCATACCAACGAGCGTTTCTTCAGGATCAGGCCTGTTATGCTTACCGCCACAGCCAGCAAGGTAATGACAGGTGGCGTTATGTGCATTCCAGCGTAAAGAAAGACCTCGGGACTCTCATAGTGTTGCAAAACGATATTCCATACGGTAGCAATAACGACATAAACAAGGGAAAAAGCCAGAATGGTGTACCAAGTCTTCCTGACCAACGTGCCAACAAAGCTCTCAGGGACTGGCACTCGGTTTCTGTTGACATACTTCATCACGAGCCAAATAACGACAGGCAAGGCGAACCAAAGCAAATGAAAAAGAGGTGTCCAACTCAAAAGGTTGGCACTTGCCACGATAACAGACATTATCATCGCTATCAAACCCGTTACGAAAAGCCACTGCCCCGTATCTTTCGACACGGCTCGACGACTCTTTTCAAGCTGCTCGGCGATAATCTCAAGACTGCGCTCGGCAGTCAACCCTGTGTTTTCTTCCATCGTTTCCTGTTTTAAGTGGTTATTATTAAAGTGTTTCGACACGTTTTATAACGTTCGACGATGCAAAGGTAAACAAGTTTATGATATAAACCAAATGTTTCGCAAGAAATCTTTCGGTTTGTTGCAACTTTTAACATTCCGTGAAAAAAACTCTGTTCCCTAAACACTAATCTCTAATCTTTTTCGTATCTTTGCAGACGAAACACTATATAATTATAATTATAGGGAGTTATAAGATGGAGTTAAATAGGAAGTTATGCGCTACTCGCAGGAAGTAAAGCCAACAAGTTGGCTGGACGATAGCCTTGGACGCTGTTTGCCTATAGGGTATTGTCCTTTTATAACTTCCACGAGCGAAGCGAGTTTACTTCCATTTTTACTTCCGCTTTAACTTCCGAAAGCAGAATATAAATATAATAATGTATGGGAAAGTTTAGTTTGATGGCATTGCCCTACGAGGCAGACGCCCTGCAGCCGGTCATCAGCCGGGACACGATCAGTTTCCACCACGGCAAGCATTTGGCCGCTTACGTCAGTAACCTCAACGCCCTTCTGCCCGGCAGCGGATTCGAGGAGGCGAGCCTCGAGGAGATTGTCTGCAAGGCAAGTGGCGGCATTCTCAATAATGCGGGACAAATCTTGAACCACGAACTTTACTTCCGTCAGTTTGCATCCAAGCCAACGAATGCAGAGCCGACAGGTGCTTTGGCTGAGGGGATAAAAAGGGATTTCGGTTCGTTCGAGGCCTTCAAGGACGAGTTTCAGAAGAAGGGAGCGACCCTCTTCGGCTCAGGCTGGGTGTGGCTCTCGGCAGACAGGGACGGCAAACTTGTCATCACGCAAGAGCCAAATGCCGCCAACCCCATTCAGAAAGGCCTCAAGCCCCTGCTGACCTTCGACGTCTGGGAACATGCCTACTACCTCGACTACCAGAACCGTCGGCCCGATCACCTCGCCGCGCTTTGGCAAATCGTTGACTGGAACGTCGTAGAGGAAAGGCTGAAAAAGTGAAACGCCTGACAGCAGAGGACGTCATCGCCTTCCTGGAATCGCAAAGGAACGAGGCACAGAGGGAAAACCTCATGCGGTTCTTCAAGACCGGCAAAGGCGAATATGGCGAGGGCGACGAGTTCCTCGGGCTGAAGGTGCCGCAGACGCGGGAGGTCGTCCGAGCCGTCTGGAGGGACTTCCCCCTGGAGGAAG
Organism: Prevotellaceae bacterium UBA4336; assembly: GCA_002394305.1. Lineage (GTDB taxonomy): Bacteria > Bacteroidota > Bacteroidia > Bacteroidales > Bacteroidaceae > Physcousia. Next base: position 19,890 of record DGTM01000067.1, read on the forward strand.
TGCCCGTGCTGCTGGCGAGCCGATGGCACGAGGTACGCCTCTGCGGGCTTCTCATCCTTGTGGAGAAATTCGAAAGGCTCGCCACGAAGCGTCTCATAAATGACGAAGATGCCATCCGAGACCGCGACAATATATTATTAATGTATATCAAATGTGCCGACAGAGCCAACAACTGGGACCTTGTCGACCTGTCCGCACCGAAGATTCTGGGGGCCTGGTTGCTCCTGCCCTCGCGCCTCGGAGACACGGACTACAAGCGGCAGGTCCTCGACTCGCTCGCCGCATCGGACAACCTCTGGCGGAGGCGCATGAGCATCGTCTGCACATGGAAAACCTCGCAGCAAGGCGACCCGTCGTGGTGCCTGCGCTATGCCGAGATGCACCTCCATCACCCCCACGACCTGATGCACAAGGCGGTGGGCTGGATGCTGCGCGAGATGGCTGGACGCTGCTCGATGGACTTGCTCCGCGACTTCCTTTCCCTTCATGCCGCCGAGATGCCCCGCACCGCACTCCGCTATGCCATCGAGAAGATGTCGCCCGACGAACGGCAGTACTGGATGCGGAGAAAACAGACTGACAAACACTGACAAACACATAAGACCATGAACACAAGACACCTCTCACACCTTCCCCTCCTGCTGGCACTCCTGCTGCTGGTAGCCTGCAAACCACTTGATTTCACCAACGCCACCGTGGAGAAGATTGACGACCTCCGCGGCGTCAAAGGCCAAAGCTATCAGGGCATGGCTATCTGCGGCGACCTGCTCGTCAGCCTGCAGAACACCGGCCTTGCCACCATCTACCGCCTCCATGCCGACAGCCTCGAGCTGCTCCGGCAGTTCCCCCTCGCCAGCAACACTCCCGAGAACCACGCCAACGTGGCCTTCTTCGGCACAGAACGCTACGACAAGGCCGACCAGTTCCCGCTCCTCTACGTGTCGCAATGCTCCAAGCAGCGCTACCGGGGACTGAAGGACGTCTGCTTCGTGGAGCGCATCTCCCTCGCAAAAGCGCCCGAACTCGTGCAGACCATTGTCCTCGACGACCCCGACGGACTCTACGGCTACGCCCTGCAATGGATGATAGACAGCAAACAGGGGCTCCTCGTCGGCTACGGCAACACGGTGGAGAACATGGGCAAGGGCAACCGCTGGCGCACGATGGTCTTCCGCATGCCGCGCCTCAGCGACGGACCCGTCGTTCACCTGCACCCCGAGGACGCCCTCGACAACTACTGCATCCAGGACATCGACCCGCGCTTCCCCTCGAACCACATCGGCCAGGGGGCTTGCATCATCAAGGACCAGATGTTCATCCCCGTAGGCGTCGGCACGGAGAAGCACCCCAGCATCCTCTACGTCTGGAACATGAAGAAGAAGCGCCTCGACCACATCCTCAACTTCCAGAAGCAAGTGCCCCACGAGTTCGAGGACTGCGACATCTTCCGCGGCAACCTCATCATGCAGACAAACGGCGGCGGCGTCGTCCGCTTCAACAGAAGATAGTTTTTGCATCCCCACAGTATCGTCCAGCACGCAGTGCTTAACTTCCTGCCAGCAACGCTGGCTTAACTTCCCATTTAACTTCATTCTATAACTTCCAAAACTTAAAATAAGGAACATGAAGTTTCTGAAGACATTTCTTAGTTTAGCATGACAAAGGATTGTTTCGACAAGATGAGCGCAGAGGAAGCGCGGACGTTCCAGGCCGATGTGCTCAGCATCGTCAGCCAGATTCCGCCGGGCAGCGTGATGACCTACGGCCTCATCGCCACCTTGGCAGGTTGGCCGAGCCATGCCAGGATGGTGGGGCGAACGCTTCGCTATGCACCGGAGGCCGCCACGCTGCCTTGCCACCGCGTCGTCAACGTCGCTGGCCGTACGGCTCCCGGCTGGAAACGGCAGCGCGAACTCCTCGAGGCAGAAGGCGTCACGTTCAAACCCAACGGCCATGTCGATATGACACGCCATTTGTGGGAACCTGAGTTTTAAGGGAAAAGTGAAGAGTGAAAAGTGAATAATTTGCTATATATTAAGGGAAAAGTGAAGAGTGAAGAGTGAATAATTTGCTGCCGCCCTGTAGGGAACGCTTATTTTTCGCTCTTCGCTCTTCACTTTTCACTTAAAAAGTTTTCCTTTTTTGTAATGTTTCGTTGGAAACTGCGTCTAACTAAGTAGAGACGAGCTTAACTCAAAGTTAGCAAATTCAACATTCAAAATTTATAAACTTAAAACATCAAGACTATGGAATGGATTATGATTCCCCTGAACTGCGCCATCGTGTTTGGCTGCATCTACAAAGTCGTGGAACTCTTTGTTCACAGACAGGAGCGACTGTTGCTCATCAGCAAAATTGCCGAACTCACTCACGTCGATTTCAAAGGCATCAGCCTTTACAGCAGCGGAAACAAGTACACTGCCCTCCGCATCGGCTGGCTGTTGCTTGGCGTGGGCTGCGGATTCCTGCTCGGCTTCTGCATCAACATGCTGGCGACCTATGGCGATTACGCTTTTCGTGCAGACACAGATTTCATGTTTCGCTATAGAGATTATGTCGGCGGCATCGTCTATGTGGCCAGTGTCTGCATTTGCGGAGGCATAGGACTGCTCATGTCTTACCGTGCCGAGCGCAAGGCCGAACAACCTGAAGAAAAAGTAAAAGAGTGAAAAAGTAAAAAGGTAAAAAGGAGGAAATCCATTCCTCTTTAACTTTTTAACCTTTTAACTTTTTAACTTCTCAACTATTCAACGTTGATGGACGAGCAGCGACTGATAGTCCGCATCCTCGAAGGTCATGCCGAGGACTACGGCTATTTCCTGGAGCGATACGGTGGCGAAGTGTTTGCCATCGTGTCGCGACTGGTGCCGACCCGCGAGGATGCCGAGGAGCTGACGCAGGACGCATTCGTCCGCGCCTACAGCCGTCTCGACTCCTTCATCGGGCGCTCCTCGTTCTCCACCTGGGTCTGTCGCATCGCCTACACAGTCGCCGTCTCGTGGCTCCGCAAGAAGCGCATCAAGTATCTCAGCATCGAAGACCATCCCCACGCCAGCGATGCCGAGGTGGACGAAGTGCTGGACGACGAGAGCCGGCTCGACGAACTCCGCCACGCTATCAGCCTCCTCAAGCCGGACGAGCAGATGCTCCTCGAACTCTTCTACTTCGAGAGCCGTCCCTTGGCCGACATCGCCTACATCCTCGACGTGGAGCCGGGCACCATCGCCACACGTCTGCACCGCATCCGTCGCAAACTCTATTCACTCATGAAACATGGAAAAGCCAATAAATAATAATGTATTGCGCCAAGCTCTCGCGCCCCGCGAGAAGCCGGCCTTGCCGTCGAACTTCGCCTATACCACCATGCGCCGCATCCGCCGCGAGCAGCGCGAGAGCCGGCGAAGGCAGCGCATCGCAGCCTTCCTCATCGTTGCAGCCTTTTCAGCCCTTGGCATTGGCAGCCTCGCCTACGCTTGCGGCCCGGAGATCTGGCAGTCGCTTGTCGCCATGTCGAAGAGGCCCGACGCCCTCGCCCTCGCCCTGCCCACGCTCTTCTGCCTCACCTTCTTCGCCCTCCTCAACCACCTTTTGTCCCGTCACTATGTGCATAAGGGCAAGACTCCCCATGCATAGCCAACGCCAATGCTATCTATGTTCAGACACATCATGCAAAAGCACAAAGAAATCAACAATTAAGGCCGCCGCAGTCCTCTTTTTGCATTTTTCTTCGCTCACACACATATTTATGGGCAGAGTTGGATAAACGTCAAATAGTTACAAGTCGAATTTGCAATCAAAGACTATTTAAGATTTCTCTTCCCTTATTCGTCAAGTAGTACGACTGCATAGGATGATTGGGCGACTCTGGGTATAACATTGCAATATGGCCTTCTGTCAGGTTCGGGGTTATATAAGCATTAACAAAGCTCGACCTGTTACGCAAATTCATTTCCTCCATCAATGTCTTTAAGTTCGCACCTTTTTCACCCACTACTGACAAAAACTTCTTTAGACGTTTAGCCTTAGATGGGTGCATAGAGGTTGTATGGTGAACTTGTGCGGTTGTATGGTGAACTTGTATGGTCGTATGGTTGTATGGTTGTATGGCATTCCGTTTGAATGTCACCCAAACAAAAGATGCATTCTGATTGTACTCAGGCTCGGGAAGGTTAGCCTCTCGACAAGCATCCATGATACGGCAGATGCCACTACCCCAATTCTCCAAGAACGTTGTTTTGAAGAGCACGTCGGCAATAGTTGGGTTCTGAGGGAAGGAATGATGCGATTGTTTGATGGTTTCAGTTGTCAATTCCTCTGGCAAATGACCAGAGTTCTCAATCTCAATACGGTCATCATATATGGCAATACCAACAGAACTACTTGTGTTGTGGAAAAATCGATGGCAGAGCGCGTTCGTCAAGGCTTCTCGGAGAGCTTCAGCCGGAACTTCCAACTTCTCTTCTCTCGTAAAGCCAACTATCTTTCCGCTAATCGAGAGGTGTTTGAAGAAGAATGCCATACCAGCATCCAATAGCGTGAAGAAGTTGCCATAGGCACGTTGATTGTCGAAAAACTCATTCTTATTCGTGCCACGGAAACGAGCCATACGAAGAAGGAACTGAGGAAACTGACTGGTGTCATGCAGGAACAAGGCTGCTGCTGCATTCTTCAGTTTCCCATCTGGAGTGGTCAGTTTCAATTTCTCGACAAGACTTTCCGTTGTTTCCATCAATGAAGACTCTGGCATTCGACCACGTTCCACGCCAAGACGAACTCCGCCACGAATGCGCTGCTCCTCCAAATCTGCAATGGTGATGCCTTCACATACTTGGTCTTCCCATTTGTAGCGGCTGTCCTTGCTCCGCATCAGTCTGTCTTCAAACATGTCACGGGGCATAACAATGGTAGTGCTTTCTATTCGAATATAGGGTTTGTTGTCGTAAGTACAGGGCGCACTCCAATAGCCAGCTGCATTCACATGAATGGCTATAACATGATAATCTGGACGGTCCGGCACATCAATGTATTCTACTGGCAGGTCTATCAGTGGTTCCAGTTTGGCAATCTCCCTGGCAATCTCCTTTCGCGTATTGTCTGTTACCTCTTGACCGACAATTTTCAGTGTTGTCGGTGCAATGCCGAAGAACAGCCAGCCGCCAGCTGTATTGAGGAAAGCACAAACAGAGCGCATGCCATCCTTCAACTCGCCTGTTGTCTTCTTCAGTTCCAACGTGCGAGTCTCATCACCATGAATCAATGTTTGTATATCCTCTATTGTCATACGGACCGGACGCTTAAAAGCCTGGCACAAAGATACACATTTTTCTTTGAAAAAAAGCCTTTTCAGAGCAATATTTTGTGAGAAAACAAGAAATTCCCTTTGTCATTTAGAGAATTTAAGCTATCTTTGTCCTCGCAAATTCACGAAGTCATTAACTCTTAAACTCAAAATACAATGAAAGACCTTAAAGGAACCAAGACGGAGCAGAACCTCAAGGAGGCTTTTGCCGGAGAGAGCATGGCACGCAACAAGTACAGCTACTTCGCTTCGAAGGCCAAGAAGGACGGCTATGTGCAGATTGCCGCTATCTTCGAGGAGACGGCTGCCAACGAGAAGGAACACGCCAAGATGTGGTACAAACTGCTGAACGGCGGCAAGGTGAGCGACACACGGACGAACCTGGCCGATGCTGCCGGCGGCGAGAACTTCGAGTGGAC